>DATEHP010000204.1:0-50139 GCA_035279505.1 Candidatus Sulfotelmatobacter sp. | reverse complement strand
TGAAAGCAGAAATCTGACATCTCGCGTCTTCCTAAGTTGCGTCGATAAAACGGTTGGTGATGGGAGCGTAGCTGTCGATGCGGCGATCGCGGAGAAAAGGCCAGTTGCGGCGGATGTCTTCCAGGGACTTTAGATCAACGTCGCCGACTAGAATCTCCTCGCGATCGTGCGATCCCTCGACAAGGACGCGGCCGAAGGGATCGCAGAAGAATGATCCGCCCCAGAATTCCAGACCCTGTCCGGGGGCTGACTTGCCGCGGATGTTGCCAGTTTCGAAGCCGACGCGGTTCACGACCGCGACGTAGACTCCGTTGGCGATGGCGTGGGCGCGCTGGATGGTGCGCCAGGCGTCGTGCTGGGCAACGCCGAACTCCGCTTTCTCGGCGGGATGCCAGCCGATCGCTGTGGGGTAGAACAGTATGCTTGCCCCTTGCAGAGCCGTGAGACGTGCGCCCTCGGGATACCACTGGTCCCAACAGACCAGCGTTCCGAGTCTTCCGGCGCTGGTGTCGAGGGCGCGGAAACCGAGGTCTCCAGGTGTGAAGTAGAACTTCTCGTAATAGAGCGGGTCGTCAGGGATGTGCATCTTGCGATAGAGGCCTCGTAAGGAGCCGTCCTTATCGAAGGTCGCCGCCGTGTTGTGATAGACCCCAGGGGCACGTTTTTCAAACAGCGATGCGATAAGGACTACACCGTTGTTGCGAGCCGCAGCACCCAGTTTTTCGCTGCTGGGTCCGGGGATGGGCTCGGCTAGATCGAAGAGGGAATGATCCTCACGCTGGCAGAAGTACTGAGTCTGGAACAGTTCCGGCAGACAGACGACCTGGGCTCCGCGCTGGGCGGCCTCGGCGATCCGGTTGAGGGCCTTGTCGAGATTTTGCTCAGGCTCCGGGCCGCAGGACATCTGGACCAGGGCCACGCGGAATTTTTCTGGCGACAACGTTCCGACCTCCGGGATCAATATAGCATTCGACCGGCGAGCAATGAGCCGTCAGCCTGATTGGCTTACTGCTCATACTTGGTGCTTATCGCCTCAAAGGTGAGATGATCTTTGCGCAGCTAACGCACTCACCAGACGTGGATTACCTTTGACCAGGTCTTCGAGGCGGTGGACCAATTGCTCTGAAGGCATGGAGCGAATCACAGCCTCGATCGCGGGCTCGGCGTCGAGGGATTCAGACTTCACCATATCCAGCAAGAAATCCATAGCAGCATCCTGACGGGTCAGAGCGATCGCTGAGAGCAGAACGGATCGGAACCACGGGTCGGACGCCGTGCCCAGCGTCTTCCTCAGAGCGTCGAAGGCTTCCGGCGAACGCGTGCCGGCGATGGCCAGAGCTGCTTCTCCAGCGGCATCGTCGCCGGAGATAAGAAAGCGGCTGACCCAAGGGATGGAAGAGATGCCTTCCAGTCGGAGGATTCCGCTATAGCAGGCGCCCAGCACCTCGGGTTCGTCATGGGCAAGAGTGGCTCTGAGACGAAGGAGCAACGAAGCCGACGGAGAGCCTACCTGCTCGACGGCACGAGCCGCCTCGGCGCGGACCGTTTTGTCTTTATCCGCGAAGAGATCGATGAGATGTGCCAGAAGTTGGTCGTTGGTGAGGCGGCGGCACTGAACGAGTGCGAGAGCGCACGTCGCACGCAGGGTGCCGGCGGTGTCGGAGCGGCCTCCCCAAACAGGCTCAAGTTGGATGTGGCGCATGCCGCGGAGAAAGACTTCCGGATCCTGTACCTCGAACGCAGCCAGAGTGCGGCTGATGGCGTTCTTGGCCCAGCACTGCGAATCCGATTTCTCCGGGTTTTCGAAGAAGCGGTCGAAGCCTTTGAGCAGTTCGGGAAGCAAGTCGGTGATTCCGAGCTCGCGAACCAGGTCCGACGCTTTGGCTACGACGAAGTTGTTGCGATGGTCGAGCGCCTTGCGTAAGGGCTCAACGCGGGCTTCGGGCGGCTGCTGGCGAAGCTGGTCCAGCGCTTCGATTTGCTCTTCGAATCTGCGCTTGCCCGGCATTACGTAGTCGAGGCAGGCTGGCGGCCCTCCGCCAGGAAGACGTGGAAGTCCGTGGCTAGAGGCTCGGCGTCAAGCTGCCTCATCATCAATGCGATTTGACCTCGGTGGTACGTGGAATGATTCGTCAGATGCTGCATCAGGTGGGCCAAGCTGAGTTGGGTTCCACGGGCAGGCAGCATTTTTTCCAAAGTTTCATTTGTCAGACTGCTCACGAATGCAACTTGTTCCTTCTCGACTTCGGCCCATTTCGTCTGCACGGCGACGACATCAGGAAATGTGGCTGGATTGAACAGAGCCTCGCGTTGCGTCCTCAGCTCTGCAAGTAAGGCTGGGGCGTGGGATGGCTTGGTCCAATAGACAAGCCAGGTCCATTCACCGGCGATGATGTGCACGAGCGCGTCGCGCACGGAACGAAAGCTGCCGGCCAGATCGCGCGTGAACTGCTCCACGCTGAGGGCAGAAACGGCTTGCAAAACTCTGCGGTTCGCCCAGCGGTCGTATTCGTAGAGCAGCTGAATGTCGTCGATGGTCATGCGGGTAACGGATCCATTTCTGTGGAAATCTTACCTTGAGCTGGACGCAAATTGTGCCCACTATCAGGCGATGTCATCCGAATGCCTTCCGCGTGGCGTCCTTTCACCCTGTTCCTGTAGAGTAATTCGTCGGGAGAATTCGAGTTGAGCTTGGAGGCGTCCTTGAAACAGGGTAATCATGGCAACGGGCATTCCGGGACAAAGTCTCAAAACCACGCGGCTGCTGGTGGCGAGGGGGTTGACCGGAAGCTGCACAATCCGATTGAGGACCGGCTGATTCCCTTGGAACCGCTGGATCTGGGCAAGATCCGATCCATTGACGGCCTGGTGCGGGCCATGTCGAAGACTGCGTTCACCGGACGCCAACTCGGCGAGGCGGCCGACGTACTGGAAGCAATGGCTCTCGACGAGGATGCCTTTGTGGTGATGACGCTGGCCGGCGCGATGACGGTTGCCAAGCAGGGGTTGATCATCGCGGAACTGATCGATCGGGGAATTGTGAATGCGATCGTGTCGACCGGAGCGCTCATGGCGCACGGGCTGGTAGAGGCGACCGGGAAGGCGCATTTCCGGGCAAATCCAGAAGTCTCGGACGAAGAACTGTACGAGCAGGGTTACAACCGCGTGTACGACACCCTGGAGCCGGAGCAGAACCTCGATGACGTGGAAGAAGTTATGTCCGCAGTGCTGGAATCATGGGACCACAATGAAGTCATGTGTTCGTACAAGCTGAATCATGCGATCGGGGCCTATCTTTCAAAGCACGCACAGGGACAGCGGGGAATTCTGAAGTCGGCCTATGAGAGAGGCGTGCCGGTGTTTGTGCCGGCGTTCAGTGATTCGGAGCTGGGCCTGGATACGGCGTTGAATAATCGTCTGCGAGAGTCTACCGGGAGGCACAAGATCCGATTCGATCCCTTTGAGGATCTGGAGCACTTTGCGGCGACTCTGCTGCGGCAGAAGAAACTGGGGATTTTCACGATCGGTGGCGGCGTGCCTCGAAATTGGTCGCAGCAGTTTGGACCATTCTGCGAACTGCGTCACCGGCGACTGGGTGAAAACGTGCCGCTGAAGCGCTATCACTACGGTCTTCGAATCTGTCCTGAGCCGGTGTATTGGGGCGGGCTATCGGGTAGTCCCTACAGCGAGGCGATCTCGTGGGGCAAGTTTGTGCCACCGTCGGAAGGCGGGAAATTTGGTGAAGTGTTTGTGGACGCGACCGTAGGGCTACCGATCATCGTGGCTGCGGTTCTGGAGAGACTCGATAAGGCTAAGAAGGGTTCTAGGAAGGGCACGAAGGCTACGGCTAGAAAATAAGACTAGTTAGCTGTGAGCCTCGGCAGGCTCAGAGGGCTGGCTCGGCTCACTCCCTCGCATGCGGCGATAGAGTGGCGCAACAACAGTATTGTCAAGCACTTCCGACTCAGCCTGAAACCAATCCTGCAATTCCTGGCCTTCGGTCTGGCCACGATTTTCATAAAGCTGCTGGGCCCGCGAACGGACCTTGCGCTCGACCATCTGCACCATGAGCGCCTGCTGCTTCTTTCTACGGGTTTCGATATCCAACCTTGCCGCTCCCCCAACCGTTTACGATCACCTCTATCATAACCGAAACGTGTTAACGGAAGATTACATCCGACTAATCATGATGGTTACCAAAGTGCCAATCTTTGCACCCCCTTTCTGTTTCCTAAGCTGTTGATACGGCAGAGCGTAAGTCTCGCGTACAACAAATCGGTACAGTTCTTGTCGTTCCGATACGGCGTTAAGCCGAAGCGCAATCTGCTGTCGCCGACAGAGGGCACGATGCTGGCGATCACCAGATTCCTCTCCGGCTCCACCGGTTCCGCATGGCAATACCTTTTGCCTTGCTCAGGGCAGCGACTTCAGGAATTCGACTAGATCGACTTTCTCCGTGGTGGTCAGCCCCAGGCTAAAGCAGCCGTCGTAGTGGTTCACGACATCCAGCAACGTGCCGAATCGGCCGTCGTGGTAGAAGCCACCCTTCGTGTGGGTCCAGAGAGCACCCAGGGGCGAGGTGCGATAACGCCGGTCCGGCGAGCGGTCGGCCTGGAAGCTGTCTACACACACTTCACTCGGCGTATGCAGATTCCAGCCAGGTTCGGTGTAGAGCGGAGGAACATGGCAGGTAGCGCATTTGGCGGTTCCGTTGAAGATCTTCTGCCCGCGCTTGGCCGCCTCACGATCAAAAGTTCCCGCGGGGGCGTCGGGTGCTGGAAGCGCGAGTTGATAGAAATGGAGGGCCGCCAGCTTTGGAGTGATCAAGTCGGTGGGGTTGCTCACATGTCCGAAGCCAGCCTTGGCGGCGACCGGGAACTGGTTGGTGTCGTCGAGGCGGGGATCGTAGAAGTTTCCTTTTCCGTGCATCTCGAGATTGGCGACGAAGGCATTCCAATAGGTGACCGAGCCCCAGCCGGTCCAGGTATGGAGGTTTACGCCGGCGAGCCCGAAGGCAGGCGGGATCAATACGGCAGAGGTCTTGCCATCTGGACGGAATGCCTTGCCATCCAGAGCCAGTTCAGCGTCGAAGTGACCCGGTCCCCAGCTTTGGAGAACCGTGCGTACGGTGGCTTGATCGACTCCGAGCAGATCGGCAAAGGGCTGAAGGTTGGGGGCCAGAGAAATGATCTCGCCCACGTTAAGGTCGCGATTGGCCCAGCCGTCTAACCTGTGTCCGATGCCCGGCGCCAGTGAATTGTCGACGGTCGAATGGCAGAGCGCGCATTGTATGCCCACAGATTTCAAGGTACCGTCGGGTTTGAAAAATCCGGTAACGCCCACGACCGAGTTCAACTTCAACAGCGCCAACGTCACGGCGGGATCGTTGAGGTTTACCTGGCCGTTCTTTAACGCTTGCACCAATGAGGAAGGGAGAGCATCAGCATCAACCTTCAAGCCGACAGCCAGTGCTGTGTTGGGGCTGACTCCCGGTCCGACTCCGCCGAACTTGCTGCCTTCGATAGCCTGATGGAGCTTGAGAGAGTCTCCCCAGAATGATTGATCTCCGAAAGTGTCGAACCGGAAAATGCGACGACCCTGATCGAGCTTTTGAGAGGCACTCTGAGCTCCCATCGGCGCGGATGGCGGGTATGCAGCCGACTTCGATGAGGTCAGACCCGGAAGAGCGAAGAATCCGATGCCGGTGCAAGCTAATACGAACACGATTCCGATATTGCGATATTTCATAAATCCGTCTCCTCGCTTAGCAGTTCGCTCATGGCTGGCGACCGCGTTTGCGTCTGCTCTGCAGAGCGGAGGTGAGCAGGACGGGTTACAGTTCGGAGGCGAAGAACTTGTAAGAAGAATGTCAAAATTCCAGAGACACAAAAACCTGTAACCTTGCGTCAAGTTGCGACTCAATATTTTGGGGAGAACGCCGATGGCCACCGCGGCCCTGCTGGAACAAGCCAGAAACGAGGAGTGGACCGACGAGCAAGTAGTCGCGCGCGTGCTTTCGGGCGAGACTGCTCTCTACGAGCTACTCATGCGGCGTCACAACCAGCGCCTCTACCGGATTGCCAGGGCCATTCTGCGGGACGACGCCGAGGCAGAGGATGTCATGCAAGACGCCTATGTGCGTGCCTATCAGCATCTCGCCAGCTTTGAGGGTCGAGCAAAGTTCGTGACCTGGTTGACCCGGATTGCAGTGCACGAGGCGCTGGCGCGATCGCGCAATCGGGCGCGGTTTCAATCGATCGACCCTTCCGACGAGTCGCATGGAGACATCATGAATTCCGCAACTTCCACCAACCGAAGTCCCGAGCAGGAAACGTACGATCGGGAGCTTGCAGCGGTCCTGGAGAAAGCAGTGTTGTCGCTATCGGACGACCACCGCCTGGTCTTTATATTGCGCGACGTGGAAGGGATGAGCACCGAGGAGACGGCGCAGTGCCTCAATTTGACCCAGGAGAACGTCAAGGTGCGACTGCATCGGGCTCATGCCAAGCTCCGAAAGCAGCTCTATGCTGATGTCGGGGCTACCGCGGCCCGATGCTTCCAGTTTCACGCTCGGCGGTGTGACCGAGTCGTGAATGGCGTCTTTAAGAGCTTGGGCTGGAAGTCGCTGCAGAGCCTGAATGACTGTGGCGGTTAGTCGAAGATTAAAACCGCCGACGCGATCACCGTCGTCCACAGGCCGCGCTTGTCGCCCACTGCCGACTGCGTGACGTTGGCGGTGCGGACAATCTTGTTCGAGAGGCGATAGATCTGCTTTTTCTCGTCCCACGAGCGGTCGGGGTCGAATTCCACGTTTAGCGTTGTTGCCAGCATTTCGGCGGCGAGCTCTTCGGCGTATTCGCCGGCAGCGTCTTCGGTCTCGCCGAAGGAGTGATGCTCACTCAGATAGCCGTAGGTGTTGCGGTCGGCGGGAATTGCTACGCCGATCGAAGAAGCCAGCAGGCGGTGGGGTTCGCGGGTCGAGTTCTCGGCGACCACGGCGAAGACAACCTCGCCGGGATGGAGGTACTTCACACCTTCCTTGCGGGCCAGCAGTTTGCAATTCGGGGGGAAAATCGAGGAGACTCGCACCAGATTCTGGGCAGCGATACCCGCATCACGCAACGCCAATTCAAACGACGTCAACCGCTCGCGGTGTTTCCCCACGCCTTTGGTGAAGAAAATCCGCTTCGGAACCATGTCTTTGCCCAATTCACCTGTCCTCCACAAAGGAAATTTGAATGTTAAGAATGCACAATCTAACACAATGCTTTGTAAAGGAAATATGAAATTCAGGGATAGGAACAAGAAAATTGAGCGAGAGGGTTTCTCGTGAAGGCGATCGAAAGGACTTTGACCTCTAGACGTCGGACCTCGCTCGTCAGGGCTGAGGTCCGAAGCCTGAGGTCGACGCCGGTCTTTGCAACCTAGTCGGCTTTGACGGAGGTGACAGTGATGGTGCTGTCTTTCTCGGTTCCTGTGACGGTAGCTTTGGCGCCAGCCTGTTTGTCTAGAGTGTCCAAAGCGGCCTTGTCGCTCGTGTCGAGCGTGTAAACTTTGTCGCCGACCACCAGGGCATACTTCGAGCCTTTCTTGACGCAGGCGCGCGTGCATTCGGCGGCAGACCCCATATGTTTAGTGCCGCACATAGCATCGCTTACGGTCCCGGTGTAGCTTTTGCCGGCTGCGAAAGCGGTAGAAACGGAAAGGCCGACAATCATCAGCAGGCTCAATAACAAGATTCCAGCGTTCCGAGTACAGACATTCATCAGAGAGTCTCCTTGTAGTTTTTCTTTCAAGACGCAAGGGAAGGCAGCAACGCGCCACCCAGCCTTCACTCTAAAGATGCACTTGCAGGAACAAAGTTACAAGGGCAGAAAGGACAAAAAAGCGGAGACGCACTGGCGCGCGCCTCCGCGCGGATGCCCGGTTCGAAATAGGGGGGAGGGCCCGGGCAAACTTGCACTGCGCGGCGAACAAGCCAGCGCATGGCGGTCGTTCGGTACCACGACGGCCTTCCGTGAATTGAAGTACCGTGCTATCACAAGATCACTGACTGCTTCCTAAGCCGGGTCGCGGGCTGTTGCTACCCAGTTGTGCGACAGCCCGCTACCGGACCTTCCGTGAGAAGGAGGGACTACAGTACATCGCGACGGCGAGGGTTTGAAAAAACGATGAATCTTGTTCCAAAAAACGAACAAGGCGGCTTAAGTCCTATTTCGGGGCCTTGACGGAATAGATCAGATCGACATCGACGGTTTTGTCGCGTGCATTGGCAGTGACGTGGGAGGAGACGTTCCAGTCGAGGCCAGAGGGCAGGAGCTTGTGAGCCGCGGGTAGGTATTCGTTCAGGTACGTGGAGTCGAAGACATCACCGGGCCGGAGCTTCCACGCATTGCGCAGCTTGGCTGTGAGGCTATTGTCGAGGCCCCGGAATTCGAGTTCGCCCATGTGATACTCGTAGCCCTCTTTTACGTCCAGATGGATGAGCGCAGTTCCGTCGGCATCGTCGAATTCGGCATTGGCTTTGATGGAGGCGGTGACGTAGCCGCGGGAGCCGTAAAGTTTCTGGATGTCCTTTAAGTTGTCGCCGATTCGAACCGTATTCGCGACATCTCCTCGCTGGGCCCGGACCATTTTCTGCAAGACGTCGGTGGAGAATTCCTTGTTCCCAGACCATTGCAGTGCCTTGATCTTGTATTGCCGCCCCGGAGTGACGGAAAACGTAACATCCACGATGGTGAGGTTGCGCGGGCCGGCCTCGTCGCTGTCGGCAGAAGGCTTTTTTACGACTTTGGGTTGAGGCTCGCCGAAAGCGGCTTTCAGGTACCCGCGAGTGTAATAGACGGGGAGCAATTGGTGCTCCACGAGGGCGTTCAAGGCACCGCGCGAGTACTCTGTCTCGAAGACACGCTGCGCCGCGGCTTTCAGTGCGGGCAATTCGTCTTCGCCCGCGCCCGTGAATTCGACATTCCGGATCTGGATTAAAACCTCAGAAATGCGGTAGACGATAGAATCAACAGGACCATTCGTTTTGCCAGCCCGCTCGTACTCAACGTTGCCGGGGATGGCATTTTCCACCAGC
Source organism: Candidatus Sulfotelmatobacter sp. (assembly GCA_035279505.1). GTDB lineage: Bacteria > Acidobacteriota > Terriglobia > Terriglobales > Acidobacteriaceae > Sulfotelmatobacter. The sequence goes on along the minus strand of DATEHP010000204.1, from coordinate 41,057 downwards.
AGCGCCTGCAGAACATCTGAAACACGGTCTGCGAGATTGCCGGAAAGCGGCACCTCACCATCAAACATTGGCGCGCGCTCCTTGATGCGTCGAAGCAGTTCCTCGTCAGAGAACCATACGAAATCTTCGAAGCGCACTGGCACGAACTTGTCGGCATCGGCGACTTGCAAAGCGAGCTTGGTTCCGGCGGAAGAGTAGGAGTAGCTGTATGCGATGTCAGTGAAGACCCCGAGATCTCCCAAGCGGCGCGCGGCTTTCTTGAAATCGTCTTCTACAACGGTCGTTCCCATCTGCAGTCCACTGGCGGCGATGATGGCTTCGTCGGAGTAGCGCCTGGTCCCCGAAACTTTTACAGAAATCAGCTGCCGATCGGGCGCCGGCAGATGATCGAAAGACTTTCCGGACGATTGCGACTGGCCCAATGGCAGTTCTATTCCCAATAGAAGCAGGACGGCGAGCCATCTGCAAGATCTCATCATCGGGTAGGCGCTGGCACCAATTCTTGCGTAGATTTGTGCTTGACGGCAATGTCAATAAACGCCAGGGATGCGCGGCTCAGAGCTTTGTCCTTGCGGAAGACCAGCGCCAGATCGCGGCGGACATGGGCATCGGCGATGGGAATGGCGGCGAGCGACCTGGCTCGCACGTCTTCCTCGATATTCGAGCGGGAGATGAAACCGATGCCAACATCGGCGGCCACAAAGCGTTTGAGCAGTTCGCTGGAATCGAGTTCCATGGTGAAGTTGGGCTTCAGACGGCGCTCATGAAACAACTGTTCGATGGCGTCGCGTGTGTGCCCTGCCTTGGGAACGATCAGAGGGAACTTGCTTGCGTCGGCAATCGTCGCGGACTTCATCTTTCCCAGAGGATGGTGGGGCGGCGCAATCAAAATCAACTCATCTCGATGGATGAGCACTACGGTCAAACGGTTGTCGTTCACGGGAAGCGAGATGACGCCGAAGTCGACCGAGTTGTCGATGATGGACTCGAGGATCTTGGCATAGTCGGAGCGCTTGATGTTGACCGAAACATCGGGATACTGCTTCTTGAAATCGGAAAAAACGTGAGGCAGGATGTGCAGACAGGTGCCCTCATTGGCGCCGACAATGATCTCGCCGCGGGGGATGCGCTCCATTTCAGCGATGGCGACCATCATGGCCTTGCGGGCGTCGAGCGTCTCTTCGACATACTTCAGAAACGCCTTGCCTGCCGCCGTGAGCGAAACCTTGCCGCCGGACCGGTCGAACAGCTTTGCCCCCACTTCTTCCTCGACGCCTCGAATTTGGGAGGAGATGGCCGGCTGCGTGCGGAAACGCTTCTCCGCGGCACGCGAGAACGAAGCGTGCCGGGCGACTTCCAGAAACGTTTCGAGCTGGTCGAAGTCCATGGGCAGCTTTCAGCTATCAGCTCTCAGCCCAACATCGTTGATCTTGACTGAGGGCTGATAGCCAAGAGCTGAGAGCTTTAGTATAAATTCCGCTTTATCCCGGCTATAAGAACAATCGAATTGCGCCTGGTGACGATGGGCATTACACTCGTCGGTTTGCGCGACGCGACCGATTGTAGCAGAGGAATAAACCACCGTCGGCCGCCCGGCGTTCGCCCCTGAAGGCGCCGTCGACATCCACGGAGAAGGCAGCCGCTCGCTTCGCTTCGCGGACCGGCCGAGGCGACTGTCTCTAGGGGAGCTTGCTCCGCCAACGACTTTTAGAACTGACTCCCGCGAAGGAATCCCTATGGCAGACCCCAAGACAGTCCTCGAATTCGCCCGGCAGCATGATGCGAAGATTCTCGATTTGCGGTTCACCGATATTCCGGGGCTGTGGCACCACGTTTCGTATCCGATCGAACAATTGACAGAAACGTCGTTCGACGAGGGCTTTGGGATTGACGGCTCTTCGATTCGCGCTTGGGCGGGCATTCACGAAAGCGACATGCTGCTGAAGCCGGACGCGAACTGCCATCTGCTGGACCCCTTCACCGAGGTTCCCACCCTGGTGCTGGTCTGTGATGTGGTCGATCCGGTCACCAAGCAGGCCTACGATCGCGATCCCCGGTTTATTGCCCGCAAGGCGGAGATGTATTTGAGTTCCAGTGGCATCGCGGATTCAGCCTATTTCGGAGCTGAAGCCGAGTTCTTCATTTTCGACAACGTGCGTTTCGATCAGCGCGAACAGTACGGCTTTTACTACATCGACGCTGAGGAGGGAAGATGGAACTCGGGCAGGGAAGCGAACAATCTGGGCTACCGACCGAGATTTCGCGAGGGCTATTTCCCGGTCGCGCCGACCGATCACTATCAGGACTTGCGCTCCGAGATGATGCTGACCATGCAAAGTTGTGGCATGGAGGTGGAATGCCACCACCACGAGGTGGCAAGCGGGGGCCAGACCGAGATTGATTTGAAGTTTGATTCGCTGCTGCGCTCGGCCGACAAGATGCTGCTCTTCAAGTACATCGTGAAGAATGTAGCGAACCGTAACGGAAAGACCGTCACTTTCATGCCGAAACCGATCTTTGGCGACAACGGCAGCGGCATGCACACGCACCAGTCGCTGTGGAAAGCGGGGGAACCGCTGTTTGCCGGGGATGGATATGCCGGCCTATCGCAGCTCGCACTGTGGTATATCGGAGGGCTTATCCACCACGGACCGGCGCTGTCGGCGATCATTGCGCCGACAACAAATTCGTACAAACGGCTCGTCCCGGGATTCGAAGCGCCAGTGAGTTTGGCCTATTCGCGACGTAACCGCTCGGCTGCATGCCGGATTCCTATGTACTCGGCGGCGCCCAGGGCCAAGCGGGTGGAGTTCCGTCCGCCAGACCCGAGTAGCAACCCGTACATGGCATTTGCCGCCATGCTGATGGCGGGGTTGGACGGAATCGAAAACAAGATCGAGCCGGGGCCGCCGCTCGACAAAGATATCTACGAAACCGATCCAGAGGAAGTGTCCAAGATTCCTTCGATGCCGGGCTCGCTGGAGGAAGCGCTCGACGCTCTGCAGCGAGATCACGCTTTCCTGCTGAAAGGCGACGTCTTCACCGAGGAGTTGTTGCGAACTTACATCGAGTACAAGCGCTCGAAGGAAGTCGATGCGGTCCGACTGAGGCCGCATCCATACGAATTCGCGTTGTATTACGACATCTGAGGATCGTGCGGGCGCGAAGACTTAACCGGCACAACGCCCGTGGCGGCCGCGGGGCAAAACGTGTAATGGCGTGGTTACATTAGCTGGTGATCTAGCGCAGAGATTCCAATCGACCCGAGAGAGCACTGTTTGAGGTGCTCCGTTTCTACTGAACCGTCTGGATAACCGAAGCTGAACTCTTCGCGATGTTGGAGTCTCCATAGTACGTCACTGTGACTTTGGTCGAGCCAAGGGGCAATGACGAGATCGACAGTTTTGCCTTTCCGCTGCTAAGTAGTTGCACTGTCCCGAGCACAGTCTTGCCTGACGTAAAGGTAACAGGTCCCGTCGGTACCACGGTTGGGGACGAAATCTTCGCCGTGAAAGTCACGGCCTGCCCTTGTGTGGACGGGTTCGGCGACGAAGTGAGCGTGGCCGTGCTCGTGGTCTCCAAGACCACTTGGTTCAGGGCAGTGGACGTGCTGCCGAGATTTGCCGAATCGCCCGAATAGACCGCCGTCAGCGAATAGGGGTTGGCGTTAAGATTTGATCTGCTGAGAGTCGCTACGCCGCTACTGTTGAGTGTTGCCAAACCAATCGTATAGATACTCCAAGTGAACTTCACTTTCCCAGTCGGTACGATTGAGCGGGAGGAGGTAACAGTCGCGGTCCAAGTCACCTTCTGGCCATAGGTGGAAGGATTAAGACTGGAGGACAATGCAGTCGAAGTCGTCGATTTGCCTCCTCCAGTGGTGTTGTTCAGCAACACGCCCAAGCGGCCTGGTAGGCAATTGCCGTTTCCCGCACAAAAGTTCGCTACTGCAACATCGGGCTTGCGATCCCCATTTAAATCCGCGACCGCTACCGACATCGGGCTCAATCCGCCAGAGTCGTAGGTCGTCGCCGCCTGAAAGGTGCCGTCACCATTGCCCAACAGGACTCCGATCGCGTTGTAGAAATAGTTATCGACGACAAGATCGAGCTTTCCGTCTTCATTGACATCGGCAACCGCCACTGAGCGGGCTCCACTTCCGCCCGGGTCGTAGCTCACGGCGGGTTGGAAGGTACCGTCGCCATTGCCCAACAGCACGCCCACCGAGCCGAGTAGGCAATTGTTAAGATCACACTCGTTCCCGACTAACAGGTCCGGCTTGCCGTCCCCGTTCACATCCGCAACTGCGACCGACGCCCCAGAGTTTCCGCCTGAGCTGTAAGTGACCACCGGCTGGAATGTGCCGTCGCCTTTGCCTAATAGAACACCGACGCTCCCGGGGTAAGTATTGTCGACGGCCGTCAACACGTCGGGCCTGCCATCTCCGTTCACATCTGCGACTGCTAGCGCGACAATGGCATATTTCGCATCATAGGTCGTCGCTACCTGAAAAGTGCCGTCGCCATTGCCCAACAGCACGCCCACTGAGCCGGGCTGACAAATACTGCTGGTGCCGCACTCATTCGCCACCAACAGGTCAGGTTTACCATCGCCATTCACATCCGCAACCGCCACCGACACGGCAGTGCTTCCGCCCGAGTCATACGTCATCACTGGCCGGAACGTACCGTCGCCATTACCCAGTAAGACACCCAGGAGCCCATTGCCGTGGTTACAGGCGTTAATCCCGATGGGCCCACAGTTGGCCACCAACAGGTCAGGTTTGCCGTCGCCATTCACATCGGCGACTGCAACCGAGTAGGCCTGCGACCCACCCGAATCGTATGTCATCAGCTGCTGGAAGGTGCCGTCGCCTTTGCCTAGCAGCACTCCGACTGAGCCCTCTGCAAGGCCCGCGTTTCCTACAAGCAGGTCGGGGACGCCGTCTCCGTTCACATCCGCCGCCGCCACTGAAAGTGATTGGCCGCCTGGGTCGTAAGTCACGACCGCCAGAAAAAGGCTGCTATCAGTCGATATGACGCTAGAGTTGAGTGTTCTTTTTTGCGAGCGGTCCGCAGCGACGCGCTGAGCGGCAACAGCTCCCTGCAACGCCGGATCTCGTTCGGGCGCAGACTCATAAGCATCCTTCTGCGCCGCAACAGCAGCAGGGCTGATAGACTGCCCCCTACGTATTACTTGTGCCGGGGCGGTCAGAGTCGTGAGTGTGGCGAGTGCTGTCAACATTCTGCCAAAGAATATCTTCAGTTGTGCGTGATTCTGCATGGCGATCTCCTTCTAAGTCCACGAGGATCGGGCACGAGCAGGTTCGTGGACTGCGGCGCCGAACAGGAAAGGCCTGCTCAGGCAGAATCGGCTTTCTGCAAGACTCTGTCGAGGTGTGTCGCGAGGTACACGACGAAAATGCTCGCCCGCGGAGCGGTTGTCAAGGCCATAGTTCGACGAAACTTATATTGCCAGGTGAGATCGAAGCGTAGCTAAGTTTTCTCTCGGCACTCATTTTCCGAAGGCGGGGTGTGCCTACTTGAAGGTCTCGAGCGGGTCCGTAGCCACCTGGCTAGCTCCAAGTTCCACAACTGTTGCAACATCGCCATCTCACTCAAACCCCTCTAATGCGTCAGTCATCGGCACATTTGTGATGCGTGCTATAGTCGGGCTCAGCGCTCAAGAGCAGATTTGCTTCTCGGAATGGCTTGCATAGCGGGATTGTTGTGCTGTGTCTCGCTGATTATCAGTAGGGTAACCGTATGGGGAGCTCGTTTGTTGGGTCTCCCATCCTTCGTCGGGTGTCTCGTACTCCTGGCGTTTTATGCAAAGAGCACTCGTGAGCAGTAGTCCCGCTGTGTGTACAACATTCGGGCACATCGTTTCCTGGCAGAACAAGTTCATTTTGGCCGTCGTGATATCCGCTTGTCATGCCGACCGAAGGGAGGAATCTGCTTGTGGCGGCAACCTGGCGCTGCGGTCGATAGCAGATTCCTCAACGGCTACGCCGTTTCGGAATGACAAGAATGTGGAGAACGGTTCTACGTTTTTCCGCACCTGGAAAGCGGTGCTCCTTCAAAGCTATCCTAGCGGCGCGGCTAGAGCCCTCGCCTTTTCAAAACCGGTGGATGGACAAGTTTCCTACTGCCTCCTACGGCAAAGAAAGTGACACCAGGTGTGGATGGGCGGACGCTACCATCCCTTTTCCTGCTATGGCTTCAGTTGCTTCTCGATCGCGGCGGTCACATCTGTTGAATCCGGGGTGACGGCGGGTTCGAAGCGCTGCACCACGTTCCCGTTGCGATCGACGAGGAACTTGGTGAAGTTCCACTGGATCTCGCCGGCGATCCCTTTTCCGGTCTCCTTGGTAAGGTAGGCGTACAGTGGGGCCTGGTCCGACCCTTTGACAGAGATCTTGGCGTACATGGGGAACGTGACGTTGTACTTGCGACTGCAGAACGTCTTGATCTCCTCGTTCGTGCCTGGTTCCTGGGAGCCGAAGTTGTTGGCAGGGAAACCCACGATGACAAAGCCTCGATCCTTGTACTTCTCGTAGATGGCTTCCATGGCGCTGTACTGGGGAGTATAGCCGCACTGACTGGCGACATTGACGATGAGCACGACCTTGCCTTTGTAGTCCGCCAATGGGGCCGGTTTGCCGTCAATCGAGTTCAAGGTGAAGTTGTAAAGGCTCGATCCTGCGAATAGAGACGTTGCCATAATTAGAACTCCTACGGCTAGAAGATACTTCGGCGTATGGGATACAAGGGATCTCATTCAGCGCTCCTGATGGTGCGGATTGTGTACGCCCGCAGACGAATCGGGGATGAGATCGAAGATACGGATAGAGAAGGCGATGTGCAACGAGGGAAATGTAAATTGTGTGTCTCGCGGTCAGAATGCTTGGCTAAATAGCGGTGCGCACGGAGTTTTCTTTCATTGTGCGCTCGACCAGTCGCATGCGCTTGGTAGGAAGCAGGGGGTCCGTCATGCGCGGCTGAGCGGATTCGCAGCCACTCACAGTGAGCAGTTCGGTTCCCATGGCATCGAGCGCAGAATTGGAACGACCCAATACCATCAAAAGGTACTTTTGGGCGATCGGGCGATCAGCGGGGTGGATCAAGGACCACCAGCGCCGCACCGACTCCTGTACTTCGGCTTCGCTTTTCTCTCCCACCACGAGTGCATCAATCAGGCGGTAAACCTTGCTCTTGATGGCTTGGTACGAGACGGAAATCTCTTGGGGCATAGGGGTCCTGGGTTCTAACTGTACTTCCGTACAGTGCAATCGGCACACCAAACCAGTAGGTCTTTAGTTTGGTGTGGCTTAGGCTGATTCCCACAGGGTTAAACGTACGGTGAATGGAAGAATTCCGGTATGAGATATGAATTCTGGAAGAAGCGCTCTTGGATGTTCTTCGGCTCGCGATGCGACAACAGTAACTCTTCATGTTCCCGCGAGGCTGCAGACGAAGCTGCGGGCGAGTCATGTTTTCCGAAGGGTTACAATGTGGCGCTCTATTTAACTTGGGAGGCGCAATGAAACCATGGGCCTGGACTTTAGCCGTTCCGGTTTTAATCTCAATAGCCGTAGCACAAACGCAGACCACGGCATCAGCAAGCCCTGACGCAAGCGGGTCCTTCTCGAGTTCGGGAATCTGGCATGAGGCCGGGCCGAACGACCGGATGTTGTTTCCGAAGGATATGTTATGGGGTTGGGCGCAGTTTGACTTGGCGCCTCCCCACAACGAGATCGATCCCAACCTGTGCGCCGGAAACTCTTATGTCGACGGGGGTGCAAATGCGCCTTGCAACATGTTCGCTCGCTACATGCTCTCGGGTATCCTGGAGGTGCGGCCGTTTGGGCGCGGCCCACTGCGGAGGTTCATGGTTTTCGGAGCACCTGCCTTTCTGTTTGGCAAGAACGTACCCAAAACGCTTTATACCTGGTCACCCGACGCGATCGGTATCGAACACTCCTGGGGAGTGGGGATCTATATGACCCGGGGTTTCGAATTCCGGGTTACTCAGCACTTCCTGTTCGATCGACTGGGCGCACGGAACAAAAATCTTGGAGTGGCCGACCTGGGAAACAATGGTCCGTGGGGACGCTATATGAGCCTTGGCGTCCGCAAAACGTTCGGCACGCGTCGTTGGTAGCCGACTAAACTCGCGCTGCCACGGGTACGGCTGGCCGGACAAAGCGCCGAATCAACCAGACGATAAGCGCAATGAAAGCTCCCAAGACCAGGAATGGCAAGCCGAAAACGAGAAAGAGCCACAACGCAGGACCGCCGCCGAAGGTGGTGACATCCCCGCCGACGGAGGCCCCGGAATCGCGGCGGATGCGCCCGCCAAACACAGTCAATTCCTTGACACTCGCGCCTCCATCAAGGCGTACGTCTCCGCCAAAGGTGGTCGTATCACCTCCAATAGCGCCGTCGCGCTCCACCACAACGCTTCCGGCGAAAGTCGTGACATCGCCATCGACGCGGCCGCGAATCCGAACGCTGCAGCCGAAGCAAGTCACTTCCGCGACTTTCTCATCGCTTCCGACGGTGATGTCATGACCGAACTGAGTCCGGTCGTGAGAACCATCTGCATAAGCGGGTACCCCGATAGCCAGCACCAGCAAAACGCAATGGATCAAGCGCAGAGAACAGAACCCCATAGATCCTCCGTAGAACGCGGACAGTTCAAATCGTCTGGTGGAGATTATCCCACAAGGGGTAAGGCCTTGGAACCTTTGCCTGTCTGTGGGTGAAATCACTACGGGAAGTGACTTAGATCACCCTTGCCGCTGGTGTGTCGTCATAGAGTGGCTCAGGATATATCGAGTTTTTGGATGATTCAAAGCAGCGCGCTCCTTGGACCTGAGGAAAATGGCCACGGGCCATGCGCGAAATTCTCTATATAATGACAGTTTTTGCATTGCGGGGCTGAATTTCCTGATCACGGAGGGTTTCGATGTCCGGCGCTTACAACGGCGTAGCAATACCGGCAGAGGGAAAGAAGATTGGTTATGTCGGCGGTAAGTACAACATTCCAGACAATCCCATCATTCCGTTCATCGAGGGCGACGGCACTGGCCGAGACATCTGGAAAGCGTCCCTTCGCGTCTTCAATGCCGCGGTGGAAAAGGCTTACAAGGGCAAGCGCCGCGTGGCTTGGTACGAAGTATTTGCCGGGGAGAAGGCAAAGGCCAAGTTCGACACCTGGCTACCCGACGATACCGTCGACGCCATACGTGAGTTCCGCGTAGCCATTAAAGGACCCCTCACCACGCCAGTAGGCGGCGGGATTCGTTCGCTCAACGTTGCCTTGCGCCAGATTCTTGACCTCTATTGCTGCGTGCGTCCGGTGAAGTACTACAACGGCGTGCCCTCGCCAGTGAAGCATCCCGAGCGGATGGATGTGGTCATCTTCCGCGAGAATACAGAAGACGTCTACGCCGGCGTCGAGTGGGAGCAGGGAACTGCCGAATGTACCCGGCTGATTGAGTTTCTGAACAAGGATATGCTGAAGGGCGGCAAGAAGCAGATCAGGCTCGACTCAGGCGTAGGGATCAAGCCGATCTCGGTTACGGGAACCAAGCGCCTGGTCCGCATGGCGATCCAGCACGCAATCGAGAGCGGCCGGAAGACGGTGACGCTCGTGCACAAAGGAAACATCCAGAAATTCACCGAAGGCGCATTCCGCAAGTGGGGGTACGAGATTGCCACGGAAGAATTCCGCGACAAGGTCGTTACCGAGCGCGAAAGCTGGATTCTGGACAATAAGGACAAGAATCCGAATCTGAGCGTGGCGCAGAACGCAGAGATGATCGAGCCCGGCATGGAATTCGCGCCTCCGGCCTTCCGGCAGTCGGTGGAAAAAGAAGTGAAGGAGGTGCTGGACGGGATCTATTCGACTCACGGCAACGGCGTGTGGAAGAAGAAGATCATGATCAACGACCGCATCGCCGACTCGATCTTTCAGCAGGTAGTGACGCGCGCTGACGAGTATTCGGTGCTGGCGACGCCAAACCTGAATGGCGACTACATTTCGGATGCGTGCGCCGCCCAAGTGGGTGGGCTCGGAATTGCTCCCGGCGCGAATATCGGAGATGGCTATGCAATTTTCGAAGCGACGCACGGCACGGCACCGAAATACGCCGACAAAGACATTATCAATCCGGGTTCGGTGATTTTGTCAGGTGTGATGATGTTTCGCCATCTCGGCTGGAACGAAGCCGCCGATATGATCGAGCAGAGTATGGAGCGCACTATCGAGCAGAAGAAAGTCACGTACGATTTCGAGCGGCTGATGCCTGGTGCGACGAAAGTGAAGACCAGCGAGTTTGCAGCCTACATGATTGAGAATATGGGAGCAGGAGTGCTGGTGTAGATTTCAAATTCATTCGCCACGGATTTTCACGGATTTCCGCGGATAAGTCTTATGAATTGTCCGTGTGAATCCGTGGCCAAGGAAAGGCCTTATATGCGCAAGAAGGTTAGCATTGTTGGTTCGGGAAACGTGGGAGCGACGGCCGCTCACTGGATCGCCTCGAAGGAACTCGCGGATGTAGTTTTGATCGACATCATTGAGGGCGTTCCGCAAGGCAAAGGTCTCGATCTGCTTGAGGCGATGCCGATCGAGAAGCGCGACTCCTACGTCAGCGGGACGAACGACTATAAGGACACGGCCAATTCTGATGTTGTTGTGGTCACGGCGGGCATCCCGCGCAAGCCGGGCATGAGCCGCGACGACCTGCTCAACACCAACTACAACATCATGAAGGCGGTGGTCGGCGAGGTGGTGAAATACTCGCCGAAATGCATTCTGATCATTGTCTCGAACCCGCTGGATGCCATGGCGCAGACGGCTTTTAAACTCAGCGGATTCCCACGAGAGCGAGTGATCGGAATGGCCGGTGTACTGGATTCCGCGCGCTTTCGCGCTTTCATCGCGGACGAACTGAAAGTCAGTGTCGAGAACGTGACGGCGTTCGTGCTCGGCGGACACGGCGATACGATGGTGCCTTTGCCTCGCTACTCTACGGTGGCCGGCATCCCGATCACGGAATTGATTGAGAAGAGCCGACTGGATGCGCTGGTGCAGCGTACGCGCGACGGCGGCGCTGAGATCGTAAAGTATCTCAAGACGGGATCAGCCTATTACGCTCCGTCCGCGGCAGCGACGGAGATGGTCGAGGCTATCCTGAAAGACAAGAAAAAGATTCTTCCTTGCGCCGCGTATTTGCAAGGCGAGTACGGCGTTAACGGTCTCTACGTAGGCGTGCCGGTGAAACTGGGCGCGAAGGGTATTGAGCAGATCATCGAAATTAAGCTAACTCCGGAAGAGAAGGCTGGGCTCGACAAGAGCGCGGCGGCGGTAAAGGAACTGGTGGGGGTAATCGGGGTGTAGGTTTTGATGCGTACCTACAACGATTCTTCCTCCTCGCGCACTTTTCCTTTGAAGTACTCGTGATCTGCCATAATCCGACTGACGACAGCGCGCCGGATTTCCTCCAGGTTGTAGCGAGGAAAAACTAAAATCTCGGGTGCATGCAGGTATCTCCACGACTTCTCGCGCAGCAGCCTAGCCAATCCCTGCGGGGTGGCGACGAAATAAGATTGCCACCAGGCATGCCCCGAGTCCGGATCATAGAGTTCGATGTTCAACTCGTCGGCGAAAACTTCCGGATCATCGGGACCGGGAATCGCATCGGCTTTTTTGAAATAAAACTTACGGATACGAATATTTCCAAGCGCTGGATCAAAGCGCAGGGAAGCCGCAACATCCTCCGCCGACGGAGGCCAGACCTTCGGGTTGGACTCTTCACCCGGCAACAGTTTCGCGGTGTTAGGCGTAAGCGAACTGCCGGGTCCATTTCCAGAGCCAGTCGGGTCTCGCCGCGAACTCCAGCGGCCGAGAGCCAGCAGTGCTCCGCCGGCAAGTACCAGCAATAGGAGTTTCAACGCGTCCACCGGCATTACGGGAGTCGCCAGCAACATCGGGAGATTGTAATTGGACTCGATATAAGCCCAAATTCAGTTTGACTATGGTCATTAACCATGGTTAAACTGCATATATGAAAGAAATCGCGATCTCCGAATTCAAAGCCAAGTGCCTTGGCATCCTGGAACAGGTCCGCAAGACGCGGAAGCCGATTCGGGTGACTCGTTTCGGCAAGCCCGTCGCAGAAGTGATTCCTCCCTCTCCTGCAGAGGGAAAGGGAAGGCGCCTCGGTTCCATGGTTGGAAGCGGCAAGATTCTTGGTGACATCGTCGGCCCCACCGGTAGTTGGGACGACTGGGATGCCTCCCGGTGAGGTTGCTTCTTGACACTCACATCTGGCTCTGGAGCATGCTCGAACCAGAGCGTCTTACGCGCCGTGTAGAGAAGGCTCTGGCCGATCCTGCGAACGAATTATGGCTGTCTCCCGTCAGCGTAGCCGAATTGACAGTGCTGCTCCGCAAAGGTCGTCTTACACTGGCGCAAGACATTCAAACGTGGGTAACGAAGACCGTCCAGGAACTGCAACTCATCGAGGCACCTCTCACTATCGAGGTTGCGCTCGCCATATCGTCGATAAACTTTCCGCACGGCGATCCTGCCGATCACTTTCTGTCGGCCACCGCAAAAGTGTTCAACTTGACTCTCGTCACGGCAGATCAACACCTGATAAACCTGCCAGGGATTCACGTCTTGGCGAATGGCTGAGATTACACCGTAGCGATCGTCACCTTCTTCAGCACGACATCCTTGTTCGGGCGATCATTGCGCCCACGTGGCACTTTGGTGATTTTGTTGACCACATCCTGACCCTCGACCACCTCACCGAAAATGGTGTGCTTGCCCGTCAGCCAGTCTGTTGGAACCACCGTGATGAAGAATTGCGAACCATTAGTGTTTGGGCCGGCATTGGCCATGGCCAGCTTGCCAGGCTTGTCGAACTTGTGCGGGGAGCCCTTGGTCTCGTCCTCGAACTGATATCCCGGGCCCCCGGTGCCGGTGCCCTGGGGGTCTCCGCCCTGAAGCATGAAGTCCGGAATCACGCGGTGGAAGATCGTGCCGTCGTAGAGATGGTCTTTTGACTTCTTTCCAGTCGCGGGATGCTTCCATTCCCGTTTGCCTTCGGCGAGATCGACGAAGTTCGCGACGGTCTTAGGCGCATCTTTTTCGAACAGGCGGCAGACGATGGTGCCTTCCGTGGTTTCAAACGTAGCGTACATTCCCGGTTGACGAGTCATAGGATCCTTTCAAAGTCGGTCGTTAATCGTTAGTCTTCAGCCGTTAGCGGAGAAAGCTTATGTGGAGACAGCCGCCTCGGCTGTCTCGGGAAGCGAAGCGAGCGGCCTCAGTGGTTCTATTTGGCTGTTGCCGGCGCTTTGGGCGTTGTGGCAGCAGCAGGCTTCTTCGCCGGAGCAGTTGCCGGTCTTGCCCCCGCTCCCGCCTTCTGGATCGTGATGTGATTGATCTTCACGGGCCGGTATGGTCGATCATTCGTATCCGTACTCATTCTGGCGATCTGCTTCACCAGGCCGACGGTGGCTTCGTCGCACTGTCCGAAGATCGTGTATTTACCGTTGAGCATGTCGCCCTGCTGCCCGGTGAGCGCCGCTTCCGTGATGAAAAATTGCGAAGTGTTGGTGTTGGGCCCTGCATTCGCATAGGCCAGGCGGCCGGGTTGGTCAAATTTCAAATCAGGCGAGACTTCGTTCTTGAAAGGAGCAACCGGATCGGCGCCCGAGCCCGTGCCGGCCGGATCTCCGCCCTGGATCATGAATTGCGGGATCACCCGGTGAAAGATGGTTCCATCGTAGAGCGGCACGCCATGTTTCATGGCGCCGCTCACTGGATTCTTCCAATCCTTGGTCCCAGTCGCGAGCCCAATAAAGTTAGCGACGCCGATCGGGGCTTTATCAGGAAACAGCGTGCAGGTCATCTTGCCCGCCGCCGTATCGATGATGGCAGTGGGCTTGGTCGTTGTTGCTCCGGACGTCGCCGGTTTGGCGGCTGTGCTGGGCTTAGCGGGTGCGGCCGGCTTGCTTGCGGCCGCCTGGCCGAATGACATTGCCGCGGATATTAATAGCATTCCGGGAATTACGAGTGCTTTATGCATGGATGCTCCTTGGAAACGAAGCGGGAATTGTTGAATGAGTCGCAACGTTGCATTGTACGACAGTGGCAGAGAACTTGGGTCGCGGCGACTCTGGAGTCTATATCGAACGTTACTGCAACTGGTGGCTCACGCGTTCGACCTCGCGAAAAACGCGCATCAGGTTGCCGCCGAGAATTTTGCGAATGTCTTCCGCACTGTACCCTCGATCAAGCAGCGCCTGCGTGATCTTTGGCAGGTCGGCTGCTGAGTCGATGCCCTGCGGTGTTGCCCCGCTGACCCCGTCAAAGTCTGAGCCCAGCCCAACGTGGTCCACTCCCGCCACCTTGGCGATGTGATCGATATGGTCGATCAGCGACTTCAGAGGCGGGCGCGGAATCTTCGCAATCCACTCGCGCTCGATGCGATCCAGTTCGATGTAGTTGACCTCTTTGCCTTCGCTCTTCAACTGTGCCAGGTATTTTTGCCTGGCAGCTTCCTGGTCGCCGCGCTGGGCTTCCTCGGCCTTGCGGAAGTTCTCGTCAATGAAGCCGTTGAAGAAGTTCACCTGCACTACGCCGCCATTCTTGGCAACGGCCTTCAGCATGTCGTCGGTCATGTTGCGGGGAGCGTCCACCAGAGCGCGCGCCGAGGAGTGAGAGGCGATCACCGGAGCTTTGGTCGTCGCGATCGCATCCCAGAATGTTTTGTCGGCCACGTGCGAGATGTCGACCATCATGCCGAGCCGGTTCATTTCCAATACGACTTGCTTGCCGAAGTCAGTGAGCCCGTTGTGATGCTGAATCTTGGGATCGTTGATGTCGCCCGAGGAGTCGGCCCACTCGTTCGTGTTCGACCACGAAAGCGTCATGTAGCGCACGCCGAGCCGGTAGTAGTCGTGCAGGAGATGGACGTCAGCCTCGATCGAATGGCCGCCCTCGATGCCCATCAGCGCAGCGAATTTGTGTTCGCGGTGGGCGCGCTCGATATCGGAGGTCGAAAAGGCCATCATCATGCGATCGGGATGGCGGGCCGCTTGTTCGTACACGGAGTCGATCAGGTCGAACGTGTGCTTCGCGAAGTGTCCCTGATTTGTTTCCGGTTCCACCCATATGGAGAAAAACTCGGCGCCCAGGTTTCCACGTCGTGCCTTGTCCAGGCTGATGTGGCCGATGTCATTCGGATCAGTCGAGCCAATGTCGAAGCCTTCGTCGAGAAAGCGCTGGGGCGTGTCGGCGTGCGTGTCGATGATGAGAGCGGAGTCATGAATCTTCTGGGCACGAGGGCTGACGGTCGTGTCGGAGGACTTTGGAGCATTTTGGGCTATGGCGAATGAGCAGATCAGAATGATCGCGATGGATAGCCTTGTCATGGTCGTCATGGGCGGCAGGATTTCGATTGTATAGGCTCTCTGTGTGGCTGACAAAAAGCACTAACCACGAAGGCCACTAAGGTACACGAAGGAAAATCCTCAATCTGAGGTCGAGAGGGCTGCCATCGCTAGCTCAAGGCAAGTGAGCAAAGGCTGATCAGTATCGATCACGGTCTTGAGATGGCGAATCTCCTCGAACCGTGCCCTTACTTCTGAGTAAAGGGTGTAGTCGCGGTTTCCAGCAGGATGCACACCTCGACTTGCATCTTCCTCCAGCCGCTGGCGAACAGATTCATCGGCGCAGACGCATTCGAGGATCCGCCACGGCTGGTGCGAAGAGGCCGCTGCGATGATCACATTGTCGATCTGGTAGCGGCGGGAGAAGGTGCGGCCGTCAAGAAAAATCATTCTCGCCGGGCCTCGCGCCAGAAGATGACTCGCCGTCTGCAGCATCAACTCTTGGCAGAAATCGTCCTGGCGAGTGGAATATTCGATTTCCTCGGGGGTGAAGAGCATGTGACGGAATTCGTCTTTGCTCAAGACACGACCTGAGGTTCGCCGAGCCAATTCTCGCGCCAGGGTGGATTTGCCCGTGCCGGGCAGTCCTGCCATAAGAACGATCATGAGTGGAATCGTAAAGGAACGGCTGCGAGCAGGCTAGTGAGGCGGCTGAAGAGGTGCTATTTGGTTCCGCCGCCGAGCGCGACTTCGGTCTGTGTGGCTGACGGAGTTTGTGGCTTATCCTGATCTGGACGGTCGACTGGAATGATCGTCTGAGTCTCGCGCCACTCATCGTAGCGTCCGCTCACCATGATGTGGAAGCACCAGTGGCGCCGCTCTTCTTCAGGTTCCACCAGGCCGACTGACTTCATGTAGAAGAGGTAGTGCTCCATCCAACGAATCTGATCTTTGCTCAATCCACGGCGCTGCAAGTCAACCGTCACGCCCGCAAGATGAGAAGAAGCGGTATCGCCATCCGCCGGAGCAGCATTGCGATTATGGCGGCGCAGTTTCTTCTGGACCTTCACGGTTCGGACGGCGGAATTGAGTTGAATCTGTTGATGAAACCGGTTGTAGTAGGCTTGGCTGAGATCGTTGACGAAATTCAGCGTCCAGGGACGGCAGAAGCGCCGCGAAGGATCGAGCCGTGGATCGAAGCGCAGCGTTTCTCCCGACCTGATTTCCAGAAGCGAACCATCGGCCTTGAGGGCTTCGAGTTCGGTCTCATCCTGGATGCGCGGCAGTTCAAGCCGGTCGATTTCGGCATTTTGAATCAGGAGCGATTCATGCGATGGCCGGAACATCGGATTCCAGCGCAGCCAGCGAAGTCGATGATGCGTGCGCTGCGGCGTTGCATGGTGCACAGCAAAGGCGGTGCCTGACATCCCTCCGCATACCAGCGCGAGAAGAGCAACGGCCGCGAATTGAATTCCGAAAATTCGTCTCACGAAGTGGCTTCCCTTGGGACTGGAGCCTTTCGACTCTGTCCGCGAGTCCGGCTATTCTAAGCCATGCTGTCAAGCCTACCAACCCGATCCGGATTGCGAACGGTTACTTGGGTACCTCAGACCGGCCAGTTACTTCATTTCATTACTGCCGGTTACTGCGCAGCACAAAGCAGAGGCCCCACAGAATCTATCGGCAAGTGAAGGGCCATTGGTGAGTTTTTCTGCGCCTTTCTATGTGGGCTCACTGCTACGACTTGGCGCGATTTGGATGAAGGCTCCCCCGCCCCGGTTGTACTCGAGTGACAAAATCTAGCGCCGCAACATGTCACCCAACGCCTGTTTCATGACTTGGCCGCCAACCTCGGAAATGGACTTGGTCAGGGGGATGTCTTTCGGGCAAACCTCGACGCAGTTCTGTGCGTAGCCGCATTCCTGAATGCCGCCATCGCCCATCAGAGCGGCCAAGCGTTCGCGCTGAAGCGCCTTGCCCGTTGGATGCGTGTTGAACAGCCGGACTTGGGAGATCGTCGCGGCTCCAACAAAGCCGGTATCTTCGTTGAACTGCGGGCAGGCTTCCATGCAGCAGCAGCAGGAAATACAGCGCGAGAGTGGATAGGCCGCTTCCTGGTCCTCGGCGGTCATGCGCGGGCCTGCACCGAGATCGTAGGTGCCGTCGATCGGAACCCACGCCTTGACCGCTTTGAGATTTTCGAAGATCACGCTTCGATCTGTCGCCAGATCGCGAATGACGGGGAACTTCGAGAACGGTTCCAGCCGGATCGGCTGCTCGAGTTGGTCGATTAGCGCCGAGCATGCCATCCGCGCCTTGCCATTGATCAACATGGCGCACGACCCGCAGACCTCTTCGAGGCAATTCGAATCGTAGGTGATTGGCGTGGTGGCCTTGCCGTCTCGCGTGACGGGATCGGCGGCAATGTCCATGAGCGCCGAGATCACGTTCATGTTCGGCCGGTAGGGAACGGAGAACTCCTCCCAGTAGGACTTTCCGTTGGGAGTGAGTTGACGCTTGATTTTTAAGATGACGGATTTATCAACCATTATTCCTTAACCTTGGGATACCCAGCTTTGCCCAACCGATTGGCGTAGTAACGACCCCTTATTTCGAGCGATGCGAAAAATCAAAACCATCGGGAAGGGCACGAGCTTCCTGGTTCAGCTTGCCTTTTCAGACGGCGCTACACGAATGAAGACTTCATCCCAACGACGATGTTGATCCGAAACGTCTCGACTGCCCGCAAAACGGCGATTGAGCATTTCGCAGCCTTCGATGGATTCCGCATTAAACCAGCGCGGCTTCTTAGCGAGGTTCAGTACTTCCTCGGCCGCGGCGGTATCAGCGACACGTCCACCGGCTCGAATTCAAACTTAGGCTCATCTGCATCCGGCGCGAAATATGCCTTTGTTGTCTTCATCCAGTTCTTGTCGTCGCGATCGGGGAAGTCGGGCTTATAGTGCGCCCCCCGTGACTCATCCCGCATGCGCGCGCCCTGCGCGATTACCCTCGCCAGCTGCAGCATGTTATAGAGCTGCCGCGCGAAGACTATCGTCGTATTCGCCCACGACGTGCGGTCACTCAGGTTGATCTTGCGATACCGCTCCAGCATCTCGACCAGCTTCGCGTCGGTCTGTTGCAGGTTTTTGTTGTAGCGGATGACCGTGCAGTCCTTAGTCATCAACTCACCCAGTTCGCGCCATAACTTCACCGGGTTTTCCGTGCCCTCGTTCTTCACAAGCAGGGTATTGTTCTCTTCCTGCTTCTTCTTCTCGGCTTCGAAGTGACCGTTGCCATCGCTTGAGCCCTGCAGTCCTCGGGCATAATTCACGGCGTTCGGACCGGCAATGCCTCCGCCGTAGATGCAGGAAACGAGTGAATTCGCGCCCAGGCGGTTCGCGCCATGATACTGATACTCGCACTCGCCGGCCGCGAAAATTCCGGGAATGTTCGTCGCCTGTTTGTAATCGACCCACATCCCGCCCATGGTGTAATGCATGCCGGGGAAAATCTTCATGGGCGTGTCGCGCGGATCGTCTCCAACGAACTTCTCGTAGATCTCGAGAATGCCTTCCAGCTTGCGGTCGAGAATCTTGCGGTCGATGTGCGTCAGGTCGAGATAGACCATCGGCTTGCCGTCGATGCCGAGGTTGTACTCGTATACGACTTTGAAAATTGCGCGCGTCGCCACATCGCGCGGCACCAGATTCCCGTACTTTGGATACCATTCTTCGAGGAAGTACCAGCGCTCGCTCTGCGGAATCGATTTCGGATCGCGATTATCACCCGGCTTCTTCGGCACCCACACGCGCCCGCCCTCACCGCGAGCTGATTCCGACATGAGCCGCAGTTTGTCTTCGCCTGGAATCGAAGTCGGGTGCACCTGAATGAACTCGCCGTTCGCGTAGTAGCAGCCTTGCTGATACAGCGCCGATTGCGCCGAACCGGTGCACACCACCGAATTCGTCGACTTGCCGAAGACCGCACCAATGCCGCCGGTTGCGATAAGGATTGCGTCGGCAGGGAAGGTGCGGACTTCCATCGAGCGCAGATCGATCGCGCAGATACCGCGGCAAACTTTCTGCCCGTCGAGCACCGCCGAGAGAAACTCCCAATGCTCGTACTTCTTTACCTTGCCTTCGGATTCATAGCGGCGCACCTGCTCGTCCAACGCGTAGAGCAACTGTTGCCCGGTGGTCGCCCCGGCGAACGCTGTTCGGTTGTACAAGGTCCCGCCGAAACGACGAAAGTCGAGCAATCCTTCCGGCGTGCGATTGAAGGGCACGCCCATGCGGTCAAGCAGGTCGATGATCCCAGGCGCCGCCTCGCACATGTCCTTAATCGGAGGCTGGTTGCCGAGAAAGTCTCCGCCATAGACCGTATCGTCGAAGTGCTTCCAGGTCGAATCGCCCTCGCCCTTGAGATTCTTCGCGGCATTGATGCCGCCCTGGGCGCAGACCGAGTGCGAACGCTTGACGGGAACGATCGAGAATAAATCGCACTGGCCGCCCATTTCCGCGATCTTGATGACCGCCGCTAGCCCTGCAAGACCTCCGCCCACGACAATGATTCTGGGAGCCGCCATACTATTGTGCCCCCTTTCGGTCGGTCGCCTGGCCTCGTAACTTCTCGTGGGACTGAATCATGGCACGGTTCTGATCGTCGTCCGCGACAGGCCGGGAGCGGAACGAATACAAGCTCGCAAAGCCCACCCCGCAGAGCAGAAGGAAAAACACCACGCACGCTCGAAGCAGTCGTTTCTGCGCCTTATCGCCAGAGACAATTCCCCATTTCGCAGAGAACAGCCATATGCCGTAGGCAAAATGCCAAGAGGCGGCCACAAGTCCGACAACATAGAACAGAAACAGCGACGTGTGCAGGACCTCTCCCTGCACCTTGCCGAACGAGGCTAATGGGTGGTCATGCAGATCGATGCCCGTGAACCGCATCGTATACGTATGCCAAACGATGTAGATGAAGGCGATGGCACCCGTCCAGCGTTGCAGCGTGTACATCCAGTTACCCGACCACGGATACGAAGCGGTGTTGCCCTCTCCGCGGTACCAGATGTAAAAGCCGTACAGCGCGTGAAACGCGATCGGAATCCAGATCCCAAACAACTCCAGGAAGAACACCAGCGGTAGGTTCGCCAGAAAGCTGACCTGGCGGGCATAAGCGGAAGGACCGTTTTGTCCAATGGCAGTCGAGTTCGAGATCAGAATGTGTTCGAAGAGAAACGCGCCCACCGGAATGATGCCGGTAAGGGAATGCAGCCTGCGCAGTACAAACGATATCCCCTGACCTGCACGCAACGGAGCTACACCGTGTTCCAAGACGGGAGCAGAAGAACTGGCTGACGCCACAGACGCTCCTTATGAACCCTAATGATGACAAAAGAACCTTTGATTATCTTGTGTGCAGAGAAGGGAAGTCAAGGAACAGGGACTGGTTGTCAGGGTCAGTTGTCAATGAGTGCCAGAACAAAGCGAAGAATTGAATGTCGATCAATTGAATGTGGGGACAGCCGACCTCGGCTGTCGGTCGAGCGAAGCTCGACTATGCACTTTCCAACAGCGTCCGAAGCTGCGCGAACGAATCCACCACGATGTCTGCGCCAGCGGTCACAAGCATGTTCTTATCAAAAGTAGTTGTAATCGCAGCAGCGAAGCAGCCAGCAGCCTTCGCCGCTCGCAGCCCATTGAGCGAATCTTCGATGATCCAGCAATCGGCTGCCTTCAGACTCAGTTTCTCCAGCGCGATCAGGAACACTTCCGGATCAGGCTTCGGCCGCTGATGGCCGCTAGCGTCTACTACGCCGTGAAACAGCTCGCCGATGCCGAGCAGGCTGAGCGTTGCTTCTCGGTTGCGCGCCGTGGCGGACGTGGCCAGCGCGATTTTGTAGCGAGATGCGGCCCACCGTACGAAGTCGGGGGCGCCGTCGACGGCGTGCAGGTCATGCTCGATCCCTTCGTAGATTTGCCTCTTGCGCCGCGACAATTCCTCGATTCTTTCAGTGGGGAATCCTCGAGCAGTCAAGATCTCGGGGAGCATTGTTGCGTCCGGTCGCCCCTTGTAGCTGTCGTAAACAGAATCGGAGAGCACGATCCCGATCTCCGAGAAGGCGAGTTCTTTCGCCCGCTTGTGGAGGGGTTCGGAGTCGACCAGGACTCCGTCCATATCGAAAATGAGTCCTGCCGGCGATTGGATGGTCACAGACTGTTTAGATTTCATTCTCGGCAATTCGCTTCTCACACCAGTCAAGAAATTGGCGAAACGCAGCTCCGCGATGGCTGTAGTGCGATTTTTCCTCCGCTGAGAGTTCCGCGAACGTCTTTTCGATCTGAGGAAAGTAGAAGAGAGGATCGTAGCCAAAGCCGTTCGTTCCGCGAGGTGCATCAAGAATGATCCCTTCGGCAATGCCGCGAAATGTCTGAAGAGTCTTGCCGTCGCGGGCCGCCGCCAGCACGCAGACAAATCGTCCTGTCCGCTTTTGAGGAGGAACGCTATTTAATTCCCGAAGCACGCGGGCGTTATTGGCCACGTCATCAGTGTTTGCGTCCGCCAGATAAGGCTGGTCGGCGGCATAACGAGCCGAATGCACCCCGGGAGCACCATTCAACGCATCAACCTCAAGTCCGGAATCATCCGCGACCACAATCTCTCCGGGGACGTAAACGCTGTACTCGTCCGCTTTCTTGCACGCGTTCTCCTCGAACGTGTGACCGTCTTCGACGACGAGCGGGAGGGAAGAGAAGTTTGGGATTCCATTGATCTGGATTCCATGCACAGCCGCAGCTCCCGCGAAGTCGCGCAGCTTGCCGGGATTGGATGTCGCAATGAGAACTCGTCGCATAGCGGACCTTCGACTCAGACCTCTGACCTCAGCCGGGAAGTTTGTGTGGTCCGAGGGCTGAGGTCCGTTGCCTTCGTGCAGAAACAAGGACGAGTGTGAGAGTCGAAACCGCCGTGACGACGGATATCCACCCTCCAGCTGTGCGGTCCGGCGTGCGCACAAAGGTGACTTTCACCTGGTTCATTCCCGCTGAAACCGGGACCAGCATTTGCCCCGTCCCCTCGCGCGCGGTCGTCTCCACCTCGCGTCCATTGACCGATGCTCGCCATGCAGGATACCGAAAGAGCCGCAGAGCGACCTGATCGGCGGCAGACATTTGCACTGTGAACATCCTTGATTCGGCATCCCAGCGCAGCACGTCGATGGCGCCATGTGCCGGCCCGGCGACCGTAACCTTGCGTGCATCCTTATCGATCACTGACGGATCGGCCCCCACGGGCGTGTACTCATCAGTCCCCTCGTAACCCATGCCTGTGGCCATATTGTCCTGCATCTCACGCAGGTCGGCGGCCGTATCCCACCAGGGAGCTTGCACGTATCGCCACCCCCCCCCAACGAGCGCAAGCGACAGTGCGCACACCGCGGCGCGCTGCCACCAACGCCGCACCCCAACGGTCACGAAGAGGCTAAAGGTCATGCTCATGCAGAGCAGCCACCGCCAGGGAAACTGCATGAACTGCAGCTTGGGAAGGACTTTCCAGAGAAACTCAGATACTGGAATCATGAGAATAGAGCATGCCAGGGCCCAGACGGACAAAGCGTTCCAGACCTCACGTGTGGCTCCTCGCCACACCTTTCCCGCGATCGCCGAAGCAAGGATCACTACGACTTCCAGAACCGCAAGCCAGGAGACAATCCGGTTGAATGCGTCGTGATCCGCATCCGTAGTGTGGATAAACAGGAAATTATCCGATGGACGACTCCCTGCCGAGACCGCATTCGCGATCTCAATCCACCTCTGCTCATAGATGGCTGGAAGCAGGTAAAAGGCCGAGAGACACGCGCCTAACCCGACGGAGCCGGCCAGGATCAGCAGAAGCTTTGGCGATCTGTTCTTCCATGCGAAGAACAGCATCAACAGTGCCAGGGAGTAATGAATCATCACAGCCGCCGGAGCATTTGTCAGCCACGCCGCCGCCAGCAGCAATCCGAGAGGCGCGACAATGTGCCGATCGCCTCTCATTGCCTTCCAGACGAGCAGCACCAACAGCGGTACCAGACAGCTTGCCAGCAATTCCGCGAAGGCACTGCGCCAGTAAACGATCACCAGATGATAAGGATTGACCGCATACAATACAGCGGCGAAGATCGCATCACGCTGACCGAGCCACTGCCGCGCCAGCAGAAACATAGCAGTCCCCGCCAACACCAACACGATCCAAATGTAGACGGGAGACGCAATTGTCCAGGGAAAAACACTGCTAATGGTTCCACCCAGCATCCATGAAGCTGGTGGATAAAACGCAAACCGCGGCTCTCCGTACGCGAAGTGTGCGAGCGCGGCCCAACGCGGATACAAGATCCCGTGCTTCCACTGCGCCAGCACTTCCAACCACGAGTAGAGATGAAACTCAACGTCGTGGCCGGAAGGAGT
Source organism: Candidatus Sulfotelmatobacter sp. (assembly GCA_035279505.1). GTDB lineage: Bacteria > Acidobacteriota > Terriglobia > Terriglobales > Acidobacteriaceae > Sulfotelmatobacter. The sequence goes on along the minus strand of DATEHP010000204.1, from coordinate 17,191 downwards.
GCCGAAGAAAAAGAATGGAATCTCGACCGCGAAGACTGCCGAAGCGACCGCCAGAAATGGCTTCCACCAAAGGCTGCAAATTTCTGGCGAGGTCCGCGCGTCAAGAGTCGAGCCCGAGCTTCCCAGAGTGCCCTCTTTCAGCTGAGAGATTCCACACCACAATGCAAAATTCGGTCGCTCCAATTTAACCTAGATTTAATACGGCTGAAACCATCGCGCAACGCGAAGACGCTACCTTACTGACATTGGGGTGGAACAGACCACGAGGAATTGAGGGATCCGCGCCAGAGACGGGGTTCGGGTTCTTCAATTCTTCGGTAAACCACCCCCAAAAAGCCTCTCGCTTCCCACACGCGCTCTCGCTGCACTTCCAAGCCTAGCCTTGCTTTCCTGCCCAGAAGAATCTCCGCTGAAAATGATCTGCAACGAGAGGCTTTGTGCTGGTCGTTCGTCCTCTGTCGTTAGCCATTGGCAAAATGAACTCATTCACGCCGGAGGCTTCCTATTCGGGAGGAATCTTGAAATGAACGCATCTTCAGATGCTCGCTGCGGAGAAATGTGATTTGTTTGTTGCGAAACTTAGCGAACGACCAAGGACAGACGATTTACGCCGTCGCGACGTCCTGGGGATTGCGCTGGTGCTGAAGCTCGCCAAGGAAGGCATCCTGCTGCAGGGAAGTGCCACGGCGCAAGAGTTCGAGGAGCGGATCTTCCATCTCCTCGGCCGCATCTTGCGCGCTCTTGCCGAGAGGCTCAAATTGTGTGAGATCTGCGACCAGGGCTTTAGGAGAGATGCTTAGCTCAGGCTGCGCATCGGAGTTGTTTTGCAGGAAGCTGATCAAATTCGCGACCTGCGCTCGCTGCTCGGGTGTGCGGGATGGGAATTCGAGTCCCATGCCTTGCCCGGGATGGGCCACGCGAACCATACCTTCGGTGTGAACTTCGAGTTCGTTGGCCTTGAAACACAAATCGACCAGCGAACACTCGGGAAAAGGTGCCTCGGTCTGGACGTAGCAGCCGCCCAGACTCAGATCCGTTAGCTTACAGTGGGGAACCGTTTCGTCATCCTCGGCACCAGCGGCCACCGCGGCAGCTCTCAGCCAAGTCTTTAGTTTTTCCTTAACCGTGTCCGGTACGTCCACAAAGTGGACGCCTGTCTGCCCGTTCGGATTGGCCCAGACCACCTGCCCGTGACCATCGACTTCTACAGATCCATCGGCCAGCTGGAAGCGAAAAGCCAGCAGAGAACCTGGCATTTGGGCTTCGGCCGTGAGCACATCCATTCCCGTCTCGGAGAGATCCAGGAGAATCCCATCGACTTTCCGAGTGTCAGGTAGCGTGATTTCAACTGGTGCCTGTACCGGAACTCGGAATGCCCTGCGCCGTTCGCGCGTCAGCAGAGCCGCAGCAGCGCGCAATCCGGCTCGCGCGGCTTCCTCGGAAATAGGTTTATAGAGGACGAAGTGCGCGCCGCCGCTAAGGATATGGCGCACTTTTGCCGTGTCGGCCACCAGAGCGATGCTGAGCGGCCCGGTTCCAAGTTTCTTAGCCTGGAGCAGAACTTCCTCTGCCACCTTCTGGTCATCGAAATCAACGATCAGGGCGTCGAACTTCTGCTGGTGGATACGTGCCAGAGTAGTTTCGGGATCGCTGGACCGGTCCGTGGCAATGCCGAAGCCGGACAGAACTCTGCCCAGCACGTCCGCGGCGGAGTCGTCGCTCGAGACCAGTAGTGCCTGAAGATTCATAGCTTCGATCAGAATGGGCTCTCGCCCTCAGCTTTACGGCCAGCGAGGCGCCGTGGGCCGCGCCGCCTTCGACCCTGTTGAACCGCCACCACTGGCGCCTGCCTTGGCTGCGAGTGCGTCGGCAGACCCGGCATCATCCACTTCAGCCAGCACGACGTTATCTTCTTCGTCGCTCTCAGCCAGAAGTGGTGCTACTTCCCGCAGCTTCTCGGCCGCTTGCTGGAGCATTTCGATCTGTTTGCCAAGTTGGGCGTATTTTGCCTGCTTTTGCCGCAGGACCTCATGGATATCCTTCATACCACCCCCTGTTGGCACTGTAAGAAGCCGGTGTCAGGTGGGTCAACGGTAATCCCCCAGTTTCGATTACTGGGGTAATGGCGGTTGAATGGACAAATGGGCTCAAAAACAGCTCATGCCAGAAAAGAAAAGCCCCGCCCGAATAGGGCGGGGTAAGATTTGGGGGGCGTTTTCGCTATGCTTTCAGTTTGCGCCGGATGACGCCAGCCAGTCCGACCAGTCCTGTGCCGAGCAAGGTGAGGGAGCCAGGCTCAGGAACCACGATGTTGGTGTCTCCGCTGGAGATAGTTGTAGTTCCGTTAAAGAAGCCCTTGCCTGTGTTGATGGTCAGTTGCACGGTTGCGCCGTTCACCGTCCCACCGCCAATCCACGTCCCAGTCAAAGCTCCGCTCAGCGTGTAGTTATGGGTGCCGTTGGCGAGCGTGACGAGCGTCCAGGTAACCGGCCCAGAGAAAGTTCCGGAGAAGATCGTGCCGTTGGGGACTCCATTCGTCCCGTTGCCGGTAATGCTGAAGGTTCCGCCAGCGGCAAAGGTCGCGCCCATCTGCAGATTCCCACTGCTGGTCTGTGCGCCCGTCGAGAATGCGATTGTGCCCAGATTGCCGGTCGTGATCGCGCCGCCACTTCCCATCGCGATTAGGGTGGAGCCGGTAAGAGTTAAGCCCGCGCTGCTGCCACTCAGGGTGCCGCCCGCGTTTGTGAAGTCCACAGAGTTATTTGCGAACGCCGCCATTGGCAGCGCCAGAGCTAGCAAGAACAGCAATATCATCCGTTTCATGTCTACGTCCTCCCACTATCAACCGCTTTTTGTTTTCTTGTTCTTGCGGTCCCATCACCGCAAGCTGAAGCGCAAGTAGAGCGAAACTATCCCATCTGTGATTGAGCACACGGGATGCCAAATTCATTATTCCAGCAACCCATTGTTTCTTAACGAGTTAAATAACCATGCCCAAATCCAAGCAAACACCTGAGTGAAAAGTCATGCACACTGAATCAACTTTATTGCGACTTACGATCCCAAAGCCGTTCCGCGGCACCGTCCAGATTCAACCTGTTAGGGACGGCAGCCGTCCTGCTGAACCCAGCAGAAAGATCGCCCCGACAACGATGCTATAAGCCGACGTGGCCAATGTCAGCGCGCGCAAGGCATTCGGGCGAGCCAGGCTCGCCGAAAACAGCCCAGCGGCCGAAGCGCAAAGCAACGTATTCATGAAGAGGAGGCCCACAATGAACATTAGAAGCCCGAGTAGCCCCAAGCCGGTTCCACCCAGGTTTGCCGTCATCAGAAAGAGCAGGATCTGAGTCGGGGTTTCGGCGCCCAATCCATGAACCGCTCCGACCACGAAGGTAGACGTATTCCCGTATCCGTCTTTGAAAACCTGTGGTGGTTCCACGCGCGTGCCGCCGAACACGCGACTCAATCGCCAGTAGACCCACAACGCCCCATTCGCCAGGATTGTGATCCGTGTACGAGGCGCATGACTGTGTGCCCAGGGACGGAAAAACGTTCCCAGAACGTACAGTCCCAGGATCAGCAAGGTGACGCCAACCAGCCGTTCTGCCCAGCGGTCGCTGGCGGGAGGCAACGAGATGCGGAATGTAACGGCCGCAGTTCCCAGCACGGCAACAGTGGCGGCATGCCCAGCCACGTAGAGCAACCCGTAACGCATGGCGTCGCGGGGGCGAGCCTGTACGCTGCTGATATCGCTGATGGCTGCGATGTGGTCGTAGTCCAAGCCATGCCGAAATCCCAGGAGGGCGGCGGAACCTAGCGCGAGTCGCAGATTAACAATGTCAGCCATTCGAGATTGAGAATCCAGAACCGGCGCCCACCACGATGAGTGTCGAGTGGCTCCAGCCTCAGCTATGCCGTAAGAAATTCCTAGGCTAGCACAAGTGATGCGATGCAGTCGCCGCTAGGCGAGTTCTTTCTTCGGTGGAACGGGACGATCGATAATCTCGCGCAACCGTCGGGAAAGAATCGAAGCCAGCGAGCGATAGAAGCGGGATCCCAAATGGGGAAACAACTCGAATAGCGACTGCAGCGTCGGCCGATCGAGATAATATGCCAAAATGGGCTCACTGGCGACAACATCAGCCGTGGCCGGCTGTTCGTCCAGAAATGAAATCTCCCCGCAAACTTCACCCGCTCCAATCTCCCGCGCTGTACCGTGTCCTGCAATCTGCACCGATGCAGTCCCTTTGACCAGCAAGTAAACACCATGGGTCCGTTTACCACGATAGACGAACTGCTCCCCGGCCTTGAACTGCATGCGGGTAGCCTTGTCGGAGATGAGGGCCCAATCGTTTGCTGTGAGATAGGCTAACCCGTTCTTGGCCGACAACATTACTGCAACATCTTGCTGCTGTGTATCTTTCGACATGGCGCGCTGGCTCGATGACCGGAGACGTCCGGCGACGGTTTAACGGAACAACAGGGCTGGAAGGAGGTTAACAGAACACCGGCTTCAACGGAATCAGCCGCGAACCACGGTAGTTATGAAATCGATGGAGGGGCAGTTTGGAAATCAACAGGAGATGGTGCGCCACTCTACCGTGACTTCGAACTCTCGCCTGACATTGCAGCAAAGGGGCAAGACCTTTCAGACGTCGCCCACAGTATTCTCAACAAGTTAGCGAACCGCCAGCGTACAGGAGATCACCAGCGCAGCGGAATGAGTAGCCAGCCTGCTGCATGGTGTGCAGGCCTGCAAACACGCGGCACGTACACCCCACAATATATTCGAACTACGTACTGGACCCTGTTCCAACTGCGTCGGCTGCGTCAGAGACAACCCCAGCGCCTGCCCAGCAGATGCCTTAGTGCAACACACCGCCAGCGCTTAGAGTGTGCAGAAAAGTAAACGACCGAAGTGTTTATCCAGTTCCTTCTTTACTCTCACACAACCCATTGTGAGAGGCCCAAACGCTTGTCGAGAAAAGAGAGAGAGATCGCTTGGGCCATTTCAGCGATTACAAGCTGTGGCAAGCCTAACGAGATATTCAGGCTCCCGAAGCAAGTTTTCGGGTTTACTTCTTAGCAATGGTGTAGGTCCCAGAACAGTCAAAGGTGGTTGTCCCGTCTGGATTGCTCTTGCCGTCGCAGGTTCCACCACCCTTTGCGCCCTTGAGTTTGCCTCCGCCTTCACGCAGGGTGTATGTATCACTACCCCGCATGGCATTGTCTTTCACAGTGCCCTTCAACTGGTATGTGTAGAAATTCTTGTCGCCATTTTCCATGGTTTCGATAAATTCGCCGTGTCCTGTGACCATCTCGCCATGGAACTCAAGAAACTCGGTGGCAGTTCCAGACTTTCTCTTGGCACCATCGATGTCGCCACTCACCGCCGTGCAGTTGATCTGCTCCACTATGTAAGCATGGCCGGGTTTATCTCCGACATCGATGCCGTGTTGATCGGAAGCTTTGTCGCACTTCCACTGAACCGTTGATTTCACTTGTGCCAGTCCGATACACGACAAGAGAGACATCAGGCACAGAATTCCCCAGAACCTTCCCATGATTCTGCCTCCTCTTTGAATTTTGGTACAGTCTTGGCCCGGAGTGATCGTTTACCCGTACGACAGGAACGCCGGGCGAATACTACACCCCAGGACTCAGCCACCGCAATGTCGATCCTGAGTGGGAACAAAACGTAAGGCGAGACTGACCCAGATCGTCAAAGTCATACCTGCTCTGGTTTTGGTTGCACTCTCTGGGACAAGAGGTTACTCTTCCCCACCATGACAAGGAAGAGGAAGATCGGTCTGATCGTAGTTGTGACGCTTGTGGTTGCTAACCGAGGTGAGTATGGAAAAAACAGGAGATGGTGCGCCCTGAGAGATTCGAACTCCCGACCTTCTGGTTCGTAGTCCTAAACCGCACGTAACTCCAGACAACTGTATCCGCCAACGTAAAGGAAAATAAAGCAAAGCGACTTCGCGCGCGTGTACCGTTTTGCCTACTTTGTCACCCAGTTTGCTCACAATTTGCTCACAGTGGACCGGCGTCCGCGTTCTTCGGTAAACAGCCCCAAATAGAGCCGTGATTTGCATCACGGCGAGTCTGCCCTTCAGACAATTAAGCTGGTCATCCTTAAGGCGTTTGAAAGAAGACATTTGCAGGTAGCGCACTAGCAGCGCCTCGGCCACGCTGGGCGGTTCATCGACGATGGGCCGGCGCAATAAACGAAAGGAAACCACATGAAATTGAGCACGATCGCCATACTACTGGTCCTGTCTGCTGTCGCAAACGCACAGTGGATCAAGACCGAAAAGACTTGATCACTGGGAAGATGGAAGGGAACGCAGTTCTGAGGAGCTAGTCACCGGAGAGCTCCCTCATGGTCGTAACGTGCCGGTCCAATAAGAAGTTCATCGTCGGAGCCACAACGTCATTCCAAATCAGAGTCGATGATGGACCCAAGTTCATCGTTCCGATGCGCTTCGACACTGAGATCAAGAAAGTCTTCGTATCTCTCGCAGGCGACGCGTCCAACATCGTGGCCTTCAGCGGGAAAGACGGCGAGAGGATTCTGGCTAGCAAGGAAGTCGTGATTCAACTCGAGGAGTACGGCGGACCTAGCCATCAACTGCTGTTCAAACCCGACGGGTCGCCGCCGCTGGAATGTAAATAAGCAGACCGAGGGCACCGCAAGCTATGTCGTACCCTCAGCCCGGGCAGCCACTTCTCCGATTCCAGATTTTCCCGTGTTCCGCCTGGTCACGATAGAATCACGATAGAATGGCAAAAGCACGCGACACGGGCGATGTCCCCGCGTCCCCTGGGCTGCGGGTTCTTTGCTTAATGAATCCTGTTTTCGTAACAGCTTAACTGGATCACATTCAGCGCGAATTTTGCTGTGCTAAAATTCGCGCGAAATGGTCAATGCGCCGTCATATGAGTCACACCACTTTCGAGTTATCCCGATCGCAATTTTCTCGATAACTTTACTCGTTCTCTTCGCCGCGCCCAGACTTGAAATGAAACTCCCGATCTATGCATTCAGCATTCCGAAGCGACTCCCGCACGGTACAACTGTTACGGGACCGGAAGGTGACACGGTTTCATTCGATCAGGCGCTCAAGAACGGCTGGCTTGGGTGGGGCGCAATGCGTCTCGAGAAAGGTAATCCGTCAGGTCAACCCAAAGGGACTCTCGCTTACACATTCTCCAATAGAACCAAAAGGCCAATTCGCGTACAGATACCAGACGAGAATGAGAAAGGGATCGCCGCCCCTAAGACGGTTGACATACCCCCCGGCGACACACAACAGGTAGTCACAGGCAGCGGCGGTCCTGCTACCGCTTATTTCAAAACGATCATGCTAGGCATAGTCAGCATTTCGCTCTTAGCGGCGGCACTGTTTGTGATCCTAACGAAACGATTTCAAGCTAGCGATCGCCACTGGGCATACGGGACTGTTGGCATGATTGCCGGTTATTGGCTCAAGGGCTGAAGTTGATAAAGGCCCCTTTTTCCAAAGACGCTCACAATTCGATCACAATCGAAGGGCCTTCCAAATCTGGAAGGCCCTAAGTATTTGAAATCATGGTGCGCCCTGAGAGATTCGAACTCCCGACCTTCTGGTTCGTAGCCAGACGCTCTATCCAACTGAGCTAAGGGCGCACTTTTATAATCAACAACTTACCAACACGTTACCAAAGATTTGTCGGCTTTTGTCGGCCAATCTGCTACGCTGCTCTGCAAAGGAGATTTGCGATGGGGGAACGCGGCAGAGGTCACGTGTATTTGCAGCACGGCACGACATGGTATCTGCAATTCTATCAGACCGAGAATCGTGAGGGGAAGTTGGTAAAGGTCAGGAAGTCGGTGAAGTTGGCCGACAAAGACCGTGAGCACAACTCAGCAACGTGCAAAGCCATCAAGGTTCTGCGTGACAGGGAACTCGCAAAGATCACCAACGCACCAACCATCACAGCCGAAGACATGCGCGTTGTTGAATATTGGGAACAACGCTTCCTGCCGTGGTGCCAAGAGGTGCTTGAGACAGGCCCGCGCAAAGGTCAACCACGCAAGAAGCCAACCACCATCAAAGACTACAAGTGGATTTGGGAAAAGTTCCTCAAGCATCACTTCGGCACCTGCACACTGCAAAAGTATCAACCTCACATGGCCGAGCGGTACTTGGACTCGTTGACTGCCAAGCGTGGTTGGCACATTCTCAGGCACATCAGAACCACCGGCAGTGCGATCTTCAAACGTGCGCTCAAGGAAAAGATCATCACCATGAACCCATGGCACGATGTGGAGATGCCTGAGGATGCTGTCAAGCCTGAAGGCACACCCCATTACACACGTGAGCAGAGCGAAGACTTGGTGACCGCGCTGGTTGACCACGTTGATTGTCAGTTGGTGTTGTCGTTGGCTTGCTTCCTCGCTCTTGGACCGGCAGAGATTGCCGGGTTGCGATGGGAAGACATTGACAAGGATTGGCTGCACGTCAGACGCAACGTGGTCTTTGGTGAGGAAGGCACAACGAAGACCATTGAGCGTGCAGCGTCGTTGCCATTGCTTGATGAAGTGCGTGTGCCTTTGGAGTTGTGGCGCAAAGAACGTGGCAAGCCTGCAACCGGGTGGTTGTTCGGTGACAAGCCGATTGATCTTCACAACCTGGTTGCGCGAGTCATCAGGCCGCACGTTGATGGTGAGCGGTATGGCAAGCAATGCACGCGCTGCAAGGTTGTGCCTGAGGCGTCACGTGTTGAATGGCGCGGCATGTACAGCGCAAGGCGAGGTGCGATCACACACGCTATCAACGTCAGTGGCAACATCGCCCTTGGTCAACGGTTGGCGAGGCACAAAGACGCGGCCACAACGACGGCTTTCTATCACAAGACCATGCCTGATGCGATGTTCTTGGAAGGCATGAAGCAACTCAAAAAGTAATCAGCGGAATGTAACTGACGGCTTTAGCGCTTCCCGGCTGCGTCTTCGTCATTAAAACGGTCGGTAAGATGGTGCCGTTCGAGGTAGTTCCACATGCGGCTCATAACATCAGCATCTAGTGTGTAGGAAAGCCAATCGAGTTGCTCGATTTCAACTTTCGATAGCTCATTGCTGTGGTTATTTATGCAACTCGCCGCCTCGGTAGATAATTGCAGGTTGTCCCCCGCCGTAGTGTGCTTCACATTCTTGGACAGTACAGCGCGACCTGTTTTATCAACCCCGGCGGCCACTTCCTTGCATTCCGCCAGTTGTTGGGCTGAGGCAAGCGTTGCAATAAACATCACCGATACCAGCATTCCCCATTTGTAGTTCATATGTTTCCCCAGAGCCCCAAAGGCCGGGGCTTTTCTATTTAATCCAGCATCCGACTTAAAAACCAGTAACCAAAGGACACCGCTGGACCACCTGCCCAAATCCACAATAGCCGACAATCAGCCGACAGGCTTTGCACGATGGTTGATCTTCAATCACTTACGGAAGACCTGATGTTGCTCTGACAGACGCTCTCATTCTGAGGTGGTCGGAAAAGTGTTTTCAGACCACCTCAACTCACCCGGCTAAACAATGTCTACCACTTTACTAGACATTGCACAATCGCGTGCATGGTCTAGTGCACGGTGGTCTGGTATGAAAACCCCTATACCCCCACCCCTTTTCATACCACCATGATGGGGTAACCACGTTTGAGACGTGGATTACCCATCCCTGCATCACGCGGTCTGAAAATACTTTTCCTACCACTTTTCAGACCAACCAGACCACCCCTCAAAGCGCAAATCTTTGCACCATTACCGAGGTAATCAAGCCGCAACCCGTTGACCCCAAGACCCCATCAGGCCCTTTCTTGGTCGGTGAATTGCACACCTGAAGATCATGCACTCGAAGCTTGCAAAGAAGCTGAAGGATGGTGCCCGACGCATCGGCCTCAGCCGCGATTCGGAGGAACGTAAGCGGTTAGCCTCGGCCTTGCTGGATTCAATCCAAGAGAAGGAAGACCTTCGGGGCGATGAGTTGAAAGGCTGCTACCGTGACCGCGTGGGTGATGGTGACGATGCCGGTGTCGTAGGTGAAGAACGTGAGACACGTCTTCCACCTATGAAGCACAGGCTCACGGTGGTGCCTGCGAAAGATGGTCAGCAAACCGAGAAGGTGTTGAAGCTAGAGGGTCTGCCGAGCAGTAGGAGAATAGATAAGTCATACGAACATGATGTTGTCTGTGCCGGTGCTGACATCGAAGACCTGAACGACAGTCGAATGGTAGGCGACCCCTTTGATTACGACGCGAAGGGTCTTCGCTATGACGCGGTAGACCTTCACGACATTGCAGACGAAGGCTATACCGAGCGCGGTGTTGACTGCTTACCGCGTCTCAAGCGTTCGATGAGTGGCCCTCTCGGTTGGGGCAACGGGGTGGTGTTTACGCGACCGGACCCCGAGGCGATACACCCGAAGGTCTGCATTGACTGTGGGGTAGAGTTCCCCGGCACCGAGGGTGCCAATTACTGTCGTCGCTGCAAGGCCCCTGACCGTTGCGCGCAGCGCAGGGATGCCGAAGGGAAGGTCATCCTGAAGCCTGCACCGAGGCCGCGCTATCGCCGGTGCGCGCGCGCGGGCTGTAATGATCTGTTTGAGCCACGTAGTAAGAACCACGTGCATTGCACACCCGATTGCAGGAAACGTGCGAGCGAAGAGAACATGATAGTCAAAGGTTAACCACTCTCAACCCCATCGAACGTAAGTGTATGAAAACATTGTCGCTTAGTCCGGACGCTTGGCGACCTTACATATAGTAGGGGGAGAAAAAACCCGAGAAAAGGAGTGATGGTCAATGACTAACATTGAAGCTGCGAAGAGCGTTGATCAAAGCTTGGTAGGTGCATTTTGGATGGTCTACCATCGTGCGCACCTGCTCTTTGAGCAAGGTGCACCAAAGAAGTTTGTCTACAACGAGTGCGTGGTGTTTCGTGACATATTGTTACTCAATACAGGCAGCGTGATGTTACCTGAAACAGCAGAAGGTGAAAGTCAACTGAGTGTCGCATACGCGGTGACCGTTGCCCATGGTCACTACCGCCACCTACAGGCGAAGGTGGTGAAGAGAAACAAGAAATAAGTAACACCCATTACGCGGTTTGAGCGGCCCACCAAAGTTGGTGGGTCTTCGTGTTTGTAGAGTTGGTGAATGATCACCCACCGAGAGGTGGGCTTTTTATTGGGGGTAGGTTATGGAACAAACAATTTTGACAGTTGGCGAAGTTGCAAAGATGTTGCGATTGAGTACCAGAAGCATTTACGAGATGACCTCTGCGCGAGGTAAGGAACGCATGAAGAACAACCCATTCCCAACGTTGCGTATTGGTGACAGGTGCCTGTTTGTGAAAGAAGACGTGTTGGCATGGATCAACAGGCAGAAAGAGGTTGTCTAATGGCTGATCACAAACAGGAATTTCTTAATACTCTCAGGTGTGATGCTCAGGAATCGAAAGATCACTTTCACATGAAGTTTGATGACTATGTGAAGAAAGGTCTTTCGAGATTGATTAGAGATTGGCAATCGCAGTTTCCCGACGCCCCCACGTATGAGGAAGGCCGTGCGGTTGTCGAAGAGGTCTATGGTCTGCGGCTTCCGAAGCCTGCACCGGCTGTTGTCACCAACACACGCGACTTTGCAAAGAAAGAAGTGAAAGAGCCGGAAGTGATGTTAGAAGTTGCCGGGTCAGAAAGCCCTGTGATTCACCACCCCTCACTCGGTGAGGTTCATGCCTTTCGTGGTGTTGGTAAGACAAACTTCACCATCGGCTTCTGCAATGCCTTGGCAACCGGCAGTGAGTTCCTTTGTTACAAGGCAACACGTCCCTTCAACTGTATCTACGTTGATGGGGAGATGGACGCAGGCGACATGCAGGAACAATTGGGCATCTTGGCCGAGGAAAATGAAAACTTCAATCTGATTACCCGGTGCGAACAGCAAAACGAGTTCATGCCGAGCATAGCAACTGCTGAAGGGTTGGCTTGGTACGAGGAAGCCATCAACCGAAGCAAGGCAGAGGTGGTTGTTTTCGACAATTGGTCACGGCTTGCCAACATTGGCACCAACGATGAAGACAGCTTCTTTCAGTTCACAGATTGGTGCGTGAGGATGCGGCTTCGTGGTGTCACGGTGATCTACCTGCACCATGACGGCAAGGACAAGCACACACAACGTGGACACTCGAAACCAGAAGACCCGCTCAATTGGGTCATCGGCTTGCGTTGGTCAGGCGACTACAAAGGTCAAGAAGGTCTGAAGTGCGTGTTGGAGTTTGAGAAGGCACGTAAGCCTATCTATGAGTTCTCAAAGATTTCTCTTGAACTGAGTGATGGGGTGTGGTGTTGGGGAAAAGATAAAGCAATCACACCCACCACAGGCAGACCCCCCATTGAAGCAACCGAAGAACAGAAAGAGCAGTTGAAAGCTTTAGTGGCCGAGGGCAAAGGCGAGCGCACCATCGCAAAGGAAATAGGCATCAGCCGAGACTTGGCAAGACGCTGGAAGGCCGAGTTGCTTGGTAAGAAGGAACCGCAACAAGCGGACATCACATTCGATGGGGATAAGGAGACAAAGGCATGAGCCCCGCATCCATCACAAAGATACGCAGCGACCGTGAGGCCCGCGCACGCAGACACATCGAATTGGCGCGGTTGCTGCGTGATGCCCCCGATGCAACCAACATTGAATTGGCGAAGTCTCTGCACGTATCACGAAACACCATCGCGGAAGACAGGAAGCACCTTATGAATATTGTCAGTGGAGAAGCAAAGACCGAGATGGTCATCTACCGTGAGCAACAGCTTGCGGAGTTGGTTGACCTTCGTGACGTGCTGAGTGATCCAAAGATCAAACCTGACCGCAAGGTTGAGTTGACCTTGGCAATCATTGACCGTGAGATGAGGTTGACCGGCACTGCCGCGCCAACTCGCTCTATTCAGGCCACCATCAATGCTGATGTTGACCCGGCAAAGCTTGTTGGTTACCGCAAGTTTCTTTATCACACGCGGCATTTGAGTGAGGAAGATGTCAACCGGTTGGTGTTTCCGTTCTGCGACTCACTCCCACCGAGTCATGAACCAAACCCATTGTTAGGTGAGGTGGTGACAGATGAAAAGTTATAACTTTGTTGCCGGAACTTTCCCCGGTGAGATGTATGACTCACCCGCGTTGCGGCTCATTTGCGAGCAGTGCGACCAACTACGGGATGGGGTCGTGCAGAACCTTGCCATTTGGACACCACCGGGCCTTGGCAAATCACTCACCACCGAGCGTGTGATTGCGCAATCGATTGCAGAGAACCCGCTCATCCATGTTGGTGTCATCAGTTACGGCGATGACATTGCAAGACGAACATCACGCGCAGTGCGCGGGTTGCTTGAACATCCGTGGGTTACTGAGCGTTTCCCCGGCCTTGAGTTTGCAACCGAAGGTGAGGTTGGTTGGCAGATGAGGGCACCCCATCAGGATGGTCGGTTGACGTGCGTGCCACGCGGCATTCTGTCTTCGATCACCGGCCACAGATTTGACCTGACAGTTGTAGATGATCCGGTTAAGAACCTTGCTGACGCATTCAGCCCGGTGATTCAAGAGCGCACGTTTGAAAATTATGTTTCGGCTGTTGTTACCCGGTCGTCGGTATTCGGCAAGCAAATCATCATTCAAACCCGTTGGCACGCACGTGACCTCTCAGGGCAACTCATCAGCCTTGCCGAAGAGAACAAAAGAGCACCACAGTGGCGTGTCCTGTGCATCGCCGCAACCAACGATGATGCCGGTGATGGGTGTGGAAGGGATTCATACATCTATGACACAGCCACAGGTGAGCGGCGATACCTGAAGGCATATCCATCAGTATTCCCGCAATTATTTCCGCGTGAGTGGTTGGATGAACGCAGAGCCGTGGTTGGCGAGACGGTTTGGAATGCCTTGTATCAAGGTTCACCCATGCCCGGTGATGAGCAGTTGTTTCCGCCCGAGTGTTGGAACAAGTTAGAGAACCTGCCGTCTGATGACATCCTGCACATTGTCAATGCGTGGGACTTGTCAGCCGGTAAACATGATCTGAGTGCCAACGTGGTGTTGGCAGCGATGGCAAACGGTGGTTACGTGGTGTTGGATGTGTTTGCCCGCAAGCTGTCATTCAACGATCTGCCGCAGATCATCGCAGAACGTCACGACATGGTGACCACGAAGTACAGGTGCAGACCGTTGTTAATCATCGAAGATGCCAGTGCTGGCACGCAGGCAATTGATGTGTTGCGTGTGCGACGGCCTGACATCCCGTTGATTCCTGTGAAACCCATCAAGTCAAAACAGGAACGCGGTTTGTCGGTGGCGCACTTTGTCAAAGCCGGGTTGTTATCGCTGGCACCGGGCGAGTGGCACGATGACTTCATCAACGAGTTGGCTTGCTTCCCCGGTGGTGGCCGCTTCGATGACCGGGCAGATGCGTACATTCACGCGCAACGGGCCTTCATCAGTGATCGTGAGATGAAAGACCCGCACGGCAACTTCAACGCGAAGTACATGTTGATGCCCGGTAGGGCAGACAGTGCCCGCAGACAGTTTGAGGCCGAGTGTGAAAAGTTGATTGACCAAGAGTGGGGCCACTTGGATTTCTAAAGGAGCAACAACAATGGGATTAGGAAGAGATTTCTTAGACATCATGAAGGGCAAGGGCCTCAACCCTGATGGGGTTGGGCAGGATTCCGAGCGCACAAAGAGCAACAAAAAGTCCATTGATGCACTTACCGTTGAGTCTGCTTTTGACAAGTTTCTTCGGCACGATGCCTTGGACGTTCACGAAGCCAACCGGCTTGCGTGTGTCATGTTCCGGCAAGTCAGGAACGAACGGGAGCATGCGTTAACACAGTACGAGTTGCTTGCTGATGCGTGGATAACACATCACGGCCCCATCACCGAGGCCAACAAAAAAGAATTTGCACGCTCGGTCATGCGTTTTGCGAAACGTATTCAGGCCGTCGCAAACGCGAAAAGAGAAGCGGCTGAGTGGCGAGCCATGCAGGGGCCGTTGGGTGAGTTTGAAGACCTCACAGTGCCGATGGGGGGCCTGCCGGGTGATTCAGAGTTTGAGGCTGAGATTCTGAAAGAACAACCTGAGTTGAAAAAGTTCAAGCGGTAACAAGATTGACCGAGGCAATACGGGCCTCGGCATAGGCGACCTAAAAGAAAAGAGGAAATATGGAAAGTCTATTCGGGAAACTCGGTCGGTTGGTTGAAACCCTGACCGACAAAGGAAAGTTCAAAGAATACCGTGAGGCAAGCAAGTCTTGCACCTTGGTTGAAAGCAAGATTGCTTGCGCTGAGAGTTGCTTGCGAACCATCAGTGAGTCACGCGGGCCTATCTCCAAGCACAATGGTGCCGGTGACAACCGTGTTACTGAGTTCCGCGAGTCTGCTGGTGGTCAGATCACCGAAACCATCTCAAAGGCTGACCAAACCCTGTACGCGAGCCTCGGCATCAGCGAGGCGGACCAACGGCGGGTCAATGGGTTGCCACCGGCGGGCGCGAACTTGACGCCGAGTCAACTCCGTGGGTATCGCTTTCTGCGCAGCATCAAGTTGTCAGAAAATGACTCGCTTCGCGGCGCTTTGAAAGTAGCTTAACCAACTTCCGATGGGGTTGGCGACCACCCCATCGGGTTTTTCAAATTAAAGGAGCACTGAACATGACTGACGTAACGAAAATGGCCTTCATGGCCCCGAACCCTGAGTTAATGACGGTCAACCTCGACGAACTCGCGGCGAAACACAAGAAGCTAGTTGCGGCTCGTGAAGCCCAACCCCAGAGGCAGGAAGGCCCTGCCGGGCAACTGCAAAAGTTGAAACGTGAGTTGTTCAACCTCACCGAGCGGGCCAAGTCAACCGAGGTTTACGCGAACAATATCGCAGGCAACTGCAAGCTGTTGGAGTCTCGCATTGCCGACGCCATCAAGCAAAAGAAAATTGCGGTTGCCAGTGGCAACGCTCTGGCCGAGCGTAATTGGGAGCACAGTATCTCGCGGCTTGAGGGTGAGCGTGATGGGGTTGAACGAGAGTTCAACCGTGCTCAGCGAGTTGCAGCACAGGCCGCGAATGAACTGAAACACTGGCCGCATGGTGAGCGAGTTGCAGAGTTGGAAAAAGTTTGTGCCTGTGAAAACGATAACAAGTCACCGAAGCAACCACGGCAGTAATGGGTTGCGTTAGGTCAGCGTACTGAGTAACGGCACAGAAGAGGCCGGTGTGTACAGGATTCAGTTCCGGACACCGGCCTTCACATTTTTGGGTGGTGCTACACCATCACCCAAGGTCAGATCGTCGCTTAAATCGAATCCTATTGCAAAACTTTTGAGGTTGAACATGAAAATTGATGAGTGTTGGCAAGAATTGCAACTTGAGCGTGACCGGCATCAACAGACGTTGCGCTACTACAAACAACTGCGGGGTCTGTACTACCGCGAAACCGGAATCAACTTCGTGCCTATGGAGATTGACCCGGCACAAAAGAAACCAAGCTTTCTGCGACGGTTGGGCCGCACCATTTGGCCCTTCAGACTGTGGGTGCGGTGATGATCGTAGACACACTATTTCCATTCAGACCCGCGATGGTGCCTGACAAGACCCCACGGCAGGGACGTAACAGCAAGAAACAACTCACACCCATCGTGACGTACCAAGGTGGTGTCTACGTCGCACGTCATGCAGGAAGACCCAACAAGTTTTTCGGTTCCACACCAACAGAAGCTTTGAAATCATTGCGAGGTACGGAATGACTCCATCACTTGAAGTGAAGTACAACCAACTCCTTGATGAGAACGCGACATTGACCCGCATCATTGATGCTTGCAAAGGCGAGATTGCCAGTCTCAAACTCACTGTGCATCAGGAACGTGTTGCACACGCAGCAACCAAGCGAGCAGACATCTTGAGCGAGGCTATGCTGCCTGCCGAATCCATTGCACGGCTCAACAGAGCGTTTGCCCAATCAACCGACAACGCGGGTTTGCCTCAAGCAATCAACTGCGAGCATCGGCACGTGCGAAGCACGAACAAGCAAGACCTACGTACAGAAAGGATACTCGGATGAGCACAGAACCCGAAGTGAAAGCAGATTTTGTTGTGAAGTTGCCTTCTGATGGTGAGCA
>DATEHP010000203.1:0-18642 GCA_035279505.1 Candidatus Sulfotelmatobacter sp. | reverse complement strand
CAAGGATCTTGAGTCAGCTTATTCGCCAGGGAAGCGCGGCAAGTCGTGGCTGAAGATGAAGCGTGAACTGGCCACGCTCGACGTGGTCGTAACGGCAGTTGAGTATGGACATGGGAAGCGAATTGGCGTTTTGAGCGACTATACGTTTGCCGTGTGGGATGCCGACCGTTTAGTGAACATCGGGAAAGCATATTCAGGGCTCACCGATGCCGAGATTGTCGAGATGACGAAATGGTTCCTGGAACACACGATTGAAGATCAGGGATTCCTGCGGGTCGTCGAGCCGAAGGTAGTGTTGGAAGTGGCGTTCAACAACATGATGCGCTCGGAGCGCCATGAGAGTGGATATGCGCTGCGTTTTCCGAGGATTGTGCGGCTGCGACCGGACAAGTCGGCGGAGGATGCGGATACGATTGAGCGGGCGAAGGAGATTTACGAGCAGCAGAAGTAGGGGCAGCGGCAATCAAAGCCGGGCTCAGCGCCGTTTTCAGTGGCTGTGATGGTGGTGGTGCTCTTCGCTCTCTACTACCGGAATCACGCACCCATGAGCAGTCTCGCAGATGGCATGTTCGAACTGGATGGTCGTGTGGTCGATACGGAAATCTCGCAACAGGCTCTCTTTCACGTCGCGCAAGATGCGCTCGCTGACCGACGGCGGAATGTCCGCAATCGAGATGTGGCAAGAGAGCGCATGGGTTTCAGATCCGATGCTCCAGACGTGGAGATCGTGGACATCGTTCACCCCGGCGACGGTACGGATCGCTAATTCGATTTTCTCGAGCTTCATGCCGCGAGGCGTGCCTTCCAACAAGATGTTCAGCGTTTCGCGGACGATGCCCAATCCTGACCAGAGAATCAGAACGCCGATCGCTACCGATAGGACAGAGTCGATCCAATAGTTGTTCGTGAGCAGGATGGCCCAGCCTCCGGCGATGACGGCGGCGGTAGAGAGGGTGTCGCCGACTTCGTGGAGCAGGGCGCTGCGAATGTTCACGTCTCCGCCGGAACGGTAGAGCAGCAGCGCGATCGCGCCGTTCATCACCACACCCGCAGCGGCTACCCACATCATGACACTTGCCTGCACCTGCTCGGGATGCTGCAGTCTCTTGAAGGCCTCATAAAAGATGAAGAACGAGACGCCGACCAGCGAAGTGGCATTGACGAGCGCAGCCAAGACCCCGGCTCGGTGGTAGCCGAAGGTTTTCGTCGAACTTGCGGGACGCGACTGGAAGTATACGGCGACCAGCGAAAGCGCAAGGGCGAGGAAGTCGGACAGATTGTGTCCAGCCTCGGAGAGCAGCGCCAGCGAGTGGGCTCGGATTCCGGCTACCACCAGCAGCACGATATAGGCGAGGGTCACTCCCAGCGAAATCTTTAGAACGCGCGTGGGGCTGGCGTGGCCATGGACGTGGACATGCATTCTCTCTAAGTCTACGGGCGGGCGGGGCGGGCATCAAGCAGGGTGGCTCCGCACATTCAGAATTCGTTCGTGTTTATCTTCGCAATCTCCACGCAGTCTCGCAGGATTGCAGATTCGAACCATCTTCTACGAAATCAAAATCCCCACTCTGTCGCAGAAACCGCGACAAGGGTGGGGCACCCTCGGGTTGTCCACATGAGACTAGTTTTTTGTCAGGCTGTCGAGGTAGCGGTTGTTGTAGAACGTTGTTGTTTTCTGAATAAATTCCAGAATACGGAACATGCGCTCGCGCGCCTCTCGATTCAGTTCACGGAATTGCACGGCGGCTCCGGAGCCGGGATCCATACGAGTGACGAACCCTTCGGTGGACAGGCTGGGGTCGTCCATGGAGAAGTTCAGCTTGATTTTGCTGCCCGGGCTGAGGATGTTGCTGGTCTCGATGTAACACCCGCCCATGCTGATGTCGGTGAGGTTTGCAAAAACGGGGACGCCGCCGTTTTCCGTGCTGAGTTCGATGGTGACGCGGCACTTCATGCGGGGATGGGCGCGGCGGTCTTTGTAGGCGAGCTGTTTCTGCTTCTCGATGTACATGCGCCGGTCGGCTTCGGACAAAAGCTGCTCTGCATCGTTGCCGTCGTCGGGAAAAACCGCGCGCCCTACGCTTAGGGAAAGGATCTCCTCGTTGCAGACTTCCTGGCCGGCGTGGCGGGCAAGGACACGCATTTGCTCGGCTCTTTTGCCGGAGGCATCGGCGCCGAGGCCGGGCGAGATGACCACGAATTCGTCGCCGCCCATGCGGGCCACATAGTCGTACTCGCGGCAACTGTCTTTGAGCGCCTGGGCAAAGAGGCGCAGCACACGGTTGCCTTCCAGATGGCCAAAGCGGTCGTTGATCTGCTTAAAGCCGTCCATGTCAGAGACCATGACAGTGAGCGAAGTGTTATCGCGCTTGCAGCGCGCCAGTTCGCGGTCGAGTTGCAGGAACAGGGAGCGGGCGTTGGGAAGTCCGGTGAGATAGTCGGTGGTGGCGGAGCTTTCCGCCTGCTGGTACTTGAGCGCGTTCTCGATCGACAGCGCCATTTTGCCACTGACGGCCAGCAGGATGCGGAGGTGGTCGGAGGTGAACGCGTCGCGTTCGGCGCGATAGAGCGCCAGCACGCCGATCACCCCAGAGACGCCCTCGAGGGGCACAGCCAAGGCTGAGCGCAGGGTGCTGAATTTCGTGGGATCGTTCAGATATCCAGGTTCGACGGACGGATTTCCGTTGATGATGGGCTTGCGATTGTGCGCGACCCAGCCGGAAAGTCCCTGGCCAACCGGGATGCGCAGCGAGGAGAAGAGTCGGTAGTTGTCGCCATTCACATATTCAGGAACGAGTTCGTCTTCTCGGCGCACGTAAATCGCGATGGCGTCATAGGGAACCATCGGCTTGAGCTTGATGGAGAAGACCGAGAGAGTTTCGCCCAGGCTCAGAGAAGCGCCAAGATCCTGACTCAATTCGAAAAGCGCTTGCGCTTCCTGGCGCGCGGCAGCGATGGATGACAGGAAGGTATTCTCGCGACCGGCGTAATCCTGCGCCCGGGCTTGTTCGAATCCTGCTGCGGGCTCCAGACCGCGTTCGATCTTGATGGCTGTGGAGAGCGGAGCATTGGGGTCCTCGACCGACTTGGCAACGGCCATCTCCTCCAGATGCTCGTACCGCTTCTGCAGGACTTCTACGACTTTCGGATCAAACGATTTGCCCGACTCGGCGGCCAGCTTTTGCATGACATCCTTCAAAGGCAGGGCGCGGCGGTATTGGCGGTCGGAGGCAAGCGCATCGAGATAGTCGACGGCGGAAAGAATGCGGGCGCCAATGGGAATCTCGGCTCCCTTGAGTCCCAACGGATATCCCGAACCGTCCCACTTCTCGTGGTGGGCGCGGACGATCGGGACGACCGGATAAGGAAAGCGAACGCGTTCGAGAATCTCGGCGCCGACCAGCGTATGAATTTTCATCTTCTCGAACTCTTCCGGAGACAGGCGCCCGGGCTTCGAGATGATGTGCTCGGGCACGGCGAGTTTGCCGATATCATGCAACAGGGCGGCAGCATGCAAAGCTTCCAGTTCGGTGCCCGTCACGCCAAGCTCCTTCCCGACTTCGATGGCGTACACGCGGACGCGCTGCAGGTGCTCGTGGGTAGTGTGATCCTTGGCTTCGATGGCGAGCGCGAGGGCCTCGATCGTGCGCAGATGGAGATTGGCCATCTCTTCGACATGCCGCTTCTCGTCCTCGAGCTTGCCCAGATAAAGGCGGTACGAGCGGTAGATCAGGTAAATCACCGGCAAAATCAGGAGCGACGTTTCCCAGTTGAAGGTGCGGTTCAGCCAGGCGATCACCCCGGCAATAGCGGCGCCGACGAGGTAGTAGGGGAATGACCAGAAATAGCAGTCTACGAGGATGCGCTGCAGGGGACGGCGTTCGGTCAGGGAGATGACGGTCGCGATGGAACCGGCATTGGCGATGAAGTAAACCGTCGCGGACAGTCCGAGCAGAACCGGGCGGCTGTCGATGATCAGATTCATCAGCGGATGATGGAACACAAGGTAGGCGAGCGCGGTAGAGACGGTACCCGCGCAGACGTTGAAGGTGAACTGGATCGCTCGAGGACGATCGGGATAGAGGCACTGCGCCACCATCGAGACAGCACCGAGAATCAAGGTCTCAGAGAAGCTGAGCTCGAGAACTCCGATCAGGATGAAAAGGAAATTGACCGACAGCGTCCCGGTGATCCCAGGTAGATTGACCTTGAGGCGCGACGCCAGGATTGCAATCCCCAGATAGCATATGAATTCGGCGATGTTCTTGCTGCTCTGGTGGACGCCACCGTAAATCAGTGTGCCCAGTCCTGCCATGACGACCAAGGCGATGAAAAGCTTCGCTGGGACCGATAGCTTCCTCCATGAGCGGGAGGGTTCGGGCAGGGCTATGGCTGTGCCGGTTGTGCCAGTCATGCGTGTGAACACACGTAGGGGGATAGAAGCATTCCCCTAAACATTCATAAGTATCAACTAAGTTGCTATAGAAACAACGGCTTAGCGCATTTTCGGGAAACTTCCGTAACTTGCCAGAGCGGTTTTGCACAACCTTTAGCATAGACCCTCGTGGGCAGCCAGGGGATGGAGGGCGGAAGCCGGGTGGCCGCTCTCTAAATTCAAGAATTCAAAGGGCGAAAAGCCCGCGCTCGAGGTCTGCAGTGGCTTCGGTTATGTTCTGGGGCTTGCCCAGATCCCGCCAGTAGTATTGGTCGGCGCGGAAGGCGAGGATCCTGTGTCCCTCGCCGGCCAGTCGCAGGTAGGTCGTGACAATCGAGAACACACCCTGCTCGGTGATCAGGCTGAGTAGTTGGGGAGAAATGATATGAATCCCAGAGAATGCCAGCGCGGTGGGCTGCTGCGAAGAACGAACTATCTCGGGTGCGTTGGCTTCAGTTTGCCTTCCACAAAGCCTACCGCGCTCGTCGAACAGGAGGTGGCGGGAGGTCTCACGCTGCTGCGCGGCCAGGGTCGCGAGCGCGTCGTTTTCGCGATGAAACTTCAGCATTTGCGCGAATTCGATCGTGCTGATCACGTCAACATTGTGGATCAGGAACGGTTCTGATGGCTGGCGATCCTGAAGGAAGAACCACGCGGCCTGTTTCAATCCTCCGCCGGTGTCGAGCAGGACATCATCCTCGCGAGAAATCTCAATGCGCATGCCGAAGTTGGCGTGCTTGTTCAGGTATTCGACAACGTTGTCGGCGAAGTGATGAAGGTTGATGATTACTTCCTGGATTCCGAAGGAGGCGAGGCGGCGAAGCGTGATTTCGAGCAGCGTGTGTCCGGCAACCTCCACCAAAGCTTTGGGGCGATCATTGGTCAGAGGCCGCAGGCGGGTACCGAGCCCTGCGGCAAGGATCATAGCCTTCATGTGGCGGCTTTCTCCGCCGCGGAATTTTCCGCTTTCATTCTTTCGAGTTCGCGGTGCGTGACTATCACTTCGATGCCGCTGCGGCCGCGCAGACGCTTGGCAACCTGCTCAGCCAGGTAGACCGAACGATGCTGGCCGCCGGTGCAGCCCAAGGAAACCATGAGGTTCTTGAATCCGCGCTGCTGATAGTTCCTCACGCTCGCGTCGACGAGAGACATCACGCTTGCCAGGAATTGGTGAACGCTCTCCTGCTGATTCAGATATTCGATGACAGAGGCGTCTTTGCCGGTCAGGGACTTGAAACGCTCTTCCCGCCCGGGATTTGGCAGGCTGCGCCCGTCGAAGATAAAACCACCGCCATTCCCGCTTTCGTCCTTGGGCAGGCCACGATGAAAAGAAAAGCTGACGATGCGCACCACGAGATTGTCGGCGTCGGTGGCGAGGTGCTGAAGTTTTTCAGAAGCGAGCATGCTGTGGAAGGCTTCCAGCAGAGTCGGCAGGGCGATGGGAAGCTTTACGTTGTGCAGCAGCCAGCGAAGATTCTTCAGCGCGTAAGGCACGCTCTGCAGGAAGTGGACCTTGCGCTCGTAGAATCCGCGGAAGCCGTAGGCGCCTAACGCCTGCATAATGCGGACGTAAACGTAGGCGTAATAGTGCTGCATGAAGGCTTCGGGTTTGAGATCGATGAAGTTACGAAGTTTCGCGAGATAGTGATCGAGAAGCTGCTGGCGGAAGTCTGGAGGCAGGTCGGCTTTGGCATCGTAAAGGAGAGAGGCGACATCGTATTGCAGCGCACCCTTGCGGCCTCCCTGATAGTCGAGGAAATACGGTTTGCCGCCAGGCAGCATGATGTTACGGGATTGAAAGTCGCGATAGAGGAAATAATCTCTGGGGGCACTCAGCAGAAATTTTGTGAGGCGGCTGAAATCGTCTTCCAGCGCCTGCTCGCTGAACGGGATGCCGGCTAGGCGCAGGAAGTAGTACTTGAAATAGTTGAGATCCCAAGAGATCGACTGGCGGTCGAAACTTCCGCGCGGGTAGCACAGCTTATAGTTCAGATCGCGGCCAGCCTCGATTTGAAAGCGAGGAAGCGTAGCAATCACTTCGCGGTACGCGTCGGCGACTTTCGGCGCGATGATTTCTCCCTTGCGGCTCTCTGAGAGCAGTTCGAAGAGCGAGGTGTCGCCGAGGTCTTGTTCGAGATAGGCGCCTTGGTCGAGATCTTCGCCGTAGATCTCGGGCACGGGCAAGCCGTGCTTGCGGAAGTGGCGCGAGAATTCGAGGAAGGCGACATTCTCTTCGCGGACTCCGTACAGTATGCCGATGGCGCTCCCGCCTTTCGCGCTGAGACGGATGATCTTTCGGCCGGAGCCACCGAGTTCTCCTTGCACGGGCTGGACTGAATCCACGGTCGTGTGGAAGTGCTGCTCGAAAAGTCGTTTAAGGACGTCCATTGGGGCTCGGCTTGGGGTTCGAGAGTCACCTCAAGATACCACTGGCAGGTGAGTGTGGGAGTAGACCGGCATCTTCCTGCGAAACACCAGGGGCGATTGGATTTCCGGGCGAGGGAGCGTCACTTCGGTTTGGATCAGGTGGCGGCGGTCGGACCCAACGACCTACGGGTTATTAGAACACAAGTGGGTTCTGCACCGTTTCGAAAGTTTTCTGCTCTGCTCCTCTTTTCAACGGATTACAAATCAGTCGATTTGATCCGTTCTGATCGTGCGACCATCACAATTTCATGACAGGTCCCTGGCAACTGGCGAGCGAAATGTGAAGAGAGGGGCTTTTCGGTTACCTCGTACCTGGGAGCCGCATCGGTGGAAGGGCGGCAGCGCCGCATGGCGAAGACCTCGTCGGGCGTGCCGAAGCCACGATCGTATGCAGCCTTCGAGACTTTATAGGTTCTCATCTCATCCCACCTCCAGTGGCTGCGCACGAGCATCGTCGCGCAGGAACAATACAGGGTGTACTCCTCCAGTGAGCCGGTAACCGTCGGAATGAGGTAAGAACCGTTGAAGTACGGGCTGCGGGCGAGCAGATATCGCGTCCAGCACTTTGGACATTCCACGCAATGGCGGATTCGATATCCCATAGAATTCGTAGCCTGCGCTTCCGGATTCCTCAAAGGTTCGAAATCGGACAAGCATTCGGATGACCATAGGTTTCATTGGTGGAGGACCGGCCAACGGGCATCGGGAAATCGGGAACGAACGTACAAGCACAGTCAACGGACGGACGTGATTTGCGAATTGGTGCAAACCGTTGGAGTGGCTGAGTTGACGAGGGAATCTACCAAAACAGAGAGTTTTGCGACAGACGCCTACAACAAACCGAAGTGCGATACATACACTACTTGGAATCGATTCCGCTCTTGACGCTATTAGCGTTAGCATACATACTGGTCGGTATGTTTGGGGCGCGCACGAATCCGAAACGTCGAGCGACAAGGCCACGTAATCCTGACCGTACGCGGGAACGCCTGCTGCAGGCGGCTTTTCGGGAGGTCCGCAGATCAGGCTTCCAGAGTGCCGGCATCAATACAATTCTGGCGGCCACCAACGTCACCAAGGGAGCGCTCTATCAACACTTCGAGAGCAAGGAAGCTTTAGGATATGCCATCGTCGACGAAGTCATCGCAAAACTTGTGCACGACAGGTGGTTGCGTCCTCTGCTGAGCGACGGGCACCCCATCGACATCTTAACCAGCATTGTCCGGCGGATACCAGCTCGGCCCGCAGATGTTCGAGAAAGTTGTCCGCTACTCAATCTGGCACAGGAGATGTCCCCGCTGGACGAGCAATTCCGCAAGCGACTGGAGAAGCTATTCCTCGCCTGGCAGAAAGGAATCGCTACCCTTTTGCGGAAAGGACAGTCCCAAGGAACAGTTCGCCGCGAATTGAATCCAGACGAGACTGCCAGCTTTCTGGTAGCGATGGTCGAGGGCTACGCCTCGTTGGCCAAGAATGCTCGGGATACGAAGGTGTGGAGCGTAGGAATCAGAAATATTGTGGGATGGCTGCAATCTCTTCGCGCGCCACGTCAATTTGGAAGAGGCGGCCGGCGGATATCGAAGGGGCATCTAGTCAGGCAACGGCAACGATTCTGACTCGGAGGAAAACGATGAACCGAAGAAGATTGGAAATGGGAGCGTCTCTAGGTTTCGCCCTGATCGTGGGGTTCATTGGAATTAAGCAAGGGCAGGCACAAGCGCCCAAAACAAACTATCCGAGTATGGCGTCGCTCGATCAGTACCTCATGGCCGACCGAACTGCCGAGATTGCCTTGGCGCGAAGCGCGGCACCGGAAGCCATATCTCGCGACGCCAAGATTCTAGTTCTGGGCCGCCATGGCTACGAGACTGCTGTCGACGGGAAGAACGGTTTTGTGTGTGTTGTGGAGCGGGGGTGGATGTCCCCCTCCGACGCTCCGGAGTTTTGGAACCCGAAACTTCGAGGCCCAATCTGTTTCAATCCGCCGGCCGCACGATCCGTTTTGCCAACTACCTATAAGAGAACAGAGATGGTATTAGCAGGGCGAACGAAGGCCGAGATTATCGAAGGCAACAAGGCAGCGTTCGATAAAGGGGAACTGCCGCCGCTCGAACCCGGCGCCATGAGTTACATGATGTCCAAGGAAGCCTATCTCACGGATAGAAATGATCACAACGTGGCCCACCTGATGTTTTATGCGCCTCCGCTGGACGGCAAGGCTTGGGGTGCTGATCTGCCGAAATCACCGGTAATGCTGAACGAACAGTTCAAAGACGCGCAACCGATCGACGTGTTTGTTGTTCCTGTGGGCAGGTGGTCAGATGGAACGGCTGCGCCGGTAATGTAGGACACTACGATGAACGTTCTGAAGATGGGTGCAGTCGGACATGCAGCCCCGAGTCCAGAAGACGCCAGCGATTCTCTAGTTGAGTGCGTGGCGAAGCATTCGAGTGCAGCCTCGGTCAAAGCACGCGATGCGGGAGATCAAACAGCGAGATCGGTGGAGACTTTCCCGGGATTGCCGACGCCAGCGAAGCCACAGTCTCTCCGGGTAGCTATCAAAGTTAGGGGAAAGATTCTATTTATCAGTCTGGGCGACGTGATTTCCGTACAGGCTAAGGGTAAATGCGTTTGGCTCCAACGGAAAGCGAGTTCCTACTTATTACGTGAGTCTATTTCGGTGGTGGCAGAAAAGCTCAAAACCCACGGATTCATTCGCATCCACCGATCTGTTCTCGTGAACACCACTTTTGTAGAAGAAATCAGGCCGCTTTCGACGGGAGAATACTCCCTTCGAGTCGAGGGCGGGAAGGAATACACCGTCACCCGCACTTACAAGGCGAATCTCAAATCCCTCGCGGAATTCTGGATCGGCACGGGCGCCTTCTTCCTTGGCTAAAACCAGCATTCGACACCGCCAAAAGTTGAGGCACAACTGAAATGTTTACTGATGCTCCGCCCTATGATCCCTCTGATTTCTAAGGTCGAAAATCGGGTGATCGAGGATCGCTCCGCAAGAAATCGAACCCTAAAGAACTAGGGCAGTTATGGCGCTGAAAAGATCGCTCTCATGACGATGCACTACGACTGCAGCACTCCTCCTCGCAGGGGAACATTCCCAATCTCTTGGAAGCAAAACTCTTGAATTTGGTGGCGGCGGTTGGACTCGAACCAACGACCTACGGATTATGAGACCGTCGCTCTAACCACCTGAGCTACACCGCCACGGCGTGTTATCAACAACTTACGCAGAACGTTACCAAAGATAGGTTGCTAAAGTGGCTAATTCTGCGAAAATGTTGTTTATGCGAAAAGACAAATGGGGTACACCTGAGGGCCAAGCGTACCAGAGTGCGAGAACACGTTGCACCAACCCGAGCCACATCAGTTGGAAGCACTACGGTGGGCGTGGTATTCAATTTCTCTTCACATCCTTTGAGCAATTTCTTGCTGAACTCGGCCCACGGCCCGAAGGTCATGAGTTGGATCGCATCAACAACGACGGCCACTACGAACCCGGCAACGTGCGTTGGGCAACAGGCACCGACCAAATACAGAACCGAAGACCCTTCAAACACAAAAACCCAAGCCATCTGAAAGGCACTCGCAAGCAACGCAAGACACGCGGGGCGTACGGCAACGGCTACGTGTTCGAGCGTCACGGTGCATGGTTCCTTCAATATTATCAGAGCGACGGCACGCGCAAAGCTGTGAAGCTTGCACCTGTGGACCGTGAACATTCGAGCGCAAACTGCCGCGCCATTCGCTTACTTCGGCAAAAACACATGATGGGGATGACCATTGCCCCAAGGTCAACTGCGAAGGATATGCGCGTGGTTGATTTTTGGGAATCGGTGTACCTACCCTACTGTGAGAAGGAATGGAAGGGCACAGGGATGCGCCCAACAACGGTGCGAGGCTTCAAGCAAATCTGGGAACAGCGTCTCAAGGATCACTTCGGCAACGTCACCGTGCAGAACTATCAGGCAGAGGCCGCACGTCGCTTCCTGCAATCACTGAAGACGAAGTTGGGGAAGAACACACTGAAGCACATTCGTGCGTTGGCCTCGGCCATGTTCAGCGAAGCGGTTGAGCGAGGCATACGCGCTGACAACCCATGGCACGTGAAGTTGCCGAAGGATTGCAAAGACCCGAACGACACGCAGCACTACACGCGGGAAGAGGCCGAGGACATCATCACCGCGTTAGTTGCTCACGTTGATGCTCAGCTTGTGATTGCGTTGGCTTGCTTCTTGGGCCTTGGACCGGCAGAGATTGCCGGGTTGCAATGGGGTGATGTTGACGCTGAGTGGATTCACATTCGACGCAACAAACCCGAGCACGGCGAAGTCGGTCCACCGAAGACCAAAGAGCGTGCAGCGTCGTTGCCCATTCTTGATGAAGTGAGAGTGCCGTTGGAGTTGTGGCGCACCAAGAGCGAGAACGCAGGTGATGGTGATTGGATCATCCCAGACCTGCACAACATGGTTGCCCGCGTCATCAGGCCACACATTGAAGGCAAGCAGTTTGTGCGCAAAGGTCAACCACAGAGGTGCGTGCGCTGCGACAAGGTGCCTGCGGCGTCGGGTGTGGCGTGGAAAGCCTTGTACAGTGGCAGACGTGGTGCGATCACGCACGCAATCAACATCAGTGGCAATATTGCTCTTGGCCAGAGGTTGGCTCGGCATGCATCGTCGGCAACCACAACCGCGTTCTATCACAAGGTCATGCCTGACGGTCAGTTCATGGATGGGATGAAGCGACTAAAGAAGTGAAACAGCGCACAATAGCAACCAATTAGCAAACGGCTTCTCCAACATGTTTATCTTTAACCACCTACAAGCGACCAACGATCTATAAGACCGTCGCTCTAACCAAGCCGATCATAAAAGGCGAACAAAAGGCAAAGTTTTTCGCCTGCCACCCTGTGTCTACGAAAGCTTTCGTACTTAGGTATACGACACGATACGACACGAAGGCACGTGCCTCAGATACACCTACACCACCACCAACCTCGATGGGGGTCTGTAACCCATTGAATAATATAGGTTAATCATATATATCATGGGTTGGTGGTGGTGTACCTGAGCCTCAGAGCACCCTAGACCACCCACCATCTTCGCCTTCTTTTCGCCTCAATCTCGACTGCTTTGCTAGACATTTATTCAAATCAATAACTCCTTAAGATTCATGTAGTTAGCTTCTTAAGTAACTTTAATCCTCTTTGATATAATTGAAATAGATAGAGCAAGAGCAGGACACGCAATCAAACTCTCTGAGGGCCTCGGCTTATGCCGGGGCCTTCGTGTTTTCAGACAAGGAATCTGCATGAGTACACAAACAACAACACCTTCGCCTGTTGATGAAGAGAAAATAAAACCCATCATCGGTGACGAGTTACACACATTGGCTCTGACGCTCTTTCGTGCTGGCACAACCAAAGACCAAATCCTGAAGGCTGTGAAGGAAAGACGTAACAAACTTCACAGAGATACAGGTGTGATGGTGTCCGACAGAGCGGCTGAGTTTGAAGTCGAACGTATCCACAGAGGCAAAGTTACAACAGCAACAAACACAGCAACAAACACAGCAACAAACACAACCCCATCACCAGCCAAGCCGCGCAAGTTGTTCCTGAGCACAGGGGTGATGTCCAAGGTTGCCGTCACTGTGCTGACGTGGGTGATAGATCACATCCTTCTTGCCGGTGCTCTGAATTTGTTTGTTGGTGACCCCGACATTGGCAAGACGTTGGTTGCAATCAACTACATAGCGAAACTCACAAGCGCGGGTAAGACGGTTGTGGTGATCTGCAAAGAGGATGATTACGGCTTTGTGTGGCGGCCTCGACTGTGGGCAGCCGGTGCCAACCTCGATTTGATTGTGCCGGTGTATCACGTGGGTGATGAGAATGACCCGGACTACAAAGAAGATTGGATGTTGGACAACCCGTCGCATCTTGAGTTTCTGAGTCAACTGTTGGTTGTTCACAAGCCTGCGATGGTTTTGATTGACCCATTAGGTGATTTTGCAGGCAGCAAAGACCTGAACAAAATGCAGGATGTCAGGGCCATCACCGGACCGCTCAACAAGATTGCCAAGGATAACAACATTGCAATGGTGGTGAATGCACACACCACAAAAGCCATCGTGGATTCGGCCATCAAGGCCGCAGCCGGAAGTTATCAGTTGATGGCCGCAGTGCAGGTCAGTTGGTACTTCATGAAAGACCCGGACAACGAAGAAGGCCAACGGCTGATGTTGCAGGCTCGCAACAAGTACGGCAAGAAACGAGGTTTCAAGTACACCATTGCAGGGGTGCCGTACCCGGACGATTGGCCCGGTGACAAAGATGATGACGGCATCGGTGTGGTGACGTTCAAAGGCACTGAGACACGCACAGCCGATGAGTTGTTAGAACGACATCAGGACAAAGAAAACAGTGTGAAGACGCAGATACGCAGGTGGTTGAATCACATGTTGCGAAATGGTCCTGTGTCCACGCAACACGCAGGCGAAGAGATGAGCACACGCAACTTCAACATGAACACTGTGAAAGAC
Organism: Candidatus Sulfotelmatobacter sp.; assembly: GCA_035279505.1. Lineage (GTDB taxonomy): Bacteria > Acidobacteriota > Terriglobia > Terriglobales > Acidobacteriaceae > Sulfotelmatobacter. Next base: position 5,219 of record DATEHP010000203.1, on the reverse strand, counting down.
GTGTGCAGGGAATTGGGTGTTGTTCGTGACGGCAAGACATGGAGCATGAAGAAATCAGAACCACCGGCAGTACAACCGAACTTTGATGAGGAGCAAATGCAATGAGAACTCTTGAGCAGGCAAAGTATCTTGCCTCACGTCAACTGAAGGAACACTTGGAGGGCAACATGCCCATCCTGCAAAGCATAGCTTTTAATCGCTTTGCTCAAGGTTTACGTGTGGAGGATTTTGAGGAAGTTGTTAGTGAACTAATAGCGCAGAAAGTTGTTGAGCGTGATCTGACAAAGCGTGGTGCATACGTCATTCGCAAATGTGTGGGGGTGGGCCATGGAACAAACAATTCTAACCATTGATGAGGTGTCGAAGATGCTTCGCGTATCCAAGCGAAGTGTGTACGAGTACGTAAGTGCGCGAGGTCGTGACCGCATGAAGTCAAACCCATTCCCTTGTTTGAGGATTGGTGACCGGTGCCTATTCGTCCGTGAAGATGTGTTGGCGTGGATTCATCGTCAAAAGGAGTGTGCAGCATGAGCACAAAGTATCAAGCAACACTGACGGAAACAAGATGGATTGAGGAACAGTTGAAGGGTGCTGTGTTGAAAGTCAAACGATCACAAAACCCTGACTTCCCTTTCATTTTGGTTTTTCACACGAAGGATGATTGCTTCTTTATGAAGGCGGATATTCCTCTACGGATAGGTAAAAACAAATGAGCGCACCGAAGTCAGACACATCCACCATCGAGGCCCGCAAGAATCGCCTGTTGGAGTTGTTATCAGAAGGCAAGAACCAAACTGATGCCGCAGAGATATTGCGTCAAGAGAATTATCCGGCAGACTTGCGCACCGTTCAAAGAGACGTGCGCTCACTGCGTGGGCAATGGGGTGAGGCAAATATGAACCAGTACGAGGCACTACGTGAGCAGCAACTCACGCGAATCACTGAGAAGTGGACCGAGATTGATAACGATGACACCATGAGCGGTGCAGAGAAGCATCTTGCTTGGTCACGGTGGATGCGGTTAGAGGTGGACCTGACCGGTACTGCGGCACCGAGCAAGAGCATCGTGGGTCATGTGTCAGGCCCAAAGCTTGATTCTCTGTACCTCGATATACGCGAGGTGTTGCTTGACCTCGATGAGGAGAATAAACAGGAAGCTTTGCAAGTGATGCGCGAGTTTGCGAAGCAGCGCAAGAAGCCGGTGGTGATAACGGCAAAGTTCATTACGGAAGGAAACAACGATGCCAACTTTTCATGAACATCTGCGGGAAACATCACCCTTCAAGGTGATCCCACACCATCACCGCATCATTGCCGAACAGGTTGAAAGGTTGGCGTCAGGTGAGATTGAAAACCTCATGATCCTGATGCCGGTGCAGCATGGTAAATCATTCTGTGTGTCAGACCGGTTGCCTTCCTATGTGTTGGGCCGCAGTCCGAAGCAACACGTACTTCTCACGGCATACGGCAACCCGCTTGTGCAACGTGCCATCGTTGCGAACCGGAACACGATGAGGGGCGAGTATTGGCAACAGACCTACGGTTGGCCGGTGGGTGACAAGGATACGCAGAATGCGTTGCTGCTCGATGTGCCGGGGCAGGACGGTCGCTTCTCGCTTGTTGGTGCCCCATTGAACGGTTCCATTGCAGGTCACACGGTTGACCTCGCCATTGTGGATGACATCTGCCGTAACGAAAAAGATGCCCTGTCGCCAACTGTGCGGACTACGGTCAGTGACAACTTCTTTTCGGTAATTGCACCGAGAGCAAAGAAAATCATCTTGGTAACAACTCCGTGGCACCTGTCTGACATCAGCCAAGAGAACATTCGCCTTGCCCGCAACAACCCGGCTGCGCGGCAATGGGTGTTGGTGGTGTTGGCTGCGACCAACGATGAAGGCAAGGATTCGTACATCGAAGACACACGCACAGGCTCAAAGCAGTACCTTGAGCCGTATGACAGCCTGTGGCCGGAAGTTTGGTCGCGTCCACGGTTGGAAGAGATAAAGGCCAGCATCCGTGAGCGGAAATGGCAAGCGTTGTACATGTGCAGGCCGTCAGTTGGCAGCAACTGCCTCTTCCCGCGTGATAAGTGGGGTACGCTCGGACACCACGCGCCCATCCAAATCAATTGGGCATGGGATTTTGCGAGCGGTAAAAGCGGTGCGAAGAACGATTTCACGGTTGGTTGCTGCGTTGGTTTGATGAACTCAGGCCGGTACGCAGTCTTGGACCTCTTTAGAGGCAAGCCTGACTTCACGATGATGAAGCAGCTTGTGTTTCAGAAGTGGTTGGAAACGTACCAACGTTACCGGCTCATGGCTCAGGTCTTCATTGAGGATGCGTCTGCCGGTCAACAGATTTTGCAGGAAATCGCAAACGTCAACATGCGGCAAGACACGATGGTGCGCCCCATCGCGGTTGCGCCAACCCTCAACAAAGAGATGCGAGCCGAGGCCATTGCATCAGCGCAGAACAACGGTCAGGTTGATCTTCCCGAGAATGTTGCTTGGGCGGAAGACTTCATCACTGAGTTAGAACAGTTTCCACTTGGTGAGCATGATGACTGTGTCGATGGTTACACGTGGGCACAGGCAGGCTTCGTGCGTGGTGAAGGTTTCTTCAAGAAGCCAAAGCCGGAAGAGTTGGCAGCAATGCAACTCACCGATGGTAGACGGGTATTGCGTGACATGGTTGAAGACGCAATGTGCGAAGAGGTAATGAATGAGGATTACGGTCACCTGACCTTTTGAGGAACATCATGGACAGACGCGAGAACAACAAACAAGCACTTGACTCCATCCGTGACAACGATGGGAACAAGCAACACATCTTCGCCCGGTTGCTAAGACGCTTCAACCTCAAGCGGAAGCTTGCAGTGATGCTCAAGCATGACCGGCAGGAACGTGACAAGGCACAGGCCAACATTGAGATTTACCTTGATGATTGGGCTTTCCATCGTGGGGGCCTCACCAAAAACAACGTGAAAGAGGCACTGGCGGATTGCGTTGACCGGGTTGTCAAACTTCATCAGACGAAACAACAACGGACAGAAGATGCCGCATTTCGTGAGATGCAGGGGCCGCTTGGTGAGTTTGCGGACGAAGGCACGATGGGTGATTTGCCGGGTGACGCAGACTTTGAGCGGTATGTGTTGAAGCAACATCCCGAGTTGAAAAAGAAGTAACAACAAGTTTGACCGGAAATACGTGCCGGTCAGAGAGGCGACCTATTCGATGCAGTAACGCGGCGATGCCGCAGAAAAGAGGAAGTATGATTTCACTGGAACAGAAACTCGGAGCACTGACCGAGCAGATTGCTGACAAGGCCAAATGGTCAGCGTACAAAGAGGCGAGCAAGAATTGCAAGTCTCTGGAATCGAAAATCGCAGCCGCAGAGTCGGTGCTGCGAACCATCAAGGAATCTCGGCCCAACGTCACCAAAAACAATGGCCGAGTCACTGAGTTCACCGAGTCTGCCGGTGGTCAGATTACCGAAACCATCTCAAAGGCCGACCAAACCCTATACGCGGGCCTCGGCATCAGCGAGGCGGACCAACGGCGGATCAATGGGTTGCCACCTGCGGGCGCGAATCTCACTGCAACACAGTTGAGAGAATACCGTTGGCTAAGAAGCGTTCGACTAAGTGAAAATGACTCGCTTCGCGGAGCGCAGAAAGTAAGTTAAAACCACGTTTGGCGACCACAACCTCCGATGGGGCCGAACCTGACCCCATCGGATTTTTACTTACCAACACAAGGAGCATTTAGTTTATGGAATATGACATCACAAAGTGTGTGTTCATGCGGCCTGACCCCTCACTGATAACCATTGACCTCGCAAAGCATGAACAAACCGCGAAGGAAATGCGTGCTGCGAGAGATGCAGCCAACCCACCACGGTCTGAAGGCCCTGCCGAAGAATTGCGGAAGTTGCGCCGTGATTTTTTCAACTTGGAATCACGTGCAAAGAACACCGAGATTTACTGCAACAACAAGGCCGGTGAGGTCAAGTTGCTTGAGCAACGGTTAACCGACGCCATCAAGGAAAAGCGCAAAGCTGTTGAGGCCGGTAACGATCTTGCTGCACGCAACCATGAGCACGCTATCACACGGCACGAAGATGAAAAAGCTGTTGCCGAAAAAGAGTTCAACCGTGCTCAGCGTGTTGCAGCACAGGCCGCGAATGAACTGAAACACTGGCCGCATGGTGAGCGAGTTGCAGAGTTAGAAAAAAGTTTGGCGTGAGGAAAACCATTACAACTGCGTAAGCGAGTACTCACACAGCCAAGGGCCGGGGACAACAGATCAAGTTCACCCCGGCCTTTCAATTTGACAGGTACTACGACATCACCCCGGCAGAGATCGTCGCTCCTAGGTCATCCTAGGGGCCATTTTTTCAGGAGAAAAGAACATGAAATTCCCATTCGTAACACGAAAGAAGTACGACCGACTCATGGAGTGCGCCCGGAAGTTCTGCGCACGCATGCTCGAACTTGAAGATGAAATTGCAAGCCTTAAGTCGGAAAAAGACACCATACTAGGCAATGCGTGCGTAGAACTGCACAAGCGTGATGAGTTGGTTGCGGCAGAGCGAGATGCCTTGGTTGCGATCTACCACAACATTCGTGATGGGGGTGCCCAATGAGCCTCAACACGATGTTTCCTTTCCAATTCACTTATGTGCCTGACAAGACCCCACGGCAGGGACGTAACAGCAAGAAGACGCTAAAGCCGGAGGTGACGTACCGGGGCGGTGTCTACGTCGCACGTCATGCAGGAAGGTCCAACAAGTTTTTCGGTTCCACACCAACAGAGGCCCTGAAGAATTTGCGAGGTAACGAATGACCCCATCACTTGAATCGAAATATAACCAACTACTCGAAGAGAACGCTACATTGACCCGCATCATTGATGCTTGCAAAGGCGAGATTGCCAGTCTAAAAATCGCTGTGCATCAGGAACGTGTTGCACACGCAGCAACCAAGCGAGCAGACATCTTGCGTGAGGCCATGCTGCCTGCCGAATCCATTGCACGGCTCAACAGAGCGTTTGCCCAATCAACCGACAACGCGGGCCTGCCTCAAGCAATCAACTGCGAGCATCGGCACGTGCGAAGCACGAACAAGCAAGACCTACGTACAGAAAGGATACTCGGATGAGCACAGAACCCGAAGTGAAAGCAGATTTTGTTGTGAAGTTGCCTTCTGATGGTGAGCA
>DATEHP010000202.1:0-99548 GCA_035279505.1 Candidatus Sulfotelmatobacter sp. | reverse complement strand
CGGCGAAGTGATCCATTGCGCCTTCCACAGTCCTGCCCGAGCTTCGGGAGGGAGCTGAGCCAATGCGGTGGTCACGTAAGTCAGCGTCACAGCGAGAAAAGTGAACAGCAGGAGTTTGGTTTTCATATGGTGAATTGTCCGCGCACGGTCATTCTGCATAAAATGCTCAAGCCCCTCGCGATCTTTTGCGTAATGCTTTCTTTATCATCCACGCCATATCAAACGGAGAAAGCCGGCGTAGAACATAGACACGCATTCGACTCCGAGCCTTCTCGCTAAGAGCCCAGACTGTCCCACAATGCGCGTTCTTGACCGAAGGGATCCTCTTCAACTTTGCATTGCGCATCGATCATCATCGTGGCGCGTTTTTCCAGGGTGTAGGCCGGCCAAGGGGGTTGCCCCTTGGCGCCGGGGCGACCGGTCCTAGCGAAAGTGGCCCACATTTCGCTCATGTTCAGCGCGGCTTTTTTGCGATCCGGGTCCGTGCCGATAAGCGACGGGCGCGTGGGATCCTTCGGCCCCTCGACATCGACGTTGTTAAACTTGTACCAAATCTCAGTAGCGTGAGCGGCGCCAAGCCGATGGTTCGTATCGGGAACAACTAGATTGGATTCGTGGGTGAACATGTACATATAAACAGGAGCCGATTTCTGTTCGTACTTTTTCTCGGCAATTTCAATGGAGCCGAGCCACATGGCACGCGCGGTTGTAATCGCAATGTAGAGATCGGACGGCGAAGCGCCGGGCCGGCTCTTGTGATAAGTTGACAGAACTTTTTCGGCAGCCGAGCCGAGTTCTCTATCCAAGCGCGACTTTAATGCATCTTCAGTCAGGGAAAATATGTCGACTGCCTTGCGTTCCCAGTAAAAGAACGCCATTTCGTCTTTGTTGGTTCCGACCATGAGCGGTTTGTCTCGTGAAATTGCCGGCGCGGCAGGATCAAAAGGATGATTCGGAAGGTAAGTCCCATCCACGACGGGACCAAATCCACCGGGCCGCGAAACAACCATTCCCTTTCTCCCGCCGCTGAGCGTCAGGTTTCCCGGGGCCTTCTTCGCCACTGCGGCTTGGACTTCCACGAGTTTTTCGGCAGGAACTTCTTTGAGCTTGGGGACTTCCTTGTCTGACAAGCCGAGTTCATTCAGAACCATCTTGGCAGTTTCTGTGGCCATGTCGCGAGGCGTCATGCGAACGCCAGGGCCGCTCTCAATTGATGCTTTGTTGAAATAATCCTTTGCCACGGGCAACGCATAGATACAGGAAGTCTTAGCGCCACCGCCGGATTCACCAAAGACCATTACATTGTGCGGATCGCCGCCAAACGCCTCGATATTTTCGTGTACCCACTTAAGCGCTGCGGCGATGTCCAGTATTCCTTGATTGCCGGAAGTGGCATATTCTTCACCCGCAAGGTCAGCGAGGAATAGATAACCCAGGAGACCAAGACGGTGATTACTTGCCACGACGACAACATCGTACTGCCGGGCGAGATTGCTGCCATCCTGGTACCAGGTGCTTCCCGACCCCACGACGAAGCCACCGCCGTGGTTATAGAACATGACGGGGCGCCGACGCTGATCCGCGGCGGGCGTCCAAATGTTGAGCACAAGGCAATTTTCGGAGGGAACTGGTTCGTCGACTCCGAAGGAGGGCCGGTTCGGCTGGAATGACGGTGGGCCAGGAGTGAACGCATCACGAACACCAGTCCACGGCACAAGTGGCGGCGCGGCTTTGAAACGATTCTCTCCCGAGACGGGACCGGCGTAAGGAATACCTTTGAAGGTAACCAGATCTCCTTTGCGCGTACCGCGTAGCCGTCCGTACGCGGTCTTCACCTCGACGGTCTCTGCGGTTACGGGCACCCCCCATGCAAGTCTACCGGCGCTAACTAACGAAACACTCGCGATAGCAGCCAGGGCCGCTGAGCTATTTGCGAGAAACTTGCGACGATCAAGGAGGAATCTGTTTTGGTCACGTGGTATTTGAAGGTCTTTATGCCGGTCCCGGTAATCTCGCGTCATGTTTCTCTGTCCTCTGTGGTCAAAAGGTTTTCGATCGCAGAAATTGACGGAGCGATTGCCCAAGAAATGAAACCCAGCGCTGAGCGTGTACCCACGCGGCGCTAGTTCCGCTATTTCGCATTGGCGGTCGTCTGCACAAGTTCCGCATCAATGGTCAACGTAACCTCATTACCTACTACGCCCTGATAGCCGGTCATACCGAAATCGGTCCGGTTCACGGTTGCCGTAGCGGACACACCCATGTGGAATCGGCCCTGTCCATCTTTGATGGGTTTTGAGGGGCCGTCGACATCGAGCGTCACGGGCTTTGTAATACCGCGGATCGTCAGGTCCCCAGTGATTTTTAACTTGTCAGTTCCTGCAGACTCAACTTTGGTTGATCGAAATGCGATGGTCGGATACTTTTGAACATCAAAGAAGTGATCGCTGCGCAGGTCGTTATCGCGCATTTCGACGCGGGAGTCCACCGAAGTAGCTTCGATCGTTACATCAACCGAGTCGTTCTTACTGTCTGCCGGGTCATATCGAGCAGTGCCGCTTAGCTTTGTGAACGTACCGCGAACAGTCGAGATTCCCATATGTCTAACCGCAAACTGTGCTGATGAGTGGGCCGGATCCAGCTGCCATTGAGTTGACTGGGCTGCGGCTGGTGCACCAACCATGAGTACGATCACTGCCAATAGAAAAATGGGTTTCAATTTGGCTCCTTATCTATTACTTATCTCCAATTAGCGTCAATCCCGGCAAGCGGTTGCTCAACTTCTTGCTCCGAAAGGCGAATTCGAGATTGCGCCTCGAAATCCTTGAATGCTCGCGCGCGAGTGCTTCCGCCCGCGCGCCTTCGCGATTCTCGATAGCCTCCACAATCGCGCGATGTTGCTCGGCTGCAATAAAGGCGGTGCTCTGTTCGAGGTCCGCAACGCCGAACACTAAAGCTTCAGGCGCTGCGAAAGGGATCTTGCAGGCATATTCCAGCTCCCGATAGAGCGATGCACTCTTCCCAAGCCGCCACAATTCCCGGTGAAAACTCTTATTCGTCTCTAAGTACCGCGCGAATCCTTCAAGAGTGATCGGAATATCCATAGTCGCTTCCAAAGTGAGTCTCTTGACCTGCGCGAGCTCCTCGGCAGATTCAAGCCGTTCAGCTGCGAACCTGACGGCAGTGCCTTCCAAAACACCGCGAATTTCGATTGCGTCCCGAATGTCAGCGAGGCCGAACGAACGAAGGCGGAATCCGCCGGAGGGAATCGCATCGAGCAGGCCCTCGTTTGCCAACCGTTCGAGTGCGAGCCGAATGGGCGTGCGAGAGGCTTGGAGCAGTGAAACAAGTCCTAATTCGGTAAGCCGCTCGCCGGGCGAGAACTCACCGTCCAATATTCGCTTTCGCAAGGCCAGGACGAGGCGTTCGGTCTGCTTGTCCGAGTTTGACGCAGCTTTGGCCAACATTGCATGCAATCCTATAATGAGTGCCACATATAATCAATAGTTTGGGAAATAGATTAAGCAAGGGCCTTAGCGATTTGCATGCAATTCGCGAATTACACTAACGTCTAATTTCTTTCGCATTACTCCATGCGCAAAGCCTGCATTGGGTCGAGTTTGGATGCGCGCGCGGCAGGCAGCCACACGGCGAGCAGCGCAATCGCAGTGAGAATGAGTGGCGCCGATACGAAGACCGCGGGATCCCAAGGCTTGACGCCGAAGAGGAAGGTGGACAAGAGGCGAGTAAGGCCGAAGGATGCAGCGATGCCTGCGACTACGCCGACTAAGGCGAGCCGCATGCCCTGCCATGCAACGAGCTTGTGTATCGTGCCGCGGTCTGCGCCGAGCGCCATGCGAATTCCGATCTCCTGTGTGCGCTGCGCTACGGAGTAGGCCATCAAGCCGTAGATGCCGATGGCGGCGAGCAACAACGCCACCGCGCCGAAAATAGTAAGCAGCAGCATATTGAAGCTCTGCCGCGCCGTGGAGTACGCCATTACCTCGTCCATCGTGCGGATATGGCCCACGGCAAAGCCGTCGCTTACGATGCGCAACTGCTCGGAGATGGCCGGAATGAGGGCGTGCGGGTCCCCGTGGGTTCGCACCAGCCAGAAGAGTGGCTGGATGTTGGCATACGCTGCGTTGTAGCCATCCGAGACCTGTGGAATCGGAGCGATGATCATGGGGTCGGCAGGCTTGGCAAGTCCGCCGTCGTGGAAGTCTGCGACCAACCCGACAATGGTCTCAATCCTGATCTTGGACGAGGAGGAGTTCATGGCTCCGTGCATGATGTGCTGCCCGACCGGGTCTTCGTTTGGAAAGAATTTCCTGGCAAACGCCTCATTGATGAGATCGACAGCCGGCGCGTCGGCGTTGTCATTGTCCGTGAAATCGCGCCCACGCAGCAGCGGGATCCTGAACAGCCTTAGATAATCCGGCGTAATGCTCATCCACGCGCTCGAACAACAGTCCTTTTCCAGTGGATCGGCCGGTCGCCCGACCAGCTGGAACCCCGTGCCGTCTTCGACATCGATGGGCCGCCAAAAGCCCGCAGCCGCAACGTCCACTCCAGGGAGAGCATTGAGCCGGTCGCGGCCATCCCGCAAGAGCTGAGCCACTCCAGCGGTGCTCTGGTAGCGTTGGCCGTTGAGCGACATCTCCATGGTCAGCACGTTGTGCGCATCGAAGCCTGGACCCACTTCGTGGATTGCGATGAAGGCGCGAATGAGCAGCGCCGCGCCGATTAGCAGTACCAGGGCCAGCGACACTTCGCTGACGACGAGCAGCGAGCGAGCCTTTCCCTCGCGGAACCCCGTGCCGGAGCGGTTGCTGCTCTCTTTGAGCGTGGAGTTCAAGTCGGAGCGCGAAGCGCTGAAGGCGGGGAACAGTCCGAAGAGGATGCCCGTAAGCAACGAGACACCTAGAGTGAAGCCGAGCACTCGCCAATCGATGCCGATGGCAGAGCCGTCTTCGCCGATTCGGGGCAGGCCGGCGGGACTGACGGCGAGCAGTGCTCGCATTCCTACAACGCCGAGGGCCATGCCGAGGATGCCGCCGGCAAGGGACAGCAAAACGCTTTCCGTCAGTAGCTGGCACGCAATACGCGCGCGGCTGGCTCCGAGTGCGGAGCGGATAGCGAACTCGCGTTTGCGGACCGTGGCGCGCACGAGCAGCAGATTGGCGACATTGGCACAGGCGATCAAAAGCACCAGCCCTACTGCGCCCATGATCATCCGCAGCGAATTACGCGCGTCGCCGATGATGCTGTCGAGCAAAGGTCCAACCCTGAAGTGCGATACCCAGGCTAGGCTCGGGAACTCACGGCGGAACTCGCGGGCCACCGCCTGCAATTGGGCATTCGCCTGGGCGACCGTGACGCCTGGCTGGAGCAGTCCGGTCACGTAAAACGAGACATTCCCGTCGCTGCTCACCGGGTCAATCTGAAACGGCAGCCACAGGTCGGCCTGCACATCACCCACGAAACCCTTTCCGACCACGCCCACCACGGCATATGGCTCATTGCCCAGGGAGATCGATTTCCCCACGATGGCCGGGTCGCCCCCGAAGCTGCGCTGCCACAGGCCGTAGCTCAGGACCAGCACCCTGCCGGCGTGGGGCGAGTCCTCCTGTGGCGTGAAGGTCCTTCCCAATGCCACGGGCGCACCATAGACTCGGAAGTAGCCCTCCGTGACATGAATCCCGTTAACCTGCTCCGGGCGGCTACCGCCGGTCAGGTTAAAGCCGGGGCCCGCGTTGTCGAATGCCACGACATCCTTAAACAGGTTGGTTTGGCGCTGAAAAAGGTGAAATTCCGCGACGCAGTGAAGGTTATCGGCAATGCCACTGGCGGAAAACAGAAAATTTACCATACGATCCGCATTGGGATAGGTCAGCGGCTTCAGAAGCACCGCGTTCACCACTGAAAAGATGGCGGTGTTGGCTCCAATACCCAGTGCCAGCGCGGCGACAGCGGCAATGGTGAAACCGGGATTCCTGAAGAATAATTGGAGTGAGTGTTTGATGTCGTTCCAGAGATTTCTCATCTATCGACTCCATTCTTGCAGCTCAACGCCTGCGATATGTGGTTCCTAAACCATCGATCCTGAAATGTTCAAGTAGGAGGGATTCAGCGCGGAGACGGACGGACAACCAAGGAGACGCAGAGTACGTTCCACATCATCACGTAAAATCTCGAGTGCGCGCGTGACACCAGGCTTGCCAGCCGCGGCGAGGCCGAAAGCATAGGCACGACCGAGAAGAACGGCTCGTGCGCCAAGACAGATCGCCTTCACGATATCGCTGCCTCTGCGAACCCCGCCATCCATGAGGACTTCGGCTTGGCCGTTGACGGCAGCAACCACTTCTGGGAGCACTCTCAAGGTGGCTGGAGCTCCGTCCAGTTGACGCCCACCGTGATTGGAGACAACAATCGCGGCTGCCCCTTCGTCGACGGCACGTTTGGCGTCGTCGGCCGTAAGCACGCCTTTGACGACAATCGGCCCGGTCCAGATACGCTTGAGCCAGCGAATGTCTTCCCAGGTGACGACAGCCCGGGCAAGAGCAGCCGTGACGTCGATGAGAGACATCGGTCCTTTACCAGGGATAACGATGTTCTCTAGTTTTGGCACTCCCCCATCCATAAGAAACGACACGAGCCATCGAGGGTGCGCAAACATCTGTGGCAGGAAAGGCAGCTTGGAGAATATTGAGCCGCCCAATAGCTCCTTCATTCCGTTGCGCGGATCGCGTTCGCGCATTCCCGCCACGGGAGTGTCGATTGTAACGACCAACGCCGAAAATCCACTGCGACGTGCACGCTCTAGGGCTCCTTCAGCTGCCTCGCGCCCGCCCACAAGGTATAGCTGATACCAGACGGGTCCTTTCGAAGCTGCTCGGACATTTTCCAATTTGTGACCTGAAATGGTGGATAGAGTGTAAGCGAGGCCAGCCTCACCCGCTGCGGCTGCCGCGGCTACTTCTCCGCCGGGATGCATCAGCCTGCTGTAACCAACGGGGGCCAGAATCGCTGGGAACGCTAAATCAGCGGAGAGAACCCGAGTGCGGAGGTCACATTCGGGAATCGCGACTGCTTGTCGAGGGCGAAAGGTGACGTCATCGAACACCCGGCAGTTTTCGCGCAGAGTGACTTCACTCTCGGCCCCGCCATCGAGATAGTCGAAGACGACCTTAGGAAGACGGCGCTGCGCCAGATGGCGGAGGTCACGGATATTGATGACGCGTGGAGATGTTAGCGAGCGCGGAGTGCTAGACATGGCAACCCGGATTTCTTGTCGCAAAACGTAGTGTCATGGTGGGCCTAGTTCAGTGTGAGGCGGACTGTGCTGGCACGCTGGCGGTGCCAATGTAATTGCCATAGCCCACAATCATCGTGGAGCCCACCAGCACCAAGAGACTCAGGGCGACAAGTAATTTTGTGCGCGTGCCAGTGCCTTTCCATTCTTTGAGGGCAATTCCCCACAAAGTGCTGAAGATAATGATGCTGGCCATGTGCAAAGTCCAGCTGGAGAACTTAAAGCGACCCATCTGGGTTTCGCCCATGGTGTAGAAGAAAAACTGAAAATACCAGGTTGTTCCGGCCAGGGCCGAAAAAAGGTAGTTCGGTAACATCGGTGCTCTTGCTAGAGCGGTTTTGTCGGCAGCAATCGCTGCGGCTGCTGCCATTTCCCCGCCGGGAGCATCCGTGACCGATTCGAGGATTGGCTCATTACTTCGGTCTGGCCCACCCTCGCGGATTTTAGAGGAAAAGTATTGATAACCTGTGCGGTTCCTAACATTGAGGATCAAGCACCAAACAAAGTTTGTAGTGAATCCGCCAAGCAGTACGACGATTAGTGCCGGGAGTCCCTGCCAAATTGGCGAGGTGCCGTACTTCACGGAAAGAGCTTTGATGGGATCGCCTGCCGCGAGGCCATAAGCGAAGCAGGCACTCATGATTCCAGAGAAGGTTGCGACCAAAAGGCCGCGTTTCAAATCAAACTCCTTGATGGAAGCGCGCTTCTGCTCGGCGGACATCTCCTTTTCTTTCGACATCCCTGCCGCGCCGGCAAAAACGATGCCGAGGAGACAGACGACGACACCTACTAGGATGACCCGACCTGAAGAGGTACCCAACACCTCGGAACTAAATTCGCCGCGAAAAATGGGTGGCATCAACGTCCCGAAAGCGGCGGTATAACCAAGCGCTACGGCCATACCAAGAGACATTCCGAGATAGCGCATGGTGAGGCCGAACGTGAGGCCGCCCAGGCCCCAAAGAGCCCCGAATGCGTAGGTCCAGAAGAGGCTGCTCGTCGGAGTCTCATGGAGGACTTGAGCGACACTGCGCGTCATCACGAATGCCAAGAACCAAGGCGCAATGATCCAGCTGAAGAAACCACCGACTAACCAATAGGTTTCCCACGACCAGGCTTTCACCCGACGGTACGGAACGTAAAAGCTTGCGGACGCCAAGCCACCAAGCCAGTGTAAGAAAACGCCCAAGGATGGATTTGGTGCGAGCAAACGGCCCTCTCTGTTCTTGAGTCAAAAAGAGTAGATCCATGCTTCCCGAGAAAACCAAGCATCGAAAACGGAGGCACGGCGACTCGGGACTGTAGAGCCTGAATGAAGACCTGTCAATACAAAACGAATGTCCGTATTGAAATCTACCGCTAGGGTATACTTCCAGAGAATGACTCGCGTTGAGGCGAAACAATATGACCAATTCGTTCCGCAGCCGATTGTACGTGATTCCCGTCTTGTCCAAGGCGCTCGACGTTCTGGAACTGATGCAGAAAGATAATACTCCGAGGACGCTCGAAGAAATCTATCAACGAACAAACATTTCCAAGACGACCGTCTATCGCATTCTAAAAACGCTTGTTCATCGCGGCTACCTGGCGCATTCCGAAAATGGGCTATATCGAGTGGTATCCAGGCCAAGGAAAGTCCGGTTTGGCTTCGGAGGTGAATCATCCGAGATGCCTTTCTCGGAAGGAGTGAGAGAAAGCCTGCAAGCAGCGGCGAATTCGGCAGGAGTGGATTTGTTAGTTCTGGACAACCATTATGATGCGCAGACAGCAGTGCGAAATGCCGAGGAATTTGTCCAGCAGCAGGTTGACCTGGTTATAGAATTTCAGATCGATCAAAGAATCGCGCCGGCCATCGCCGACAAAATCAGTGCAGCAGGGATTCCATTGATCGCTGTAGACATTCCCCATCCACACGCCACGTACTTTGGCGTAGATAATTACCGAGTCGGATTTGAGGCCGGTCAGTATTTGGCCCATTTTGCCAAGAGCCGCTGGGGCGGGGAGGTGAGCCGAGTGCTTGGACTAGGGATCGAGGAAGCGGGGCCACTGGTGCAAAGCCGGATCACCGGCGCATTTGCGGGCGTGCGCTCGCGGCTTCCCGGGATAACGCAGGACGCTTACGTCTTGATGGACGGAGAGGGCTTGCGCGAGAAAAGCTGCCGACAAGTGCAAGACTTCCTTCGTAGGCATTCGAAAGAACGAGGGTTGTTGATCGCTGCAGCCACCGACACCAGCGGGCTTGGAGCGCTGCAAGCGGTGCGAGAAATGAAGAGAGAGAAAGACGTTGCGATTGTGGGTCAGGATTGCATCAATGAGGCGCTCGAAGAGATGAAGACTCCCGGGACACCCTACATTGCTTCCGTATCACATGAAGCGGGAAGCTATGGGCCGCGTTTGATTCAATTGGGACTGGGAATCCTAAACGGGCAAACCGTGCCGCCTTACAATTACATTGCGCACAAGTTAGTCACGGCCACGTCCATGTCAAAAAGAGCGCGGGCGGCAAGCTGAGCGTGGCTGGCGAAGTGGCACAAGGCGCAGGAATGCAGTCCGCCGATACAGCGAACATCGTCAAGCCCAGGGGTCATTCCCCTATTGAAAGAATTAACCTATTGCAGTCTTTCTTTCTGGAGCGTATCGTCGAGACCGCTCCTGGTGGTTGAAACTGGAATTAATCGGGCAACTTGCTCGCATGGAAGCCGACGATGGTTTTTCCCATGAAATCCAAAGAGAAACTACGATACCTAGAAGATCGCTGGGATGATCAGATTGCGAAGGGCTTGGACGGCGCCGAATTGTTGCGGTACCGGTCAAATCTTTTGGGATCGGATTTGCGAATTACGAATTTCGGAGGGGGGAACACTAGCTCCAAAATCGAGGAGACGGATCCGCTCGATGGGAGTAAAGCAGCAGTCTTATGGATTAAGGGGAGCGGCGGAGATATCGGAAGCATTCAAAGGAAAGGTCTCGCGACCTTATATCTCGATAAGCTGCATGCCGCGGAGAAACGCTATCGCGGCGTGGAATTCGAAGACGAGATGGTGGAGATGTATCCTTTATGCGCGTTTGGGAACAACACGGTAGCGGCTTCGATTGACACGCCCTTGCACGGCTTTCTTCCGTTTGCCCATGTCGACCATCTGCACCCGGACTGGGGAATTGCACTAGCGGCGGCGGCAAACGGGCGCGCGAAAATGGAGGAATTTAATCGGCGGTTTGATCACCGCTTGATCTGGCTGCCCTGGCAACGGCCGGGATTCGAACTCGCTATGATGTTGCGCGAAGCGGTTAGTGCCAGTCCGGGTTGTGACGGAGTTGTCTTGGGCGGACATGGGATCTTTACGTGGGGAGAGACACAGCGGGAGTGCTATTCGAACACTCTGACGGTCATCGATCAATTGGGCCAATTCATTGCACAGCATGTGGAAGAAAAGGGAAATGCTCTCTTCGGTAGCGCGCTCTCAGCTACGCTTGAGAGCCAGCACGAACTGTCGATGGACATCTTCCCATTCGTCCGAGGCCGGGTTTCCGCTCGGCAGCGCATGATCGGAAGTTTCAGCAGCAATGTGGAAGTGCTTCGGTTTGTCAATTCGCGGGACGCCCAGAAACTGGCGCATTTGGGAACAAGCTGTCCTGATCATTTCATTCGCACGAAAATTCGACCGCTTTTCGTGGCATGGGAACCATCGAGCAAGCTCAGTGGTCTGCGCCAGAAGATCGATGAAGCGCTGAGGAGCTACAGGGAAGAGTACAGGCAGTATTACGATTCATTCGCGACGCCCAATTCGCCGACGATGAGGGATACGAATCCCACGGTTGTGTTGATCCCCGGCATTGGCATGTTCAGTTTTGGCAAGAACAAAACGGAGGCGAGAATCACCGGTGAGTTCTATACGAACGCGATTCACGTCATGGAGGGAGCCACAGCGCTGGAGTCCGGAAAGGCGCCCGAGGAATTGCCGCAAGCCGGGCCTGCTGCAAAAACGGAGGCCTTTACCGTTCACGCAAATTATGTAGCGCTGCCGCCATCGGAGGCGTTTCGAATCGAGTACTGGCAGTTGGAAGAAGCCAAAATCCGGCGGCAGCCGCCAGAGAAAGAATTGAGCAGGCGCGTGGTCGTCGTTGTGGGTGGTGGTAATGGGGTGGGTCAAGCCACAGCCCTGCAAGCTGCAAAACGAGGAGCGCATGTGGTCATTGCCGACCGCGATGCAGACGCGGCGAAGAAAACCGCGGAGGAAGCGCAACAGATTGCAGGCAAGGAAGCGGCCACTGCGGTGTCCATCGATATCCGGGACCGGGAAGCGATCCGGAAGGCCTTCCGAGAAGTGGTTGCCACCTATGGGGGAATAGACATCCTGATCAACACAGCGGCAATATTCCCGTCGTCTCCAGACGGCGTGATTCAGGATGGACAATGGGGCACGACGCTGGACATCAATGTCACCGCAAACCACCGATTGGCAGATGAACTTGCGCAGGTTCTGCGCGAACAGAATCTGGACGGCAGCATCGTGCTAACGAGTTCCGCGAATGCCGTAGTGCCGAAGCGAGGTAGCGAAGCCTACGACGTAAGCAAAGCGGCGCTCAGCCATCTGGTGCGTGAACTGGCCATTTCACTTGCGCCCAAGGTGAGAGTCAACGGAATCAGTCCAGCGACAGTGGTTAAGGGATCGACGATGTTTCCTCGTGACCGCGTGATTGCATCGCTTACAAAATATGAGATCAAGTTTGACCCTAAGGCGAAGGATGAACAACTGCGGGGACTGCTGGCAGAATTTTACGCCAAACGGACACTCACGCATCAGCCCATTGACCCGGAAGATTGTGCGGCAGCGATTTTGTTTCTGGCGGGGCCGGAGTCCCGCTGCACGACAGGTCATCTGATACCTGTGGATGGTGGTCTTACGGAAGCTTTCCTCAGATAGCGTAAGTGTTCGCCTGAGGTTGGGCCGCGCGGCCCTAGAGATTGAGAGCAATCACGATGGAGACATCAGGGAAAAGAGCGCCTCTTGTTGCGGTGGATTTGGGTGCACAGAGCTGTCGTGTATCGCTTTTAAGATGGAAACAAGGTCAGCCACAAATTCATGTGATTCATCGCTTCCCCAACGCGCCTATCGCCACGCAAGAAGGCCTTCGCTGGGATATCAGCCGAATTTTTGAAGGAGTCAAGGACGGCATGCGTTTGTGCGCGGAGGCAGCGCCCGAAGGAATTGCGTCGGTTGGCATGGACGGATGGGCCGTAGACTATGTTCGTCTGGATGGGAACGGGGACGCAGTTGCTGATCCTTTCTGCTACCGAGATGAGCGAACACAAGACGCGGAGAAAAAGGTCCACGAGATTATCCCTCCGTCGCAGCTTTACTCATTGACTGGTATTCAATTGCTTGGGCTGAACACGATTTATCAGCTTTACGCAGACAAAATGGCTGGCAGGAATTCCAGATC
Organism: Candidatus Sulfotelmatobacter sp.; assembly: GCA_035279505.1. Classification (GTDB taxonomy): domain Bacteria; phylum Acidobacteriota; class Terriglobia; order Terriglobales; family Acidobacteriaceae; genus Sulfotelmatobacter. Next base: position 86,788 of record DATEHP010000202.1, on the reverse strand, counting down.
AGCGTGGCTCAACCTGCCGGAGTATGTGACGTACCGCCTGGGTGGACAACGCGTCGCGGAATACACAAATGCCACGCATACTCAGCTTGTGCGCTTGGGCGGCCAGGAGTGGTGTGAGGAGATATTTCAAGAACTAGGGTTGGATATTTCGGCGGCCCCAAAGATCGTGCCCACCGGTTCAATCGTCGGTAGTATCAGCGGGGATCTCAGCGATCTCCCCGCCCTTCGCAACACTAAATTGATAGTTCCTGCATGCCATGACACGGCATCTGCCATCGCAGCGATTCCTGCCAGCGGGGAGGATTGGGGCTTCATCAGTTCTGGTACATGGTCGCTCGTGGGGACAGTCCTCACTGCTCCTTGCGTCAGTGATGAGGCGCGAGGAATGAATTTTACCAACCTTGGCGGCGTGGGTAGATCCGTCTGCTTTCTGAAAAACGTGAACGGGATGTGGCTGCTGCGAGAATGCATGAATGAATGGGAAGAGCGCGGGACACCGGTCATATTGCCTGAATTGTTGCAAGAGTGCGAAGCGCTTCCCGCTCCCAGTTTTTTGATTGATGTTGACGACCCTCCGTTGACACTACCTGGGGACATGCTGGGAAAGATCAATGGACAACTCCGAAGGGTGGGGCACCCGACATTTTCAGGGGAAAAACGCGATATTCCGCTTATCGCAAACATGATATTTCACAGCATGGCCCAGCGATATGCAGAGGTGCTGGAATCGATTGTTGCGATTACAGGAAAGAATCTGAAGAGGCTGTTTATTGTGGGTGGGGGAAGCAAGAACTCTCTGTTGAATCGCCTGACAGCGGAGAGGACGGGGCTGGAGGTATTGCTTGGCTCGCCGGAATCGACGACATTGGGCAATTTTTCTATCCAGATGGCGGTGTTGCAGGGAAGTTGGAATGAGACCGCCGGCGTAGACGCCACAGCAGTGGGGCGATGGGCCGAGGAATTTGCCGAACCTACGTTTGAAGAAGAGTGGAAGCGACAAACGGTGTGAAGAATTGCTTGTTGCAAAGCGACATGATCATGGGCACGGCTTGAGGTCACGATGAAAAATAAGCAGACGGAGACGGTTTGGAAGGCGCTCGACAATCTTCGAATAGAGTTGCCCTCATGGGGTTTTGCCAACACCGGCACACGGTTTGGCAAGTTCATCCAGTTCGCTGCCGCCAGCACAATCGAAGAAAAATTTAGTGACGCTGCTCAAGTACATGCGGTGACTGGCGCCTGCCCGACTCTGGCACTGCACGTTCAGTGGGACCTCCCGAATGGGTTGCAAGACGCGGCTAAAGTAAAAGAGCTGGCGAAGAAACATGGTGTCAAGCCCGGTTCGATCAATCCGAACGTATTTCAAGATCAGGAATACAAATATGGATCGGTTGCAAATCCAGAGGCATCGATTCGACGCAAGGCTTTAAATCATATTCTCGATTGCGTCAGAATCGCGGAAGCGCTCAATTGCCGTGACATCTCGCCCTGGTTTGCGGACGGTTCCAATTATCCCGGGACGCAGAGCATTCGAAAGCGAATTGGCTATTTTGAAGAAGGATTGAAAGAAGTTCATGCGGCTCTGCGGCCCGGTCAGCGGCTGCTCGTGGAATACAAGCCGTTTGAGCCGGCGTTCTATCACACCGACATCGCGGACTGGGGCATGGCTTTACTATTAGCCAAGGCTGCCGGTCCGCAGGCGTATGTGCTCGTGGACACCGGACATCACTACCAGGCACAGAACATCGAGCAAATCGTCGCCTGGCTGCTCCATCACAAGATGATAGGCGGGTTTCATTTCAACGACCGTCGCTATGCCGATGATGACCTCACTCTTGGTTCCATCGATCCCTACCAGGTATTCCGTATCTTTCACGAGATTCTTGCGTTCGAAGCAGAAAATGGCGCGGCAACAGATATCGCTTTCATGGTGGACCAGAGCCACAACCTCAAAGGAAAAATCGAAGCGATGATCCAGACGGCGTGCATCGCGCAAGAGTTATATGCGAAGGCAGCCGCCGTGGATCACGACCGGCTTCCTGGACTGCAGCAGAGCTGCTCCCTTGTGGATGCGGAGGAATGTCTGAGGGGCGCGTTCTGGACGGATGTAAGGCCCATCGTCGTTGAATGGCGTAAATCCAAGGGTTTACCCGAAGACCCTATAAACGCCTTTCGTGAAAGCGGCTATTTGGATCGAGTAACAAGGGAGCGCCGAGACCGGCACATGGGAAGTGCCGCTTCCTACGCGTAGTCAAGTAACCTTCCAACAAAAGCGCCGATAGTTGTGTCCAGTTGCAATAGAGAAACCTCCGAATAATTTCAATAGGTAAACAAATTCATTTTTCTATTGACAGCATCCAAATTTTGCCAGTACATTGCGCGGCAGTGTTGGGGCAGCCAGGAGCCTTCGCAGGTGCTATAGCGGGGCGCCATGTTCAATACCGTCATTGTGAGTTATCCATAAGGTCGAGGAGGGAGTACTGCTCGGTCGCGCGGCTCTCAAGTTGGAAGCATGCTTGGTCGCGTCGCGGTGGCAAAGAACTAGGGGAAGTCGAACTTGGGGTGACTGCGAAGATGAATATCTGGAGGGGCGAAATGAAACTGCGAAGTCTTCTGCTATGCGTATTGTTCATTGTGGGTACGGCCGCCCAGGTCTACGGCCAAGGCGGTGGGGTCGGAACCATTTTAGGGACGATTACTGATAGCTCTGCTGCGGTTATCGCCAAGGCAAAAGTGACGGTAACGAACACTGCGACGAGTATCAATCAGGTGACTGAATCGAATGACGATGGAAATTACACTGTGCCATACCTCCGGCCGGGCACATACCGGATTACCGTCGAAGCTGCGGGATTCCAGAAAACAGTCGTTGACAACATCAATCTCGCGGTCGATCAAAACGTTCGCGTGGACGCCGTCATGAAGGCGGGGACCGTGACAGAGACTGTCACGGTGAACGCCAGCGCATTAGCCCTGGATACGGACACGTCAGCCATTTCACAGACGATAAACAACAAGCAGGTGGAAAATCTGCCTTTGCAGGATCGAAACTTCACACAGTTTCTGTTACTGGGTGCAGGGGCTGTCGAGACCACCGGGGAACAGGGTAGCATGCGCGTGGGCAAGGGCAACGCCATCAGCATAAACGGCGCCCGACCAACATCGAACAACTATACATTGGACGGTTTGGTGAATACTGATACGGCTTTGAATACCCCAGCAGTCATTTTGTCCATTGATGCAATGCAAGAGTTTAAAGAACAAACCTCAACTTACTCAGCCGAGTATGGTTTCAGCGCCAATCAGGTCAACATCGTGAGCAAGAGTGGTGGCAACGATATTCATGGATCCCTATTTTGGTTTGGAAGAAATGATGCTCTCGATGCTCAGACACCTTTTGCGGGGAAGAACGCCAAATTGAGGCAAAATCAATTTGGATTTGTGGCTAGCGGCCCGGCGTACCTGCCGAAGCTTTACAACGGACGTAACAAGACGTTTTGGCTCGCAAACTACGAAGGCTGGCGCACCACGTTGGGGACCACGGTGCAGGGTCTTGTCGGAGATCCCGCGCAGTTATCCGGAGATTTTTCCGCGTCCGGGCTGCCAGCGTATGGCAGTGCTGCCTGCACGACCGCCCTAACTTCAAACCTGCCTTGTATGCCGATCGACCCAACAACGGGGGCGCCTTTCCCCGGCAACAAGATTCCGTCAACCAGTTTCTCGCGACTCGCGAAAACGTCACTCGCACAGAACATATTCCCGGCTCCGAACTGCACAACGTGCGGCGCATCGGTAAACTTCAGGGAAGCTGTTAATGCTCCCACTTCACAGAATCAGCAAACTTATAAGCTCGATCAAGACCTGGGCCGCTATGGAAAGGTGTTCGGCCGCGGAACGCTTGCAAACTACACGAACGCCAACGCGGGTGGGACTATTTCGATACCGTTCGGTAACGGAAGCTTTGTTGAGAAGGAGATAAGCTGGACAGTAGGTCACACGATAAACATCGGAAGCCATCTGGTCAATCAGGCGCGTTACGGGCAGTTGGAGGCAACGGCAAACCAGTGCTCCCAAGCCGTGCCTCAGTCCGTGGTCGACGCGATTGCCTTCACTGGTGCTTTCCAGAATCTGTCCGATTGTGCCCGCTCGTACCCGGGAATCACTCTCAATCCAACTTCACGAGTCGGCGGCCCCGTGAATGACACCACTCTAAGTAACATACCCACGCGGGAGATTGCCGACTCACTGACGCTCATCCACGGCAAGCAGACTGTGACGATGGGGGTAGACTATCGTCACTGGATACAAAAGCGCAATCTCAACGCAGACTACCTTGGTGATTTCACATATCGCAACGATTTGATCAATCAGAATGGTAGCAGCAATGGTTTCATCCCCGGTCCCCAGAACGGGTGTCCCACACCTGCCTGCGGCACGGCCAATTCGATTGCCGATTTTCTGCTCGGCTACTACCAAAGTGTGGGCGTCTTCCTTCCGGGACCGTTCAGTAAAGCCGGTCAGATCGGAAATCTGAATCAGTACCACTTCACTTACTTCGCTCCGTTCGTGCAGGATGACTGGAAGGTGAGCAGCCGTCTGACGCTAAACCTGGGGCTTCGGTGGGACTTCCGCACCGTGCCCTTTGAGGAGAGCAACAAGATGGGGTGGCTGGACACGTCCAATCCCGATGGTGGTCTGTGTATTGCGGATCCATCGCTGGTGACCAAAGGGATTGCCCCGACGGGAAGCATGTACCGATATTGCGGGCGGAATAATCCCGCCGACGGTTCGAAGAAGCCATTCGCCCCGCGATTCGGCTTTGCTTATCGGCCTTTCGGCGGAGACAAGACCGTGATTCGAGGAGGTTACGGAATCTTTTTCGACTCTTCCGAAGGACGCGAGATCGACGACTCCGGGGACATCTATCCTTACGCGGTGCGCGCAGCCGTTACACCCGCCACCCAACCGGTGGCCAGCGCGCCCAAACTGTCGGACCAAATTTTCATCCCCAACAACACCATCACTCCCGTAACCCCAGCACAGAGCACGTTCATCGCCGTGATCATCTCGGAGAATCCAAAGAATCCCTACGCGCAACAGTGGACTCTTTCCGCGCAGCGCGAGATCTTCAAGAACACCACACTTGAGGTCAACTACCTTGGCAATAAGGGAACCCATCTTCTTACGCGGAACAACATCGCACAAGCTTTTGCGCCCGACCCAAACAACATTACTTCAGTAGCCAGCCGGAAGCCCTACAAGAACTTTACAGGGGTCTATATCGACAGCGAGTGGCGGGGACGCTCCAACTATCAGTCGGGCAACATAAAACTGGAGCATCGCAGCACCTCGTTGACGTTCCAGGCCGCTTACACTTGGTCAAAGAGCCTAGATGACAAGTCCGCAGCAGCCGGGATTGGCGCTTCGGGCGGAGGATTCCAGGGGTTCATGGACAATCATCGTCCGGAGCTTGACTACGGGCTGTCGGATTTTGACGTGAAGAGTCATTTCGTCTCCAACTTCGTCTACGAATTGCCTGTTGGACGCGGCAAACGCTATCTCAGCGCCGCGAATCGTGCAGCGGACGCCGTGATTGGAGGATGGCAACTGGGCGGCATAGTAACCCTGCAAAAGGGATTCCCATTCTCCATTAACGCTAACGACTTTAACTGTCTACTGGACACGCCTTTCTGTTCTCCCCTAAATCGCGCCAACCCCGTTTCCGGGCAGAATCCAAATAGCGGATTCACCAGGAGCACCGCGGAGTGGTTTAACACCGCGGCGTTTGTTCAACCCGGTGCAGGGTTTTATGGCACTACGGCTCGGAACTCTCTGCGGGGACCAGGCTTCAACAACTGGGATATGTCCTTGGCCAAGAGTGTGGCCCTTACGGAACGGATGCACTTCCAGCTGCGTTTGGACGCATTCAATACGTTCAATCACGCACACTTCAATGCTCCCAACAGCACGATCGGCTCCCCGGGATTTGGTTCGATTAACACCGCCCTACCCGGACGTATCCTTCAGCTTGGAGCGAAGTTCCAGTTTTAATCACCCCAACCACCCCGGGATTCGCCAGGCCGGAAGCGGCCTGGCGGATCTTTTTATTTGGGTCTAACATCACAAGAATGTTTTACATCGGAAGGCCGCTGCTGTTCACGGCGATATTGTGCGCCTGTTTGATTGATTGTGCTCAAGCCCAATCGGATGATGCGAACTATCAACGCTACACTGAACAGGGGCAGAAGGCGCTTGCCTCTGGGCGCTACGAGGAAGCCGAACGAGCTTTCGAAAAAATTCGTGAATTGGAGCCAGGAATGGCGGAAGTGCACGCCAACCTGGGAGCGATTTATTTTCAGGAGAAGAAATTCGATAAGGCCGTACCCGCCCTACGCCAAGCGATAAAGCTGAACCCCCGCCTAGTTAAGTCCGCGACTCTCTTGGCAATCTCTCTATCGGAGTTGGGGCGGTATAGCGAGGCTTTGCCGGGTTTAGAGAAGGGCTTCCACGGATCTTCCGATTCCGAGGTGAGGCGAATGTGCGGTCTGCAGCTGGAGCGGGCCTACACTGGCATGCAACGTCACAACAAAGCCATGGAAGTAGCAATCGAATTAAATCGCCTCTATCCAGAAGACCCCGAGGTTCTCTACCACACGGGCAGACTATTTGGAAACTTCGCGTTCCTGACCATGCAGACATTGGCCCAGGTGGCTCCTGGTTCGGTTTGGAGGCACCAAGCCGCTGCCGAGGCATTTGAGAGCCAGGGCTCCTATGACCTGGCGGTGCGCGAATACCGAACCGTTTTGGAGCTCGGCCCCGGGCGCCCAGGGATCCATTTCCGATTGGGGCGTACTCTGTTGAAAAGGTCGCAGCAGGCTCACTCAACGGAGGACGCGAACGAGGCGGCGAAGGAATTCGAACGTGAGTTGGAGCTGGATCCGACCAATGCCAACGCCGCGTATGAGCTGGCAGACATGCATCGTGACGCGGGAGAGTTTGAAGAAGCAAGGCAACTCTTCGAGCAAGCGTTGAAATACTATCCAGACTTTGAGGATGCCCACCTGGGACTGGCAGCGGCATTCATTGCTCAGCAGAAAATGCAGGATGCCCTGCCACATCTGAAAAGGGCGATCGCACTCAACGCCGATAACGAAGTGTCTTGGTACCGGCTATCGCAAGTTCAGATGGCGCTGAGCAATACAGCCGAGCAGCAAAAGGCCTTTGCTGAGTTTCAGCGCCTGAGAACCCAGAAGTCGAGCCAGCAGGAGGCTGCACGAGAACTTTTTTCGCGGTCAGAGGTCACCAAGCAGAAGCTGGACTCTACAGTGCCGCAGTGAGTATTCCGAATCTGGATGTGTGAAGGGAGTTGCGAAGCGCTGCAGAAGAGGTCTAGTTCTATTTCCATCCCGCATTGGGCACGATTCCGATGCCTTCCTTAATGGTTGTAAGCCGATCCGCGGGGACCTCCGGGAGCGTTTGCCAAATGCCGTTTGGCCAGCGCACGCGGATTTCAGCCTTTATCGCGGAACCAAGACCGAAGTGAAGTCTAAAATCGTTGCAGGAGAGGAAGCTGGACTGGCTGAAGAGTTCTTGCGTTTGCGTTACCTCGCCAACCTTAACGACCACGCGGGCGCCAATCGCACTCCGATTCGACTTCGTGCCGACGAGTTTTACCTTTAGCCAGTGATTGCCGGAGGTGACGTCATTCCGGAGCAGGGAGGGTGGCTCGTTTAGATTGACTATGAGAATGTCCAGGTCTCCATCGTTGTCGAAGTCTCCGAAGGCACAGCCACGGCTAACATGAGGGTCAGCAATCGCTGGTCCGGCTTCCTCCAGAAGTTCCTCAAAACGGCCATTCCCGAGATTGCGGAAGAGAAGCCTTTGGCTTCGGAGGGGGTATTTGGCGAAGTGCTTCTCAAGTTCAGCGTAGACGTTGCCGGTCACAATGAAGAGGTCGGGCAACCCATTGTTATCGAGATCCACGATCCCTGCGCCCCAGCTCACAAATCGATTTTCGACACCTAGACCCGCCCGGCGGGTGGCGTCTTCAAAAGTAGCCTTACCGAGATTGTGGTAGAGATTGGAGGTGTCATCCATGAAATTTGTTTTCAGGATATCGAGACGCCCATCGAGATCATAGTCACCGACTGCAGCTCCCATGCCTCCCTGTTCTTGGCCGTCCTCGCTGAAGGCGACGCCGCGGATTGCGCCCTCTTCCCTGAAAGTGCCATCATGATTATTCATGAACAACAAGCTGGGTGTTGAATCGCACGCCACAAAAATGTCAGGCCAGCCGTCGTCGTCGAAATCTGCCGCGATTGCCGTGAAGCCATAACTGGTTCTCACGGTCGCGACACCTGACACTCCGCTGACGTCAGTGAAAGTGCCATCGCCGTTATTGCGGTATAGACAGTGCTGACCGTGGGGATATCCCCGGGGGCCACAAAACACCGGGGTAGAAGAATACTCGCAGTTCGCTGTCTGACCAGGTTTCGGAGCCTTTTCCAAGTCGAATTCAAGGTAGTTGGATACAAACAAATCCAGATGTCCGTCGCGGTTGTAATCCACAAAAGTGCAGCCTGAACCCCACCGATAAGTAGATCCAGCGAGGCCAGCCGATTGGGTTAGGTCTGAAAAGGTGCCATCGCCATTGTTACGGTAGAGGACGTTATGTCCCCAGTAGGTGACAAACAAATCTTCGAAACCGTCGTTGTTGTAGTCACCGACGCACACTCCGCAGGCCCAACCCTTTTTGAACAACCCCGATTCCTTGGTGACGTCTGTAAATGTGCCGTCGCGGTTGTTCTTATAAAGGCGATTGCTCGTACCTTCGGGAGTGCCCGACAAGCGAACTCCAGAGAGGACAAAAATGTCGAGCCAACCGTCGTTGTCGTAGTCCAGAAATGCGCAGCCGCAGCCTGTCACCTCGATGATGTAATCTTTGCGGTCAATGCCTCCGTAGACCGTGACGTGACGCAAACCAGCCCTTGCCGTGACGTCTTGTAATCGCGCTTCAAACGGCAATCCGGAAGATTTTCCTCGAGGCAGGACGGCTGCCTTGCGCGTGGCCACTCCCTGGCCAAAACACGTTGAGGCCGCCGTACCTAAAAATCCAGTCAGGAAAAGTCTTCGTGAAGTGTCCATGTTGGTCGCTTTCGAAACGCCACCTTTGGAACAACTCATTGTGTGGAGATTGACCCGTTCTTGCAATACAAAAAATATTTGCCTATTGACAATCTGGTGCTATGCTCTAGCACTGGCAGTCGGACTCAAGTCCTTGCAGAAGCCCGAATAGGCGTTACCGCATCTTCAAAAGGCAATCGCACTGAACGTAGAAAACGAGGTTTCCTGATACTCGCTTCCGCAGACGCAACGGAGTGAAGTTACCAAACAAGTGATCAAGCCGAGCGTTGAGCCGTAGCGCACAAGAAAAAGCTTGGCAGGGGAATGCAAGCGTGGGGGGGCAATGAGTCTTGGGGAGGGTGCCTTGAATCAAAATCAGTCCGTAATAAACATCCTTTGGTCGCTCCGTCATCTTATCCTTCTCTTACTTCTGGTCACAATGCACCCGCAAAGTGGATCGGCGCAGTCGCCATTGTCAAAACCGGTGCAACTCAAGTGCGACGCGCTGGTAAACCCGCTGGGAATTGATTCGAAAGCGCCAATGCTTTCGTGGCGGCTGCGGGATGATCGCTTTGGGGCCCGGCAGACGGCTTACGAGATCCAGGTCGCATCAAGTTCTGAACTCCTAGCCGCGGGGAAACCCGACGTTTGGGATAGCGGCCGACTCGAATCGGATCAGTCAGCAGGAGTAAGCTACGCCGGTCCGGCATTGATTGCCGAGAAGCGTTACTTTTGGCGCGTGAAAGTTTGGGACAAGGATGGAAAACCCTATCCTGTGAGTGACGCAAGTTGGTGGGAGACTGGGCTGCGGGATGCCAGCGAGTGGCGTGGCAAGTGGATTGGACGGGAAGAGCGCGAGCACAGACGCGTACGCGAAGCCGACGCGGCCTGGGTTACGAATCCCAAGGTAGAGAACTTCCAAGCTTCCGGCGACACGCACCACGATTTGCGTTTGGTCTTCGAGGTTTCCAAGACCGTGAAGATTGCTGATCTTTTTGTGACCGGCGAGAACACGGCCGCCGCCTGGCTCAATGGGAAACAAGTCTTGAATGCCGATCCGCTGCCTCCGTGGGGACAAATGCCGTGGCTGCACTACGTACGGAAAAACATCATTGGGGAAGTTAGATCGGGGAAAAACCTTCTCGGGATCGAAGTGACTCGCTATGCTCCCCGGAACCAGCGAGATCAACCTGGCAACGGCCAGACGCCTATGAGTGCTACGGTGTACATCGAAATGACGGATGGCTCCGTCGAGGTATTTGCAACAGGAAGGAAGGGTTGGAAGTCGGCGCTGAACGCGACGGGTGAATGGTTTACCCCGCAATTCGATGACAGTTCCTGGACCGAGGCTGAGGCTTACGTTCCGCCGCCGTCAAATTTTGGTGTTACAAAACTAGGAAAGCCGTGGAATACAGGTCCGGTTGAAATTCTGCGTCGAAGTTTTCAGGTGGACAAACCGGCGAAGTCGGTGCGCCTCTATGCGACTGCCTTGGGCGCGTACAAGTTTCACATCAATGGGAAGCCAGTCGGCGATCAAATTCTTTCGCCCGGGTGGATGGACTTCCGTCAACACGTTGCATATCAGGTGTATGACGTCACGGGAGATATTGCGACAGGGAAGAACGCTATCGCTGCGTATCTCGCGCCAGGTTGGTATACCACGCCGCTTCAGTGGTTCGGGCAGGGCTACAACTACGGAACTACGCCCCCCGCCCTGAAGGCGCAATTGCGAATCGAGCATAGCGATGGGTCCGTCGAATGGGTTGTAACGGACGAGTCCTGGAAAGCTGACCGCTCTCCAATATTATTTGCGGAGATTTACGATGGCGAAACTTATGATGCCCGCCGAGTGCAACAGGGCTGGGACGTTGCGCGGTTTGACGATTCGCACTGGGAGATGGCCCAGGAAATCCATCCGCTAGAGCCGGAAATCGTCTCGCAATACTTCCAGCCCATCCGAGAGGAGAAAGTCCTGACCGCGAAAGCGATCACCAACCCAAAGCCCGGCGTCTTTATTTTTGATTTCGCGCAGAATCTCAGCGGAGTGCCTCGATTGCGCGTGCAGGCGCCCGCAGGCACGGATATTCAGTTGCGATTCGCCGAAGTTTTGAACCCTGATGGGACAATGTATGTTGAGAACCTACGCACGGCAAAAGCCACCGACCACTTCATCACCGCCGGCAAAGGGATAGAAGAGTATCAGCCTGGGTTCACCTTCCATGGGTTCCGCTATGTTGAAGTCCTGGGCTACGCAGGGAAGCCAACGCCCGAGTCGTTGAAGGCAGTCGCTTTTCACACCGACGCTCCTTTCACCATGCAGTTGCACACAGGAAGTTCGATGGTGAATCAGCTTTGGAACAACATCCTTTGGGGGCAGCGATCGAATTTTGTCGGTGTGCCAACGGATTGCCCGCAGCGCGATGAACGGCTCGGCTGGACCGCTGACGCACAGGTCTTCTGGCGCGCGGCGTCCTACAACATGGATCTGACGGCCTTCTCCAGAAAATTCGGAATTGACCTGCTTGGTACACAAGTGGGCTCGGACATGTACGGCATTTTTGCTCCAGGCACGATCCAGCCGCATCCCGGTTTTGGCGCCGGATGGAGCGATGCCGGCGTGGTCATTCCTTGGACTTCGTGGATTCAGAACGGCGACAAATCGATCATCGAACAAAACTGGCGCGGGATGGAAAAATACCTCGCTGCCATCGAAAGCGCCAATCCGGATTATTTGTGGAAGAAGAACTATGGGATCCCATTTGGTGATTGGCTCTCGCCGGAGGGTCCGACTCCCGAGGATATCGTCGCCACAGCTTATTGGGCCTATGACGTGACACTGATGAAGCAGATGGCACACGCTATAGGCAAAAGTGATGATGAAAAGAAGTACGGTGAACTCTTCGAAAAGATCAAAGACGCTTTCAATAAGGCGTATGTACGGCCAGACGGATTCATTGGGGGTGTGCCACCACCGCCTCGGTTCGCCTCGGGCACTGATACAAAGCTCAGCGATAAGCCCGTGGATACACAGACCGGATATGTCCTTGCTCTAAAGATGAACCTTCTGTCGGACTCCGGGCGCGAAGCTGCAGCTCAGAAGCTGGTGGACAAGATCAAGGCCAATCAATGGCGGCTTGCCACTGGCTTTCTTGGTACTCCCTATTTGCTGGAGGCGCTTGCGGATACTGGTCACACCGATGTTGCGTATCGCTTGTTGTTGAGCACCGAATACCCATCCTGGGGATACCTGATCGGCCACGGCGCGACTACGATGTGGGAACGCTGGAACGGCGACCAGATGCGCGGTGATCCCAGCATGAATTCCTACAATCACTACGCGTACGGAGCTGTTGCGGATTGGATCTACCGCTATGCTGCGGGCGTCGACACAACTGTCACCGACCCGGGCTTTCACACCATCTTCCTCCACCCCCACTTCGATTCGCGGCTTGGCAACTTAGACCTTTCCTATCAGTCCAACTACGGAACGATTCGCTCCGCGTGGTCCGTAAACGGAGCGGAAGCAACTTGGAGAATTACGATTCCACCCAACACAAAAGGAATTCTGCCGGTTCGTTCCGAAGTCGTTGTTCGCTGGAGTCTTGGAACTGAGCCACTCGATGGGAATTCAAAAATAAAAAAAATCGGCAAGCAAGGGGCTGAAGAAGAATTCGAAATTCCGCCCGGGAGTTACAGTTTCAAGGTTAAAACGGCGAATCCTTGAATTCGTCAGGAAAAACGGAACTTTGGCAGGCACAAGGGCTGCTGGCCGAGCAGATTTGTATTCGCCTTTTAATTTTTACAGCACAGCCTTACCCAATGAGGTGATTCATGCATAGGCCGCGGAAAATTGTGAAGCTGGGTTCACTACTTCTCGTATTGACAGTTTTTCTGATGCTTCGCGCGCATGGGCAGTCCTCCCGGGACGCACTGGAGAGCGGGTTCATTGACCCTCCAGATAGCGCGAAGCCACGCGTCTGGTGGCACTGGATGAACGGGAACATAACCAAGGAAGGTATCAAGCTCGACCTTGAGTGGATGAAGCGCGTGGGAATCGGCGGTTTTCAGAATTTTGATGCCGCGCTGAACACACCAAAATTGGTGGAACAGCGTCTCGTTTACATGACGCCGGAATGGAAAGACGCGTTTCAATATACGACAAACCTTGCCGACCAGCTCGGGTTGGAGGAGGCCATCGCAGGCTCTCCCGGCTGGAGCGAGTCCGGCGGTCCTTGGGTCAAGCCTTCTCACGGCATGAAAAAATTTGTCTGGAGCGAAACTTACGTCCAGGGAGGCCAGCCTTTCTCAGGCAAGCTTCCCAAACCACCTTCCACCACCGGTCCTTATCAGAACATTCCGCTCTTTGATTTTCTCGCAATTATCAGTGGCGAAAAACCTCCAGCCCCGCCTGAATTTTATGCCGACACCGCGGTGATTGCCTTCCCCGCGCCAGGAAGTGATGTCCCCGATGCTGAGCTGCGGCCGAAGGTGACTTCGAGCAGCGGAAACATTGACGCTTTCGTACTGTCTGACGGCGACTTTACGAAAACCACCGCATTGCCTAAAGCTCCAGTAGGCCAGCAGGCTTGGGTTCAATTCGAGTTTGCCAAGCCGCAGACAATCCGCGCGCTCACTTTTGCTCTCGGTGGCCCGGTCAATCCATTTCAAGACACCATGGGCGGGGCCCCACCGGGACCCGATTTGGAGGCAAGTGATGACGGTCATTCGCACCGCAAGGTCTCCACAATTCCTAACGACGGCGCTCAGGTCCACACAATTTCTTTTCCGGAAACAACCGCGCGCTTTTTTCGAGTGACTTTCACCACGCCACCTCCTCTTACGGGCCCCCCGGCAATGCAATTCGACGCCGATTTTGGAGATTTTAGCGTGCCGCCGATGAAGGATTATGCAATTTCAGAAATGGCGCTCCACGCCGGAGCCCGTGTGAACCGTGTCGAGGAAAAAGCTGCATTCGCAACCTTAAGGGACCTCTACGCATCGCCCACCCCAAACGTCCCTGCGTCAGACGCCATCGCGAAAAAGACGGTTGTAGATCTTACCTCGAAGATGCGACCGGACGGTTCGTTGGATTGGACCCCACCCGCGGGCCGTTGGATGGTCATGCGCTTCGGCTATTCCTTGTTAGGCATCACCAACCATCCGGCGTCGCCGGAAGGAACTGGGCTCGAAGTGGACAAGCTAAATCCCGACTATGTCCGCGAATACATGAACACTTATCTGGATAACTACAAGAGTGCTGTCGGTCCCCTCATGGGCAAGCGCGGATTGCAATATGTCATCAACGATAGCTGGGAAGCCGGCACGCAGAACTGGACTGACAACCTGATCGCTGAATTCACGAAACGCCGCGGCTACGATCCGCGTCCGTGGATGCCCGCTCTGGCGGGGCGAGTGATCGATAGCTCGGAATCCAGCGATCGTTTTCTGTGGGATTTCCGTCTAACACTTTCCGACATGCTCGCCGAGTACCACTACGACCTGATCACAACGACTCTGAAAGAGCGTGGAATGGGGCACTACGGCGAATCACACGAAGAGGGCCGGGCGTTCATCGGCGACGGTATGCAGGTGAAACGCAGCAACACTGTTCCTATGTCTGCTACCTGGACACAATCTCCCGGCGTCAACAAGGAGCTATACGGGTACAATGCCGACGTTCGGGAATCCGCATCAGTCGCCCACCTTTACGGCCAGAATCTTGTCGCAGCGGAGTCACTCACAGCCTCCTCGGGCGCCTGGGCTTGGTCGCCGGCCACACTCAAACCCACCGCTGACAAGGAATTGGCCATGGGCCTGAACCGCTTCGTCATTCATACCTCGGTTCACCAGCCACTGCTTGACAAAAAACCGGGTCTCGCGCTCGGCCCCTTCGGGCAGTGGTTCACCCGTAACGAAACATGGGCGGAGCAAGCCAAACCTTGGGTGACCTACCTTGCGCGCAACAGCTATCTCTTGCAGCAGGGGCGTTTCGTCGCTGATATCGTTTACTTTTATGGAGAAGATTCCAACCTAACTGCCTTATTCGGCGCGAAGAGTCCTGAAATCCCTGCTGGTTACAACTTTGACTACATCAACGCTGACGCACTCGTGCATGTACTCACCGTCGAAAAGGGTGAACTGGCTACTGCCAGCGGCATGAGATACCGCGTGCTCGCCCTCGATCCTTTCAGTCAGCACATGTCTCTCCCGGTTTTACGCAAGATTCGTGATTTGGTGGAGGCCGGAGCGGTTGCTTGTGGTCCAAGGCCGATAGCGACGCCCAGTTTGAGCGACGATCCCAAGGAGTTCCGGAGCATCGTGGATCAACTCTGGGGACCTTCCGGTTCAGGAAACAATGTCGGCAAAGGGAAGGTGTACGGCACCCAGAAGTTAGGTGAAGTTCTTGCTGGCTTGAATGTTATGCCGGATTTTGAATACACCAAGCCAAACCCAGACACCCAGTTGCTATACGTCCACCGGAAGCTCGCCGATGCGGACCTCTATTATGTGGACAATCGCAACGATCGTCCCGAGGAATTGGAGACGACCTTTCGCATTGATGGCAAGGAAGCGGAACTTTGGCATGCCGACACCGGCAAGATAGAGCCCGCCAGCTACAAAGCTACGAATAGACGCACTACGGTGCCGTTACATTTGGCGCCCTGGGAAACAGTCTTTGTAGTCTTCCGGCATCCGTCAAGCGCTCCTTCTCGCGCCCTACTTAGAGTCGTCGAGAACTCGGTTGCCACAATCGAAGGCCCATGGGAGCTGAGTTTTCAGCCGGACCGCGGCGCCCCCCCAAAAATCACCTTGGAGAAACTCGCTCCTTGGCAGGAAAGCAAGGACGAGGGCGTGAAGTATTTCGGGGGCACGGGAACCTATACAAAGACGCTTCAGGCAGCCTTCGATTGGTTCAAGCCAGGTGCCGAACTGTGGATTGATCTCGGAGAGGTCAAGAATCTTGCTGAAGTTTGGGTAAACGACAGACCTCTCGGCATCGTATGGAAGACCCCCTATCGAGTGGATGCCACTCCCGCATTGCATCCTGGTGCCAATACCATCGAAATCAAAGTCACAAACGGGTGGGCGAATCGCATCATTGGCGATCGCCAGCCAAACGCCACCAAGACCTATACCTTCACTTCGCCGAAGTTCTATAAGGCGAACGCCCCGCTCCAACCTTCTGGGCTTCTTGGCCCCGTGCAAGTGATCCAGGCTGTGCACCTGGGCAGTCACTCCATGTAAAAGACTTCCTTCATCATTGCGAATTTCTCTCCCGGGCCCAGCCCGGGCACGGGCTCGAATAGTTTTCCCATCTCTTGTTGCCATTTCAGGTTAGTAGGGTCGTTGTCGAGGGCGCGCCACGCAGAGTCAAAGTTATCGACCTGCATGACCAGGAACAAATCCTGCTCTCTCCTGAAGATGGAATACTCGGAAATCCCAACTTCTTTCAATTTGGACAGCAAGGCAGGCCAAACATTCCGGTGCGCGGCGTCATATTCCGCCTCCTTGCCGGCCTTAATTCGCAATCGAAAGGCAACTCTAGGCAATTGGACCTCCTGGCTTTCCCAATTCAGGTGCTTCACGACAACCTAGAATACGTGGTTTATGGGAACGTAAGCACGCCGACGGAAAAACCGTGAATCATCAATTTGTCCGAAGCTAGTTTGGCGGAGGCCGGAGGTTGAAGTCCCGTTGTAACGTCCACATAGTCGAAGCGACAGCCTGCGGCTCCCGCGATCGATAGTTCCAAATTTCGATCGCGTTTGTTCACCAGAAGCATCTTGCGCTTGCCTGCCTTGGCTACCACTGCAAGGCTGGTGAGGTACGGATGATCAAGCGTAAGCTCCACAATCTTGTCGCCGGGACCAAAGTTGTCGTGCAAGAGCTTCAATACCCACAGACGGGCGTTCGGTTTTCCGTTGTCCCAATCCACCATGGATACGCTAGGAAACTGTGTGGGATAGCCAACCAATTGTGATTCTCCCGCTACGTCAATCCCCAACCGTGTAAGCTCCGCAAAAATGTACGCATACTCGGCGCCAGCAAGATTCCAATACGAATCAGGGATGGGTTTTGTGACATGATTTGGATCAACTTGTGCAATGTCATCGGCCGAAATGATCCCAATTTCATTAATCATGGTGCCTGTTCGGGATGAAAGTCGCTTGCGAATCGTCTCGATATAACGGACCGTGTTTAGGAAGCCTTCGGCGTGCGCAAAGACGGTATGTTGCTGAACGTCTAGCGTCTCATCGGGCGTGGGCACCGCGTAAAAATGGTAGGAAATGTAGTCCAATGGCACACCTGACTCGTGGTTCTTGCTATTCAGGAAGTATTCAAAGAAGTCTGGATTTTGGCCCGGTGTGGCAAGGGATACGCCTACAAATTTAAGCTCTGGCTGAACTTTTTTCATGGCCGTCACTATCGCATCGTACAACCGCGTGTAAGTTTGCGGTGTCATGCGATGCTCGAAGTCCACTTCATTGAGAACTTCCCAGTAGGGAATCGAGTAGTGATAACCGGACTCGTGCCGCTTTCCGTACTCGTCCGTAAATCCACCTTTGGTGTACCACGACAAGAGTCGCGCATAGTAGTCCGCAACTTCCTGGAACGTGATGTCCCGCAAGTCTGTCCCCTGTTCGTAGTCCCATACCGCCTTATTCGGATCGTCCGGATACGCGATGCGTTTGTCGGTCTTGTACATCCACTGAGGGATGGTACTGAAATTAAGGACGACTGAGTGACCCTTGTTTGCCTCCAGAAAATCAATCGTCATGGGATCGATAAGGGAGAAATCCCAGGACGTCTTGCCATCTTTCGGCGGTTCTAACTCTGCTACACCAAGCCGCGGATATGGAAGCCAAGGAACGTATCGCACGAAGTCAGCCCCGAGATCATGTAACGCTTGGAACGCGTTGTCGTGCACCGGGGTTCCTCGGCGCAGTGGTGGATTTACGACCACTTGCAACGTGGGAGTTGTCCTGGATTCTTGTAGTATCTTGTCCCAATGGGGTGCAATTTGGACGGGAGCATCTTGTGCCAGGGACCGTCCTGGGGCGGCGAGCATTAGCGAAGGGACAAGCAGCAACGGAAATAAATCAGAACGCTTCATGAGATGCTCCCTACGAGACCGCATTAGCGAATTCGGCAAGGTGCCAGGCGCCCGCGAGGCATAAATTAGGCTGCTTACGGTCTTTTTTCAATAGGTAAATATTTTTTGCTATAGAATCGGACCGCAGTTCTGCGCCGCCATCTCATCACTGGGGAGTGCATGTAATCATGAGCGAGAACTCCAGGGTCAACGAATTCACGGTGGGGCTCTTCGGGATTGGGCTCGACGCTTACTGGCCTCAATTTGAGGGACTGCAGCAGCGTTTGACGGGATACACCCAACGGGTGGCCGACCGCTTAGAAAGGACGGGCGTCCGGGTTATCAATCTAGGTTTGGTGGATTCCCCCGAAAAGGCGGAGGCGGCCGGCCATTCGTTCAGGCGGCACGATGTCGATCTAATCTTCCTATACGTCACGACCTACGCTTTGTCGTCCACTGTCCTTCCGGTTGTAAGACGTGCGAAAGTGCCCGTGATCCTCCTTAATCTGTCGCCCTCCGCTGCGATTGATTACAAGTCCTTCAATCAAATTGGTGACCGAACCAGAATGACTGGCGAATGGCTAGCTTATTGCCAGGCATGTCCCGTGCCTGAAATTGCGAACGTATTTCGTCGTTGCCATATTCCGTTTTTTCAAGTCACTGGCGTGCTCGACAACGACTCACAGGCGTGGGATGAGATCTCCGCATGGATCGAAGCGGGCCGCGTCGCTCACACGATGGAACACAATCGCTTGGGAGCCATGGGTCATTATTACGGCGGGATGCTCGACATCTATTCTGACCTCACGCAACAGTGCGCTTATTTTGGGGGGCACATTGAAATGCTTGAGGTTGACGAACTCGCGGATTTGTGTCGAGAGGTCTCCAGTCAGGAGATCAGCGATCGTGTCCAGGTTTTCCAGGATAGCTTCGACGTGCAGCCGGATTGTCCGCCGGTCGAATTAGAACGCGCCGCACGCACCTCGGTCGCGCTCGATCGGCTGGTCGAAGTTCACAGATTGGGATCACTCGCGTACTACTACAAAGGGACGGAGAACTCTGAAAACGAGGACACCATCAGTTCCATCATCCTGGGCAGCAGCCTGCTTACGGCGCGAGGCATACCCGTGGCCGGCGAATACGAAATCAAGAACGCTCAAGCCATGAAAATCATGGACTGCTTCGGAGTTGGTGGTTCCTTCACGGAATACTATGCGGTTGATTTCGACGACGATGTCATATTGATGGGACACGATGGACCGGGTCACATCGCTATTGCCCACGGTAAGACTAAGGTTCGCCCGCTGAGTGTCTACCACGGCAAGGTCGGCCGCGGGCTCTCAGTTGAGATGTCCGTCAAGCGTGGTCCCGTAACGCTGCTCTCGGTTGTTCAAACGGCTGATGGACAGCTCAAGTTACTCGTTGCCGAGGGCATTTCCGAGCCCGGCCCGATTCTCGAAATTGGTAACACCAACAGCCGGTACCGTTTCTCGATGGGAGCGAGAAGGTTCATGGAAGCCTGGAACGCCGAAGGTCCGGCGCATCATTGCGCGATCGGCATCGGCCACATCTCCACCAAACTATGCAAGCTTGGCCAACTGCTTGGAATGGAATGCATTGTCATCCGTTGAGTTCGTAGCTACGAGCGCTCCAAACAGGCACTTGCATTTGAGGACAGTTTCCTTTGGACGATGTCCGACGCAATTGTTAACCGAAGCGTTTTTTGAAAACACCGCAGCGAGATCGCCAAGTGATGTGAAGGACCTAAAAAATTCCAAATTCTGGAAAGGCGGTAGCTGATGCTGAGTACCAATGCATTTGACCGAAAGCTGCAAATTTCTGGAATGACCCTCATCGTCGGCCTCGTTGTCGAAGGCCTTTGCCTACTGAGTGGCAGTCCGATCGGATTTATCTTATTCGTAGGTGTTGGCGGTTTTCTCATTGCCATTGGCATGCTCCACTACCTCTATTCGCTGGCCTCGACCGCATCTTCATCAGTGAAATAGAATGTCCATTCTTGGTTAACTCCGGCGGTTCTCGCGCGCCCGTTCGATTCTACCTGTCATTTCTACCTGTGTTTGCGAGGTCGACGGTCAGCGTCCAATATCGGTGTGGTTACGGTGGAGACAGCACATGTCTACTCGCGAGAAGTACGACACACATCAAAAAGCACTTTCCCTCAACCTTGACGTCACCATTTTTGGTTCATTCGCGGAAATCGGTGCGGGACAAGAGGTGGCTCGCTGGTTTCTGCGTGTGGGCGGCGCCTCCGGCACGGTAGCAAAAACAATCTCGGCCTATGACAAGGAAGTGAGCGACCACCTCTACGGAGTGGGGACCCGCTACGTTTCTAAACCTCGTCTACTAGCCATGCTCAACAGCGAGTGGGAGCAACTGTTAGGACAACTGCAAGCTAGCCGTGGAGCAGATACGAAGCTTTTCTCGTTCGTCGATACGATTTCCGCTCGCAATTATGCGGGAACTAATGATTGTCACGGATGGGTGGGACTGCGTTTCCAGACCCAACCGAACGGAGCCCCCAATGACGTGATTCTGCACGTGAACCTGCGGGATTCCAGCAATGTGCTACAGCAAGAAGCGGTGGGCGTCCTCGGCGTGAACCTGATCTATGCGGCCTATCATACAGATGGTTCGGTCGGGGAGTTCCTCGCCAGGGTATTCGAAGACCTCGGATTACAGCGAATGGAAATCGACTGCGTGCAATTGAAAGGACCGACCTTCGAGTCTTGGGACCGCAACCAGCTCCATGCTTTTCTTGTGGCAGGCGGATACGCGGAAGCTGTGGTCTTTCCCGCGAACAACCAATTCGTCCCGCCCAACGAACTGCTCTACAAACGAGCGCTGGTATTGGCTCCCGGCCAGTTCGACAACATGGGTCGGCTCCCTGCAAACCTGATCCGGGACACCTTGGCTCAATTGCCCGAGGAAGAGCTAAAAGAGGCCACAGGGGGTCTCGGACTGTTTTGTCTGTCGATCGGCGGCGCAAACGGCGGACTTACAGAAGTGCCTGCCAAAGAGATCGTGGGACACGTGGAAGCGCTGTACAACTTGGGTTACGGCGTGATGTTGTTCCGTGCGCGCGAGCTCTACACAATGACCGCGTACGTGAATCGCTACACGAAATCGCGGATTCACTTCGCGATCGGACTGACGGTGCTTGCGCGTGTCTTTGAAGATCGCTACAAAGACCTGGCGGGAAGTTTGCTAGAAGGCATCGCCAGGCTCTTCACCCAAAATGTCCGGGTAAGCGTCTATCCCATGTCGGCGGAAGATGTGCAACGACGAGTAAAAGTAGCGGGACTGAGGGGCTGGACCTGGAAAGAGACAAATGGCATGGTCACTGCTGAAAACCTGCATCCGTCAGGACCGCTGGATTCTCTGTATCAGTATCTGCTGAGCAGTGAATTCATTCTTCCAGGGAAACCAGGGAAGGGCTGAATCTCGCATTGGTACCGAAACATCCTAAAAAGGTGCTGCCTGTCGTTGGTGTCTGACGTGTAAGTTGATGGCGGGTTCCGGTTTTGACGGCCTAAGTTGGTCTGGATTGTGGCACAGTGGAATTCTTTGTGTTGGAAGGTGAACTGCTCCTACTTGTGAAAGGCGATGCCGCTGCGGCAGTGTGACATAGAACGGAATCTTCTCGTCATCAGAACAGAGGCTCATGGCAATGAGGGCGCTTCGGTTCTTAAGGAATCGGTGAACTTGAAGCCGTTTAAGCTGCTGCCGACAAATTGCTCACCACGAAGAACCGCATCCACGGCAAGCAGTAGTTCGCTTAGGACATTCGTCTTTTGAATATAACCCGAAGCGCCTGTTCCCAAAGCTGCTCGCACGACATCGTGGTCATTGTTCTGACTTAGGAAGACTATTTTGGAGCTGGGCGAGAGTTGTCGTATGCGCCGGGCAGCTTCGATTCCATTCAGTTTTGGGAGACCGATGTCCAGCAGAACTAAGTCCGGCTTCAGTTCTTCGGCCTTTTGGACCGCTTCTAGGCCATCGGTGACTTTGCAAACCACATGCACTCCAGGCTCTTTCTCCAGAATTGACGTAACCAAACGATGCCAAGGTGCAAAATCCTCGACCATTAAGATACGAATCGTGTCATTGCCATTTTCCCTGATATGACCTGTTGGTGTTCTCATGTAAAAAACTCCTGGAAGACGTGGGGCCGTTGTTTTCCGATAAACATCCCCTTTCAAGGGGCAACTAATGGAATATTTCCACTCGTTTACACGGTAGAATCAGTCAGGCAGGGCCGCAATTGGGTTTTAGCTGGTATTTGTCTCCGGTAAAGACCTGAGTATTTCAATTCCGAACGGTTCGGGAAGACGAAGCCGTTGGATAATGATATGAAGCACCCCCGGTGCAAACACCCGCGGTGCAGTACCCGTTCTCCCCCATTTGTGTGATAATCGCCCCACTGTCCACCCATCCCCCTGTAGGTGTTTTTTCGGAGTTCCAGTTGATGCTCGGTAATTGTGGTCTTGTAGCTGAATGAAACTGCGCATCGTTGTGGCTGACGACAACACGGCGTTTTTGGCCAAACTTGTCTCCGTGTTAGCGACAGAGTTCGAGGTTGTAGCTACGGCTGCTGATGGCAGGTCCGCGCTGGAGTGTATTCGCCTTTGCGAGCCAAATGTCGTCGTGTTAGACCTTGAAATGCCATGGCTTAATGGCATCGAAGTTACGCGCGAATTGGCCAGATCTCCTTCGAGTCCCGCCGTGGTGATTTGCTCTGTAGAGACTGGTCTGGAATTTGTCGAGGCTGCGCGGAAAACTGGAGCACTGGGCTACGTTTTTAAACGCCGCGTTGCTGAAGACTTGATCGTGGCGGTGAGATCGGCCGCCGATGGCAAATCCTTTGTTTCACCTTCGTAATATTTGCACGGGGCTTCGGTCATGCCTTATCAACCGAGCTGCCGCCGAAAAGGAAACAGTCCCTTGGGCGGAAATTCAACCAGGTGGGTGATTTACGGGACTGGTATCTTGGAACTTGCAAACGTTTACTAGATTCTATTACTATTTGCTTCAGCAAGGAGGAGTGGTCTCTGAGCCATAGCTTCATTTTTCCGTTGTCCGAGCTCCGGACCGTTTCAAATCAGTCCGATGCAGTCCTCCAAGAGACCGTTCGCTCAGACCCGCGCTTCTTGCCCACATCAGCGATCGCGTTGTTAGTAGCGATCAGCTACTATGTGGGATCACAAATCGGTTTTTTCTTCACTCCTGCGCATTCACCCATCGCAGTCTTCTGGCCCCCAAATGCAATCTTACTTGCCGTTTTCTTGTTGACTCCTCCGCGAATCTGGTGGGTTCTTTTATTAGGGGTGCTGCCTGCTCATCTATTTATTCAGCTAAGAACGGGCATACCGGTGCTTTCCTCCCTGGGATGGTTTGTGGGAAACAGCGGCGAAGCACTGCTGGGTGCTGCTTGCATCCGCTATTTCAAAAAAGAAAAGCCATTGTTCGAGAGCGTGAGGGGAATCTTCGTTTTCATGGCATTTGGCGTTCTCCTCCCGACGCTGGTGACATCATTCGTGGACGCGGCCAGCACGGTTCTCACCGGACTGGGTCCCGATTATTGGACCCTGTGGACGGCGCGTCTCACCTCTAACATGACCGCCAATCTAATCATTGTACCGACGATTGTGACCTTTGGCGTAAAGGGAATTTCCTCGTTCCGCGGAGTAAGCTCCGCTCGGTATATCGAGGCAGTTACGCTAGCACTGGCTATAGCGGTTGTCAGCCTCCTGGTATTCAGCCGCGAAGGCGCAACGGGAAATATCCCGGCATTCATTTACGCCCCGCTACCGCTCTTGCTTTGGGCCGCTGTGAGATTTGGGCCGGGCGGTCTCAGCGCATCGATGTTGGCTGTCGCATTGATTTCTGTCTTCAATGGTATGCCTGGCCGAGGACCGTTTGGAAGCCTGTCAGTGGCTGATGACGCGCTATCACTGCATATCTTGCTAATGGTATTCGCATTTCCCTTGTTGCTGTTGTCGGCTCTAATCGCTGAGCGATCTGTTCGTGAGCAAGCGCTGAGGGGGACACGAATCAAGCTGGTTGATGCACAGGAGCAGGAACGTCACCGCATCGCTCGAGAACTGCACGATGGCATCGTCCAGCAGTTGACGCTAGTGGGCCTCAGTGTTAACCAGCTTCGATCTGATTTCACAGCCTCTGAGAGGCCGGTTTTAGATAGACTTTACGATCAAATTTCAGATGTTTCCAACGCCACCCGCGACTTATCGCACGAATTGCACCCTTTCACCCTCGAATACCTGGGACTTGTGGGGGCCCTCAAGAAGCTGTGCCGGGATATTGGCTCGAAGAGCGCCCTCACTATTACCTTTTCGGAAGAAGGTGTGCCATCTTGCCTACCATCAGATATTTGTCACTGCTTGTTCCGTGTTGCGCAAGAAGCGTTACAAAATGTCGTCACTCACAGCCATGCTAAAGCTGCGTCAATGGAGTTGGCGGTACTCAGCGGACATGTCTTGCTGCGGATTGTTGACGACGGAGTTGGCATAACTCCTGAGCAACAGCACAGTGGAGGGATGGGGCTCATCAGCATGCGCGAGCGCGTATGGGCTCTCGACGGAACGTGCAAGGTTATATCGGGGCCTCTGAAGGGCACGATAGTCGAAGTGTCACTACCCCCAAAAGAGGAACAGCGCCTCAGCGAATAAACTAAGTTTTATGCGGCGATGTTGTGGGTCCCACAACCACTGCTTTCAAGTTCAGCTTCTTTATTCCCTCTCCCTATTGCTTACGACTCCTTGAAGCACTGAATTCCCACCAGGGATCCGACAGCACTTCCCAATGGCGAACCGCTTTGTACGGCTGTACACAATCAGATCCTAGGGGGAGTTCTAAGATATAATCATTGTCGAAGTTGCGATCGAAGAGATGTATGGGTCGGGCCGAAGCCGGCCCGCTATATTGTTTCACAGGCCGACATTGCTAGAGATGTCCAGTAACCGCTGCAGAGACTAGACCGTAACCACGTTGCTAGAAACCGGGGAAATGAGATAGTGGTTGGTAGGCAGCGCGAGTGCTCCTCGCAATGATCCATCCTGCAGTTTCCGGGGGCAAGTCGACAGGCGCAGTGGCGTTGCAGCTTGTGCAACTTATTTGCACGCGACGTGTTCTTACACAAGGACAGAAATGGAGCAGCACCCATTGCCATCAATTCGCATTCTCGTAGCTGATGATTATGAGGGCTGGCGACGACAAGTCCGTTTGCTTTTTCAGGCACGGCCACAATGGCAAGTCATAGCCGAAGCTGTGGATGGATCAGAAGCCGTTCAGAAGGCCGAAGCACTGAAGCCGGACTTGATCGTGCTGGACATAGGTCTCCCAAAACTGAATGGAATCGAAGCAGCCCGGCGAATTCGACATTTCTCCCCTAGCTCCAAGATAATCTTCCTGAGTTTGTACGATTCTTTGGATGTAGTGCAGGCAGCTCTGAGCGCGGGAGCCCTGGGTTACGTTTGTAAGACAGATGCTCGACACGCACTACTCCCTGCGGCGGATGCGGTTCTTCGTGGCAGGCAATTTGTCAGTAGCAGCGTAAGAGGCTACGAATCTACCGGCACGTCACGAGAAAAAGCCGCTCACTGCCATGAGGTTCTGCTTTATTCTGATGACACGGTTCTTCTAGATAGCGTTACTCGCTTTATCGCGGCAGCTCTCAATGCAGGTGACGCGGCAATTGTCGTCGCCACGCAGGCACACCGGGATAGTCTTCTTCAGAGATTGAAAGCCGGGGGTGTGGATACAGATGGCGCCCTTCGACAGGGTACCTACATTTCATTGGATGCTGCCGACACACTTTCCACCTTCATGGTCCATGACCGGCCTCACACGGCTCGATTTTTTGAGGGCTTTACCAAGCTCATTGGGTCAACATCGAATGCAGCGAAGGCCGAACATCCACGCGTTGCTATTTTCGGTGAAGGCGTCACTCTCCTGTGGGCGGAAGGCAAAGCGGACGCGGCTATTCAGATTGAACAACTTTGCAACGACCTAGCCAAAACACACAAGGTAGATATCCTGTGCGCATATCCATTGAGCAGTTTTCACGGCGAGGAAGACGAGCACATTCTGCAAAGCATCTCTGCAGAGCACTCAGCCGTTTATTCTCACTGACATAGTAAGACTCAATTCTGGGTTAACCCGCCGCCGCGGCATCGCCTTTCGCAAGTAGCCGCAGTTCGGCTTCCGGCAGAGCGAATTCCGCGGCGCCACAATCCAGGCAAATGACAAGCTCTGGAAATACCCACACGGCGGGCTTATCAATGTTTTTCAGTCCTGGAGAATGGATACCTATCTCTCCGCTGAACTTGCGCTGGTTAACTGATCCGCACAATTTGCAGGGCATACAGACCCCCGACTGAGAAACGAGGTCCCGCCCCACGGAGACGTATTTCCCTCTTAGGCAGTTTCAGGCAGAGAAGGCCTGCCTCACAATCGGGTGAAGACCTGAAAAAGATAGCAGGAGAGGCACGAACGGAAGCTCAACTCCTGATCAGTTTGTTTGAATGTATGAGTGGAAGGAGGAGCACTTGGTGTACAAAAGCTGAACTAACTCAGCGACCGCACCTGATTCCGAGACACCAAGAAGGCTCCTCCATGCAGGCCATGTAGTACAGCCGATGGAGGCCACGGTTTTCGCCGCGTGGGTCTACGATCACTTGCAGCCAATGCCGAGGCGTTGAAGGTAGCGACGCGCTGATGCCGCGAGCCATTGCCGTGGCGAAAAAGAAGAACGATCACATGCACGCCAGCAAAACTTGCGACTTCCCGCGCTGCGATTTTCTGCCGGAATGCTACATGGCCTCGATGGCGATTCGCGAACCGTGCCGCACGCCGCGATAACGCAGCCTGTTGGTTTGGCAGATTGTGCAGATGAAGAACAAGATCAGCATGCTGATCATGGAAGCAGGCGTGAGCTATAACACGCAGCGATTGCACAAGGCCGGCTACCTCCGCGAACTGCTGGCGACGAACCCGGATATCATCAATTCTCCTAGTGTTTCTTGCTCTCGCGCAACGACAGTATCCGCCTGGCGTTACATGCTCTTATAACCGGGGAGATATTTTGGGGGGGGGGGGAAGTAACTGCGGTAAGGGAGACGGACGATGTCGAAAAGATGGGGAATCTGGAACATGAGATTGGCGTTGTCAGCAGCGCTAGACTGGTGCAAGAAGACCGCGAGCAGATTTTGGCCGTTTTCGGCCGAAATCGTTCGATCAATTACTCCTGGGCACCAACCCGATCAAGTTGAAGGTGGGCAATCGGCGAAGATCGGTCATCAGGTACAGATAGAATTGTGTGGAGAGCGCTTAGAACTCAAGGAATTCACAAAAGTGTTGAATATTGGCGACCGCATTCGAGTGATTTGCGATGACGGAGTGCTTGTGGCAGAGAAAGTCTCCCATACACAATTCAAGTTAATCCAGGCTCAAGTATTGTCGGAATTAGTCCACTAATTGGATGGACCTCTTGGAGTCCAAGATTCATATCGCGAACAACAGAATCATCGGCATCGTTAGTCATTGTGCAAAGCCGAAGTCGCAGTTGTTGCCTGGCGAAGGGCGACCGGCTAGTGTTTCTATAGGTGGTACTAGAACCATGAAGGAGCTGGAACCCTTAGATGCTGAAAAAACTGGTTGTCTTGCCCCTCTTGGCGTTGCTGGCTCTTGTCTTCGCAACCTCTCTTTACTCCCGGGGTGTAGTCTGGGACTTCCTTGCCGACACGCATATTGACGGCGCTCAGGATCATAATAGGATCCAGGTCGGTGTTCGCCAGGGCCCGTTTCGCGCTGTTCAGTTGCGGGTGAGCGAGCCCATTTTTATCCAGCGCGTGGTCGTCTATTATTCTAATGGAACGTCCGAGGTGTTGGTGATCGACGGCCGTGCCTCCTCCGAAGGACGAACCCACGTGATCAGCCTCACCGGGGAGGGCCGCGTCCTCGAAAGCGTGGAGCTTTGGTATTTCAAAGAACACTGGGAACGCAGTCCGCGAGTCATCTTGTACGGCACACCTGCCAAAACATTGGGCATTTTGTAGTGCGGTAGGGATCGAAATTGCATCCCCGACCTAGTAAGTCCAACAAAGATAGTGGCTCGGCGCGCCGCCCCTTTCCAATCGGACCCTTTGGAGCCTTTAACGAGGCGGGGAGCTCCCCGGGCCCGATTTAATTCCTGACCTCTGGAACGAGCAGCTCGGTTGGCGCGTTTATACGGGACTTACGCCGTTTGCCAGCCATCTTGGCGGCCATGTAAAGCAGCAAGGCTCTGTCTGAAGCGGACATTTTCTGAAGTGCGTTTTGTAATTTTGAATAGACGCGCCTGCCCTTGCCCCGAGAGGCCCAATCATCTATCTCCTGCGCCTGCGTCTTGGACGATTTCGGCGGTTTTTCTCCCTCGTACAGAAGTTGATACAAAGGCATTTCTAATGCACCTGCGAACTTCTCAAGGGTCTCGACGGACGGAATAGTGTGTCCGTTCTCCACGCGCGAGATATAGCAACGAAGCAGCCCTGTGCGGCCTTCAATCTTGCCTTGGGACAGTCCTTTCAATTCCCTAAACTGTTTGAGTCGGTTTCCTACATCCATATCCGTACCTTCCCTTTCAAGGCCGTAGCGTCTGTCCCTGGAAAATGAAAACAGGACGAGGCTGTTTAGCCTAGGACGAACCGCTGGATTGTCATTTTCACGCTCCACAGCTGCTCCGTCGCTGCTCGAAAGCAGCTTCGTACCTGCTCTAGGGCAACGACGTCGCGCAGTCCGCCATACTAGAGTTCAAAACAGACTCATCGAAGATCTATCGGACTCGAGTCGGTCCGCGTGCAAACCCAACTACTGTAAGGGCTTCACAGGCATTCCCGCAGTTTGTATTTCCCTGCAAGGCCCCCGGACGATCTTAAGGAGCAGCGCAAGATGATTGGTAAAGTGAAATGGTTTAACAACACGAAGGGATATGGCTTTATAGGCCGAGATGATGGTCCGGACGTTTTCGTTCATTACTCGGCAATTCTAGGCGAGGGGTATCGGACCTTGGAGGAAGGAGACTTAGTCAAATTTGAGATCGTGCAGGGCACAAAAGGGCCTCAGGCGGCCAACGTAGAAAAGAAGAATGAGTAGGTATTTCTGCACGGTCCCTCACACCTTTCAGGTAACCGCGTTCACTAGGCACTACATCTCAATCGCGTTCCTAGAAAAGTCAAAAAAAAGACAATAGTTGGTCAGTCGCGCAGTGCTCGTCACACGCACTACCTGTTACTTTTGACAATTGCCCCGCGAGGGTCAAAGCGGCAGGATTTCCCCTCGAAGCGTGTCGAATCTCCCAAGAGTTGCGTTGCGCCCCGCTTTCGCCTGAAATCTGAACTCTGTTTTCGCCTGTATCATGAAAATGAAAACGCTGTTTCTCTTCACTTTGTCGGTCATGGTTCTCGTTTTGGGATCGTGCAGTGGGCCGAAGAACGGCGGATGCTTGGGTTGTGGCGGTGGTGGGAGCGCGAGTTTGAGTATTACTCTACGCGATCTGCCACCCGCCGGCGTTTCCATATTGAGTTTCACGCTCTCCGTTGCTGGAGTCTCGCTTACGCCTTCGTCTGGAACGTTAGTGACCGTGCCGATCACGCCCACATCCTATGAGATGGCACTCCTGCAAACGGACTCCCGCTTGGTTGGCTCAAATCTATCTGTTCCCGCGGGGGCGTACACGTCAATCAATGTTACCGTCACTGTCTCAAGCGGAGTGTTCATTAACACCTCCGGCGCGACGGTCGGAAAGTGCGCGAACGGCGCGGTTTGTGCCTTGCCTTCCGGTGCGGCCACAACGATTCAAGTACCGATTTCGCTTACGCTCACCGAGAATCAGCATCAATGGGTGGGGTTGGACTTCAATATTCGCAACGCCATCACCTCAAACAACGGGATAACGGTGGATTTCAATCAGCCAAATGTCATGACAGCCACAACCATTGTTCGGGCCGGGGTCCCTCCCGGGAGCGTGGACATTATCGAAGATTTCATCGGAGTGGTGACCGCGGCGAGTTCGAGTAGCATCACGGTGCAATCGAAAATTACCGGCAATAGCATGACTGCCGCGGTTTCTTCCGGCACAGAATTCGATCTTGCGCCTGTGACCTATAGCAAGTGTCAGGGAACCGCTGCTGCCTGTATAACGATCGGCAGCACAGTTAGCCTCGACGCCGATCTCAGTTCCTCAGGCAGCTTGACGGCGAGCGAGATTGACGTGCTGGACGCGGTCGCGGTGGATGAGGTGGAAGGCATTATTTATCCCACGAGCACCGCCGCGGTAGTCGGCATGATCATCCAGGACAAAGTGCCAATCTCATCCACAACCCCTTTAGCCGGTTCCAACGCAACCTATGGCACAAGCATATTCTTGAACACGGACTCGAGCACACTCTTCTCGGTGGATACCAAGACACTCTCGTCACAGAACCTGAGCCTGGGAGCATTATTTGCCGGAAGTGGCGACTTGCTTGCCGGACAAACAGTTCGTGTGCAACTTAAAGGGATTACGTCGGGGAATAATGGAATCGCCGCGGTGGCGACGAATGTGCTTCTGCGGTGGTCGCGGCTGAGGGGAACGGTAAATTCAGTTACCGGAAACGCTTTCACGCTTGCCAATATTCCGGGTTACATCAATACGTTGAATCCAACGCTCAGCCTTACGCCCCAAGTCTTTACGTACGCAAATGCCACTGCCTTTGACGGAATAACCGACGTTAGCCAGCTCAGTGCAACAACCAGCCAAGTGGCCTCGATACGTGCGTTGTACTTAAACGGAGTGCCTCCGTTCCAGGCCTCAAAGGTACGTGTCCCCTAGAAAACGCGGACGGCG
This sequence comes from Candidatus Sulfotelmatobacter sp., assembly GCA_035279505.1. Taxonomy (GTDB): domain Bacteria; phylum Acidobacteriota; class Terriglobia; order Terriglobales; family Acidobacteriaceae; genus Sulfotelmatobacter. The sequence continues at coordinate 55,670 of DATEHP010000202.1, read as the reverse complement.
CATCATCGATTAAAACCGGATGACAAACTCTAGTCGACAATCGAGTTGTTATTTTTCGATAAACGTCCCAACTACGTTAGCAAATAGTTTATTTATCTCCCGTCAATAAAACCGGTCATAACCCATCCATTGATACCTCAATGATGGACCGGTTCTGTCTATCTTTGGCGAGCGCATTGGTCTGTCACTTTTGCCAGTTACATGTGACCACGGGAGGAGGTATGAGAACAATTCGGCTAAGAGTCGGCGCATTCGTCGAAGTACCCACGCCGGGACTCAGCCAGGCATGGCCCCGACGCACATAGAGGTCATAAGATCAGGACTGGACTCATAATGATAAAAGAACGAGAGACGCTTGCCGAAGTGCTCATACTGATAAACGATCAGTTTCGAATGCTTGAAGGCAGGTTGTCGGACGCCGATCTCACCCATTGCACTGCCCGTGCCGAACAGATCAAGCAACTAATTGAGGCGGCCCGGCGCTCATCCAGTCAGCCTGCTTTAGTGTCCCCAGAACCGCCAACTCCTGGTTAGCCGGGTACCGGACAGTGGAATCTAAGATCGGCACTTGAGTGCCGGGATGGCGAGAGCGAGGTGGAAATATGGTAAGCCAGACCAGTAAGTCTAGCGAGTCAACGGAGGTTAGAGTATGGCAGATATTCTATGTCGCGGGTTTGATCTTGTTTGCCGAATACCTAGCTATCCTGTCCTTCCTCGCGTTCCAGTGAAGCTCTAGGGTTTAACTCCTTGATAGGTTTGAATTTATAGGTCGAAGGAGGAGCGCCTGGTGTACAAAAAGCTGAACTCGGCGACGGAGCTGATTCAGAGACACCAAGGAGCAGGCTCCCTATGCAGACTAGGTATTACATCGGGCTGGATGGCAACGAACCTGTGGCTGCGAGGTTCCAGTGTGTCGGGCCTAAGAAGGTCTGCGTTGCGGACTCTATAACCTATATATCGTCACTTCATACGCTCGCGAAGATTGGCTAGCAGCTGGTCGGCGGATTCGAGTCGGATCAAGCCCGTGCGGGGGTACTCGACGTCGAGCATGACGTAGACGATGATAACCGTTAGTACCGTGAAGCCTAGGATGTGCAGCCAACTCCGGTGTTGGCCACTCGACATACGAAAACCAGCCAACAAGGAACAGATGAGCCCCAAGCCGAACAACAAAGCATAGATGATCCTCGGAGGATGAAGGTGTAGCGCCATTGTGCGGGTGGTGGAGATGTCGATCATGTTGTTTAACGCAGGGAGCAGCAACAGACCAGCGGAAGGATGAGAATCGGGGAGTCGAGTAGCCTCTACCGCCTCGGTCCAGACCTCTTCCTGGATCTTCTTGGAATTGGCCATCTCCATTTCAGCAGCCAACATATTCGGGAGCCTGCGGTAAGTCTCCAGCCTTGAGTCTACATAGCAGCGAAACAATTCCTGAAGTGCAGGCTGGGCCTGGTGGGACAGCAAGTGCAGCCGCAGATAGGCGGTTTCGATGCTATTAACCTCCTCGGCGGTCAGCATCCGTTTCTCGTTGAACCGCGATGCCGCTCCTGAGAAGGTGAACGCTACCATCAAGCCAAACAGCGCGAAAACTGCGCCCTCGACCGTTCCAAGCCCACCGCGCTCGCCTTCCGACTCTTTCGGACGGCGACGGACACCAAGACGGCGGCCGATTTCCAGCATAAGCAGCATCCCGATGAGAAGAAGCACAGCATAAAGTAGAGGCGGAATGGGAGGTTCCATTGGAGACGCTCCTTTGCGAATTTGCCGCAGAGCTCAGACTTTCCGGACGGCAGTCACGTACCAGCCGTCTCATAGATCCCACATGAAGGATCGTGGAGCGAACGAGTTGGACCATCCTCAGAAATCTTTCGTGCAATATTCCCAGCGAATGAATGGGGCACAGCCTCTTGAAGCCAGGATGGCTATTACTTTAAGTCCACCGGAGGTCCGCTGACTCGCTTCGCATGGAGGTCGACTGTCACCTCTACACGGTTGGCAATCTTGATGAAAGGAATACCGCTGTTCATCCCGTAATCTTTACGGTCGAAGGCCATGGTCCCTTTGATGGCGCCTGAGCCTGTACCAGCGCCACTGACCACCAGCGATAGTTTTTCGGGTTTGGTCACTCCACGGATGGTGAAGTCGCCATCCACCTCGAAGGTGTCCTGCCCAGTTTGTACAATTTTCTTTGACACAAACGTGATCAAGGGATTCTGTTTGACGTCGAAAAAGTCCTTGCCCTTCAGCTTGCCATTCTTCATGCCACTTCCAGTATCCACACTGCCTGCTTGAATCTTGATGTCCAAAACCCCCGTATTGATGTCGGGTGATGTAAGTGCCAGCGTCGCGTCCCACTTCTCGAAAGTACCGTTTATAGCTACCGATGCCTGCACGTCAAATTTAATCTTGCTTTCTACCGGTGTAATCTCGAAAACAGGGGCCTGTGCACGGCTTACCGACGTGAGCACGGCGGAAGCTACAAGGCAAAGGAGGACTAATCGCATGGAACCTTCCTGAACATGAGTCTAAAGAGGGTGTCACCGACGAGAGCCGCACCCAACTGTCAAAAGTTACAGACCATTGCGATTGTCGGTTTTACTGACGGGACGCTACGCAACAAAAGTCCGCGTGTCCGCCCGCGATTCAGTTAACGCAAACTGCTTTCAGACTTGTGTCAAGATGCCCTCCTCTAGGCATGTGGGCCAAAAGCTTTCGCAACCGCTTGCGGGCTTTGTACAATTGGGACTTTGAATTTCCTACGGAATACCCGAGAATTGCGGCGATTTCTTTATGCTCGTATCCGTGGACATCGTGCAGGATGAAGGCTGTTTTGTAGCCGTCCGGCAATACGTCGATAGCTGCTTGAAGGTCGATCCAACCCAATAAGCCGCTTAGATGTAGGTCAGGTGCGCCGATCTCGCCGATGGGATCACCGTCATCCTCTGTGAAGCCGCCTAGTGAAGTACACTTAAACTTGTTCCGGCGAAAGCGCATTAGAACGACGTTCGTTGTCAATCGGTACAGCCAAGATGAAAATGCAGACTCGCCGCGAAACGTGTTGATCTTGAGAAAAAGCCGGACGAATACGTCTTGAGCGGCGTCCTCGGCCTCGGTTGGATCTCGTAACATGCGAAAACAGACGCGGTATACGAGTTCAGAATAGTTTCGATATATGAGCGCAAAGGCCTCGCTGTCGCCTTGATGAACCAAGCGAATCGCCTCGTTCAGAGCTAGACCTTCAGGCCCCTTTGGCATCGATTCACTCATTTCCATGACTGGAGACGGTATCTGTAAGGGGATGCTAGGAACACTGCCAATATTGACAGTGAGGCGCCCCTCAGCGCCCTGCACAAGGCGCAGCTTCGCTTGACAGTCGAGTACTCGTTGTACTGGGTGCCGAAGCGACGAAACTGGTTCGCAAAGGCTAGCTGCTCTCTTGATACAGGACTGTCACTTCGGGGATCGCAGGTCAGTGCCCAGAGGTCTACCACAGATACCCATTTTAAGTCCGAGTGAGACACAATACTTCTCGATGCGAACTGCGTCTTGGGTTGGTTGACATAATCGAAATGGCAGGGTATAGGTGACGGCAAGGTGCAAGGTTCGGAGGTTTGATGAAGGCAACTCGGGCGGTAGTATGGTTGCTGGCGCTTTGCTTTTTGATTCTGGCGGTGGGTACGCCACTAGGGCATCCACAAACGCGCGCACAGACAGGCCTTGTCGCAAACGTTGAGCTCGTACAGATACCCGTAATCATCTTCGACGATAAAGGTGCAGTTGCCACCAGCCTCAAAAAGAGCGACTTTCGGTTGTTCGATGATGGAGTTGAACAGAACATCCTTTACTTCGAGAGGGAACGGGTACCCGTTTCCTTCGTGATTCTTGCGGATTTGAGTTCGAGTATGACAAGAAAGATCCCGTTCGTTCAGGAAGCGGCACTTTCGCTCCTTTACCCTCTGCAAGAATCTCAACAGGACAGGGACGAATACTCGGTATTTGGCATTGGCAAGCGATCCAAACAGCTCTTGTCCTTCACCCGTGACGAGCAAGACCTTGAACGCAGACTGCCGCTACTGCTGACCGCTACCAATGAGAGTACCGCTTTGTTTGATGGAATTTGGTTTGGAGTAAATACGGCGCGACAGGAGGCGGCGAATCAGCATCGCGCCATGGTCATAATCACAGACGGCGGCGATAATCACAGTCGGTATAATCTGCCAGAGACAAGGAGGCTGTTGGAGGAGGCCGACGTTCCGGCTTTTGCTGTCATGGCGGGCCCATCGTTCGAGCTGCCCGCCATCTTTGTTCCACATGAGAAAAAGCGAAGCCAATCCCCCACGGGAACGGGGTCGCATCCGCAACCTCCCAACTTTCTAGGGGCTCGAGACGACGACTACATAGGTCCTGCCGAACAGCGTGGTCCCCATAATATGAAGGTTCTGACGGAAGGAACGGGAGGCGGCGTTTTTACCGCCCGGGATGAAGAAGACCTGCCGCGCATCGTTCGGACGATCGGGCTGGCGGTGCGCTATCGATATCTTCTCTCTTACAAGCCAATTCGTGGCTCCATGTCCAGAAGCAATCGACAGGATGGGGCAAGGGATCCCGCGTCGCACAAAATCCGTCTCGAACTTTACCCCAAAGAAAAATTTGCAGGATATAGCGCCCCCTATTACAAACGCGGCTACCATAGCATCGAATAAGACGGACAGATTTGCTTTGCATCCTCTCCTTTTGAAGACGGGGTGGGCTTCGCGAAGACGTTTTGTACTGCCCGCTAGGACTTAGGTCCTATCCACTCTGGATCCTTCAGATTCCAGCCGCCCCCAAGGGCTTTATAAAGCTGCACGACGACCGTGCGCCGGTTGAGTTCAGTGAACGCAAGAGCGTTCTCTGCTGGGTACAGTTGCAACTGAGCGTCGAGAACTTCAAAGTAGCTGGCCTTGCCAGCGATATAACGCTGAAGGGAAACCTTGACGGACTCTTGGTAGGCTTGCACGGCGCGGGCCTGCTCTGCGCGAATTGCCTCGTATTTCATACGCGAGACTAGGGCGTTTGAGACATCCTGAAAAGCGATCTGGGCCGTCTGCTCGTATTGCAGCTTGGATTGCTCCCAAAAGGCGACGGCCTGGCGTTTTTGCGCTCTGAGCGCACCGCCTTGGTAAATGGGACCGGCAATGTTTCCGGCGATGCTCCAGACAGTCGCTTGGCCGGAAGACAAAGAATCAAGCGGGGAACTCGCGCGGCCGAATAGGGCAGTCAAGCCAATTCGCGGAAAAAAGTTAGCTGTCGCAACGCCTACTTGTGCGTTGGCGGATCGCAATTGCTCCTCTGCTACTAGAATATCTGGACGACGCTCGAGCAAAGTGGAAGGCAAGCCACTGGGAATGTCCGGCGGCACAACCTGATCGAGAAGTTTGGCGCTATGCGAAACAGGACTAGGATTATTGCCCAGCAGAACGCTGATCTGGTTTTCCTTGAGGGCAATCTGGCGCTCCAATTCGGGGATGCTTGCGGCAGCTGTTGCATAAGCCGCTTCGGCGCGGGACGTATCCAGTTTAGAAGCGACTCCACCTTCGAGGCGGTGTGTAAAAAGACTCACCGTTTGCGAGAATGATTCCGTAGTTTGCTTGGCGATATCGAGTTGAAGATCCAGGTCCAGAAGCTCGAAGTAAGCCTGAGCGACATCGCTGACAAGAGAAAGCATAATCGCGCGCCGAGCCTGCTCGGTTGCGAGATACTGAGCGCGGGCTGCTTCATTTTCGCGGCGTATGCGGCCCCAGAGATCCGCTTCCCAGGCAGCGCTTGCGGCGGCAACAAAGGCTCCACGTGTTTGACCTTCGTTGGGTGCTACCCCCCCCACAAACTCGTTCTTGCCGTCGCTGGCGGTCACCCCATAATTGAGAAATGGAAAATATTGAGCGCGCGCCTGTGCTGCGATTTGGCGCGATTGCTCGATACGCGTTATGGCGATCCTCAGGTCGTAATTGTTGGCCAAGGCAGTTTGAACGAGTTCTCTAAGCCGTTGGTCCTTGAAGACCTCCCACCATGGAAGGTCGGCAATCGATGCTTGCTGAGCCGAGGCTTCGGCGCTGCGGTATTCCGTTGGTGCGCTTACCCTCGGACGCTGGTAATTCGGGCCAACCGCGCAGCCTGGTAGAAGCAGAAAGATTGCAGCGGCGGTTAGAAGGGAACCAACAGAGGAGACCCGCAGGTTTTGATTGGCGCATTCGTTGATAGTCGCGCTCATTTTCATAGCATCTAAAAACATACAATCTCAAATCTTGTAAAAACTAGTCATCGCCGGCGGCGTGCCCTGGTTCTGGAGTGGCACCGATAGGCGATTTCGCTTCATGCTTAGCCCCGCCGAGTTTCTCAACCAGGTAGAACAGCGCGGGAATAATGAAAATCGCGATCGCACTCGCAGAAGTCATTCCTCCGATGACTGCCGTGCCCATAACCTGACGAGATACGGCCCCAGAGCCGCTTGCCCTCCACAGCGGGACGCAACCCAAAATGAATGCAAAGGAGGTCATTAGAATGGGACGTAATCGAAGCTTGGCGCCTTCGAGTGCCGCGTCCACAAGCGACTTACCTTTTTCATGCCCAGCTTTGGCAAATTCCACGATGAGGATGGCGTTCTTTGCTGCAAGGCCAATCAGCATGATTAGCCCAATCTGTGCATAGACGTTGTTCTCGAATGAGAAGCTGGCGAATCGACGAAGATAGAGGGCGGCAAATGCTCCAAAAACAGCGATTGGTACACTTAGGAGCACGCTAAAGGGAAGAGTCCAACTCTCATAAAGCGCCGCGAGAATCAAGAAGCAAAAAAGAAATGAGAAGGCAAAGATCACGGCGGGCGACACGCCTTGCTGAGCCTTCTTCTCTTGGTAAGACATCCCAAGGTAATCAAAGCCCATATCTGGCGGCATGGTTTGGGCAAAGACTTCCTCCATTGCTGCCATGGCTTGAGCAGAGCTGTAGCCGGTATTCGCACTGGCATTGATTTGGGCGCACCGAAACAGGTTGTAACGCAATGTGAATTCCGGGCCCACCCGGCGATCAATAGAAGTCACTGCGGACAACGGCACCATATTGCCCGCGCTATTGCGAACGTAAAACTGGCCCAGGTTCTCAGCCCGCGTTCGATAGTCACCTTCGGCTTGAATGTAAACTTGCCACTGGCGGCCAAAGCGATTGAAGTAATTGATGAACGCGCCTCCCATAAAGGCTTGAAGAGTCTTGTAGACGTCACTCAGATTGACGCCTTGAGCCAGAACTTTATCCCGCTCAACGTTGACAAAGACCTGCGGAACCGAGGGCAACATGGTAGAAAATACGGAGGCCAACTCAGGGCGTTTGCGGGCAGCCTGCATGAATATATCGGCATTTTTGGCGAGGAAGGCGACGTCATGTCCCGCACGGTCCTCAAGCATAAAGGTCACGCCACCCGAAGTTCCAACGCCGGGGATTGCGGGAGGCGAGAAGGCGATAGACACGCCAGCCGGGAGCTGCCTCAGCTCTCCATTAAGGCGAGCTCTGATAGCGTCGTATTGCTCTTCCGCGGTCTTGCGCTCGCCCCATTCCTTGAGTGTGACCCAAAAGAAGCAACTGAAGGTATTCTGAGCCCCGCTGATCATATTATAGCCGATGACACTGGTCACGTGGTCGATGCCATCCGTCTTTAGCAAAATGTCTTCGACCTTTTTAGCAGTCAAGCTCGTGCGTTGAAGCGAAGAGGCATCGGGTAGCTGCAATGCCACAAAGACGTAGCCCTGGTCTTCGTCAGGGAGAAAACTGGTGGGCAGCTTCATGCCAAACCACCCTGCCAGGACGGTGAAACCCAGGAGAATGATCAGGCTGAATCCCATCTTGTGAATTAACACCCCGCACCAGCGGACATAGCCATCCGTGACGCGACCAAATACGCGATTGAACCATGCGAAGAATTTCCCGAGAGGGCCTCGAGCCGGTTTCTTAGGTCGAAGCAAGAGGGCGGAAAGAGCCGGGCTAAGGGTCAGAGCATTAAACGCAGAGAGCAACACGGAGACGGCAATAGTAACGGCGAACTGTTGATAAAGCCGTCCCGTAATCCCGGGGATGAAAGCCGTGGGAATAAATACTGCCGATAGAATGACGGCAATGCCGATCACCGGACTGGAGACTTCTTCCATCGCTTTGAAGGAAGCTTCTTTCGGCGAAAGCCCATGTTCGATGTGGTGTTCAACCGCCTCTACGACCACGATGGCGTCGTCCACAACCAAGCCAATCGCAAGCACCAAGCCGAAGAGCGAAAGGGTGTTGATAGAAAAGCCCAAAAGCGGAAAGAGAGCAAAGGTCCCAATCAGCGACACCGGTACAGCGAGCAAGGGAATCAAAGTAGCGCGCCAACCCTGCAGAAACAAATAGACCACCAGAATCACAAGGACTAGAGCTTCCACCAAGGTGTGTTCGATCTCTACAATTCCTTCGGTAACAGGAAGAGTGGTGTCGAGTGCAACGGCATAGTCGAGGCCTGGTGGAAAGCGTTTTTTCGCCTCTATCATCAGCGCTTTAGCGCCTTTAGCGGCGGCGATGGCGTTCGATCCGGGAAGCTGGTAAATGGCAACAACGGCTGCTGGCTTGCCATCCAACCTTCCCTGCAAGTTATAGACTTGAGCGCCGAGCTGTACCCGGGCTACATCTTTCAAACGTACGATGGAGCCGTCGGTTTTGGCGCGAACCACGATGTTGCCGAACTCTTCTTCCGTGGTAAGGCGGCCCTGCGAACGAACGGTGTACGTATACTCTTGGCCCAGTGGGACAGGTTCGCTGCCGATTTGGCCTGCTGGATTGACGTTGTTTTGCGTCTGGATTGAGTTGATGATTTCGGGGACAGTGATCTGCAGCTTAGCCAGTTGATCGGGCTTGACCCAAAAGCGCATGGCATACTGGCCCGCGCCAAAAACGGATACGCTGGCGATCCCGGGCACGCGAGTCAATTGGTCGTTCAGATTGATGTAGGAATAATTCGCCAAGAATTCGGAGTCATAACTGCCGTTCGGGGAATACAGGTCGAACAACATGAGAGGAGCGGCTGTTGATTTCTGGACAGTCACGCCGTAGTTGTTTACCTCAACCGGGAGTTGCGAAGCCGCCTGATTCTGACGCATTTGAGCGAGAATCTGATCCGTATTCGGATCGGTTTTCACATCGAAATTCACAGTAAGGGTTAGTTGGCCGTTGTTGGCGTTGTTGGAATACATGTAGTTCATGTTGTCCACACCGCTCATCTGCTGCTCGATGGGTGTAGCGACGGATTGCTCCACGGTTTGGGCATCCGCGCCCACATACGTCGCCTTCACCTGAACCTCTGGAGGCGTAATATTTGGAAACTGTGCAGTAGGCAGGCCCACCATCGCGACGATGCCAACAATGACCATGATGATCGAGATCACCATTGAAACGATGGGCCGATTTATGAAGAACTTGTACACGATCTAGCTCTTATGGCGTGTTGCTCGCGATTTTTGCACGCTCTGTTCCTGGTCCCTGTTGAAACGCTTTCGGTTGAACTTCCATCCCTTCGCGCACTTTTTGCACGCCTTCCGCCACGATTCGGTCTCCTGGCTTCAGACCTTCATCCACAATCCACATCGTATCGACCCTAGGCCCCACCTTGATCGGACGAATGTTCACTTTGTTGTCGTTGCCGATGACCGCAACGAGATATCCGCCTTGCAGTTCGTTGACGGCTCGTTGAGGGACAAGCAAGGCGTTTTTCTGAACTCTGACCACCGTGCTAATATTCCCGAACCCGCCCGGGCGAAGCACATTCCCAGGATTAGGGAATTCAACTTTTACGAGAATTGCTCCCGTCCTCACATCCACTTGGCGATCAAGAGCATAGAAGTGGCCTTTGTGAGGATAGATCGATCCGTCCGATAGTCGCAGTTGCCATTCGAGCTTGTTCAAGATCGCGTGCTCGTCAACGCCCAGGGTAGCGGCCTGTTTCATTGCGTTCAGATACTCTTGTTCGCTTGCCGTGAAATTCACCAGAATCGGATTGATGGTTGATACGGCAGTTAAGGGCTCTCCGGAGGGGCTCACGAAGTCGCCGATCTGGGCCGTGGCGATGGCGGCAATGCCGTCAATGGGAGAAACAATCTTTGTGAAGCTGAGGTCCAATTTCGCAGACTCCTCTGCGGCGCGGGTCGATGCAATGGCCGCCTTTGCCTGTTCTACCTGGGCCTTCGCCCCGAGGTTAGCCTGGACGGCATCATCCAGTTCCTGCTGACTGATGGCGCTTTCCTTGGCCAGAGGGGCATAGCGCGTAACGTCCAACTCCGTCTTGCCGAGCTGCGCTTCCGCCCGGTGAAGATTTGCCTTTGCTTGTTCCAGGTTTGCGCTAGCTTGGTCAAGCGCTGCCTGAAAGGGCCTTGGATCTATCTCGAACAGGGGAGAGTCTTTGCTGACGAATGCGCCATTCGTATAGTTCTGCTTAACGAGAAGGCCCTTCACCTGCGCGCGAATCTGAGCGTTAACAAATCCATCCAGGGTGGAAACCCATTCTTTACTGACAGGCACGTCTTTTTGAGCGACTTCAACGAATTCTACAGGCGGGGGGGCCGATGCAGCTTGCTGTTTTGTCTCACATCCGGACAACCATGCCGTCTGGGCCAAAACGGCCAGGGCGAATAGCAATGGCTTCGCTTTCATAAGGCACGCTCCGCAAAGCCGCAGTTCTAGGCCCCAAGTTTTCGTGCCCTTGGATTCGGAAACACGAGATCTGGCGCCTCAAACGCCTGCACGCGGCAAACGGCTACAGGCGCTAACTGCCCGAGGATACTAGTGGCTTGCCTCAGATGCTGGAACTGTTAAAACTAGCAGGTGCCATGAGTTGTGATCATGGTGATTTTCACAAACTTACTCACACCTCGGCTCTTGATGCCCACCCTTAGTCAACTTGCCAGCAGCTGCTTCCTTCTCGGTGCGACAAGGAGAACGAGTCGGGCTACGCCAAGTGAAGGATTGCGAAGAGTTTCGACGAAATATCGAAGCTAAGTGCCAATCCTTACCCCGATCACTTCGCCTGAGACCACAATCTCTACTCGGCGGTTCTTTTGCCTGCCTTCGGAAGTGGAGTTGTTGGCAACTGGAGACGTCTTTCCAAAACCCTGTGCGGTTGTGTTTGTCTGTGGTAGACCCTGTTCAATCAGATAACTGCGCACTGCCTGCGCGCGCTGCTCAGAGAGCTTTTGGTTAACCTCATCGGTGCCGACATTATCAGTGTGCCCTTCGATGCCGAGATTCAAGCCGGGATGCCCCAGGATAATGCCCGACAGTTTAGCCAACTTTTCTCTCGCCTCCGGGCGCAAAGCATATTTGCCAAAATCGAAAAGTACGTCTCCCATGTTGACAACGAGCCCCCGCGGCGTATCACGGGTTTCCAAAATGCGATTGAACTGCTCAAGCAGTTGAGTGCGCAGCGCGATCGCCGACTGGCGGGCGCGTTCGGCATCGGCGCGGGCTGCATCCTCGTCCGCCTTGGCCTTGGCCGCGGCCGCATCGGCTTGCGCTTTCATTTGTGCCTGCTTTGCGGCTGCTAACTCGGCCTGGCGTCTAGCCTCCTCAGCAGCCTTGGCTTCGGCTTCCGCTCTGGCTTTGGCGGCGGCAGCCTCTCGCTCCGCAGCAATCTGCGCTGCTTCTTGGCGCTGGGCAGCGAGCGCGCGCGCGTCTTCGGCAAATTGTATCGTTCGCCGGGCAACGGATATGATCTCCGTCCTATTCGCCTTGCTAGTTACTGCATCTTCCGTCATTTGCAGACTGGCTGCGGCCTTGCTGAAGATCTCCGGCGCGCCCGTCTCTGCTCCCCGGGACTTCGCAATATCCACGGCATTGCGCGCTTCGTAGACTTGCAGCGGAACGCGCTCGAGATCAGGAGTCAATGCCAGCGGGTTTCCCAACTTTTCGTACTGAGCGCGCTTCATCAGCTTGAAGTCGTTTGTCGGAAAGACCTCGCCTTTTGTGTTTTTCCGAGTGTCATTTTCCATGACCACCATCTCGCTGGGCGCGCGTACGACAAAATAAGGTTCTGCCGTAACAATCATGGCAAACGTCTGTGCCGGAGTAGTTGCATTGAGTTTGCCCTCTCCGTTCTTATTGATGAGAATCTCGCCGGTGTTACCGGTACGCCCGTCCGGTGTGACTACCCAGAGAACGTACGTTAGAAACTCGGCGCCAAGCTTGGAGGGCTGTGACATCTCTTTGATTGCGACCGTTATACTCGTTGCGCCTGTCTTGGCTTGAACCCTTATCTCGCCAATGGCCTCAGGCATTAGGTCTGTGCCCTTTAGATCGACTTTTGTACTCCCACCGCCGACTCTATATCCGATTGCTTTGACAGACTTGCTGACTACGTTGGACTCTGGCACCTTCTCTTGCGACGGCGCGCCGATGGTGCCGACCGTCAAGGTTAAAATTAGAAGGCAAAGGAAGCTTTTCATGCGTTGCATAGGAATCTCGCGACCAACTCCCCAACACTTGCGCTGCACGCTAATATCGGCGGAATAGGGGCCACTGCCCACTGTCAGACTAGACAGTGAGCGAGGGAGCCTTGTCGGCTGCTGCGCTCTTGCCTTCCCTTGAGTTCCCGTCGGCGCATCCCATGCGCTCCCTGCTTGTTTTGACAGTTTCGGGGAACGTGGGGGCAAGGCCATTCTCATCCGCGCGGAGCCGAACCTCACCCCGAAGCAGGGCAGAGTGCCCGCATGCACCAACTGGCAGGATGACCAAGTAAAGCATCCTTCCTATGGAGTCGGCTCCGCCCCCTCCAAGAGAGACACAAAATGCCGGTGTTCCTGAGAGTGACAATCCCGACCGTGCCTTTGTGCATGCGTGTGCCGAACCCTTTGTTCAGGTGATCCAGGCTTGTCAAACATCGGACCCACAACTTAAAAGTGAGGCGTAGCCATGTTCTTCAGCCCACAACGTGTCCCGGCTGAACTATCGATGAGGCAGGAGAAGCGATTTAGCTTGTCGAATTCTGAGAAGGAGCGACCCTCCGTGACACGGGGCACACAAACCTACATTTACGTACTTTCCGACGTATCACTTCGTTCCGATCACCTTGTCTTTCTTTAGCTGCTTGACGAGCGCTCTGGCATACTCCCTCGCCAATTTCCCGAAGTCCTTGGTATACACAGTGTCGGTTTCTCCGCTCCAGAGGAGTTTTTCATCCTTAAGGTTGTAGAGGTTGAACTCGGTGCTGACGTAAGTTTCTTCCTTAACATGGGAACTGGTCGCGTAGGCATTTCCCCAAGCCATGCTCCAGTACGGCCAGAAATTGGAGTAGGCCGCAGGAGGCACATAAAGGGCCCGGCGAGACTTGTGACAACTTCTTTGCTTTCCGTGCGCATGGTTTTCGGCCGGATGACAAGGACGCCATCGTAGTCACCTTCTTTGATGCGCTCTTTGAGTTCACCTTCCATCAGTTCGTTCCGTGGCGGAAGGACCATGTGGCTCCTGATTCCTTGCACGGCAGACTTGGCGAGCAGCCTCTCCATCTCGTCTTCAAGTTCCTGGCGTATGAGGTAATTCTCCATGACTCCTATGACCAGAATCTTCTGAAGCTTCGGCAGGGTTTGGTCGGAGAGAACCCAACGGTGAACTATTTTTGTGCCGGCTCGCAGCGGGAGAGTGGACAAGCAAAGTAACAGAAAAAGAAGGCGCATTCTGGTTATGAATACCCACATGGTACGGGGAAGAGGCGGTTCGGCTCGGGACGAGTTGAATGGCACGGTCACTGCCTTTCTTTGAAAGATAACTCGGTGGATATGGTTGCAGAGGGCCACGCCAGGCCGGTCCGCAAACTGTTCTCCCCAGTGGATGCGGGGTTGCCGAAACCACTATTCCGTGTACCGAGTCAGCAGGACACCAAGAATGATCAGTAGTGCTGGCCAAGCCTTCCTGAAGAAGTGCTGCCACTCTTGTGGCGTCTTGGTTAGTCCAGCTAGTCCATTGGTTAGTGCTACACAGAAGCCCGTAGCTGCGAACCAACGATGCTGGATCTGAATTCGGGCCATGCTCTCCATGGCGTGGGGTGCCTGCATGTCGCCGCTGTGAACGTGAAACAGCAGCAGAATCGCGCCCGCGCCACCGACTAGGGGAAAAAACCAGTTGGCCCAGGGTGACTTCAGTCGCCCCCGCGCTCTTTGCAATTCAACGTATCCTAGGGCTAAAAGAATGATCGAGAAGATTTTATGCTGTAAGTCCTCGGCATTGTGAGTGATGGCATACCAAGGAGTCTGAGGACCAAAAGGCCAGATCTCCGTATCGCTATAGACCAGAACAAAGAGGCCGGCCGCCAGAAAGCACATGGTCCAGGCATAACGCACCACAGGCCAGCGCTTGACGAGGTAACTCTCAGTGAGGATGAAAATCCCAGCGAAGACAACGAACAATCCCGCTAAGTGGTGATTAAATTCGCTCTCCTGTTTGTCCGCTAGGCGCTTCGCTGCTTGCGCGGGATCTTCTGGCGCAGCAGGCATGTCCATTTTCATTCCTGGCATGTTGTCCATGTCATGCTGCTGTGACTGAGCCAAGGGCGCGAGCAGGAACAAGAGCGAGATAGAAAACATAGACAGCATCAGTGACTTACGAATTCCTAATAGGGAAGCATCCTGTACGGGCAGCATCGCATTGTCCTCGATGATTCTGGTCTGGATTTAGGGGCGCCGGTGAGGCCCTACGCCTAGTGGGCTTGTAACGTTTCGAGGGAGTACTTGCCGCTGTCAAAATTGACAGGTCTTGATGTCACGAGGAATGTGTGCCCGAAACTGCTAGAACGCCTCGCCGACACCGATGCTCCAGGTATGACCATTCTTACCTCGAGCGAAGTCAGCGCGAAGATTCACGTGATACTTTTTGCTCAGCTGAAACCTGGCACCACCGCCGCCGCTCGGCAGGAAGTTCTTGGTCCGAAATTGTTGATTGCCGCCTGGCACTACCTCGCCTAACCCGCCAAACCCCACCACCCCAAACCTCTTTGGTAAGGCCAGCCGATGTTCCAACTGCGTGGCTACCGCGTAACGGTTGAAGTAGCTTCCCGCAATGTAGCCCCGCAATTCGCTGTCTGTTCCGTAGATGCAGTTTCCGTAGAACGGAGGCTGTCCTCCCGTAAGGCAGACGAATCCGTTGTACGCAAGCACCTGGTGTTTCGCTACACTCCAGTATTTGTTGAACGTGAATTTGTAGCTCTGAAACGAGTATTTGCTACCCAGACCTTGAGAAAAGAAGTCCGATGTGAAGTCCAGCAGAGTTCCGCCAGTCGGATAAAAACGGTTAGAACGGGTATCGCGCTGCAATCGAAAACCTACTGCTGTCAAAGCTGTATGAAGTCCAACGTCTGCTGGCACTGGAATCATCTCAAGATTTGCAGATCGGAGGGTGATGAGCGAACTGCCCCAGAAAAACCGTGGACCCAGGAAGAATTTCCAACCAACACGACGGAGGAATTCTGCAAACAATACCTGACCAGTCTGGTTAAGAGGCAGCTTGAGCTGTGACGCGCCGGAACCCAGTCCGTATAAACTGTAGTTTAGATTCCCTCGAGCGAAGGCCGCGGTCGTCCGATAAGCATTTTGCTTGAAGTACAGCTCGCCAGCCGCAACGAACCCCCGGGTGCCGTTGTCCGTAACCAGCCCGGCCGCCCCAATCAGCGAGGGGGGAGAGATTTTATCACTCCTGTCGAGCGGGAAAATGTATGCCAGAACGGGCACCATTCCCGAACCTAGAGCCGGACTGGAAATCGGAAGAGGGGCAATGACGAACGACGGGCCGCCTTGCTTGTTCTGAGGGGATGCGTCTTGTTGGACGGATCCGTTTGGGTCCTGACTAAAATCCTTGATTGTCTGTGACCGAAAGGACGAGCTCTCGCTGACCACGGCCTCTTGTGCCGCTGACTTCGCTTCTCCCAGCATCCCGCACAATCCGGTAACCAGGAGGATCGACAGCAGGTTCCAAAATCGCCGCGAATTCAAGGACGAACCGATCAAGGAGAACCTCGAACTGATTCCTTGAGAAACACGGCCCGCCCTGTGTTTTGCAGAGCGGGCCGCGTGGGGGGCACTGAGGAACTCAGGAACGACTGCGCGCTTGAAACTCCTAATTGTTACTTTCGACTACACTGGGTTCTGGCTTCGATCTTTGCCAAAGGATTTCTGAATCTGCAGCTTGGTTAGGATAGAAACGAAGTGATTCAGCATTTGTGGGAAGCACAACGATGTCCACCCGCCGATTGTAAGCGAGCCAAGTTGCCATGAAGTTGCGTATGCGAGTTTCTTGGGGTTGATTCGGATTCCGCGATTGCAAGTCAATGACCGTTGCCTTGTCGAGCGGGTTGTCCTGACCCTTGGCTGTCGTGGTGATCTTATCTGCGGCGATTCCTTGCGAAGCCAGGAACTCCTTGACGCGTTGAGCCCGCAATTCGGACAGCGCTAGATTATAATCTTCCTCACCGCGTTCATCCGCGTAAGCGGTGAGCGACAGTTTTGCGTCCGGGTCATACTCAAGATACTGTTTGAATCCAGCAGCGAGTGTGGTCAATGCTTCCTGCTGACTGCTAACGAGCCCAAGCTGCGGATATTTCTTGGTGGGATAATCGGTTGGGAAGAAGATGCTGCGAAGCAGCAAGGTTGGAGTCGGCTCGATGGAGCCCTTCAAGTGCACCGCTACAGTCTTCGAGTCAGAGCCGCCACACACATTCGTCGCAGTCAATGTGTACTTGAATTCTTCGTCTAAGGGGCCATTGGCTGCCTGAGTTGGGCTGAGGGTCAGAGACTTGGTGCCACTGGCGTCTACAGAACCGAGACTGCCGAGAGAAGCTGCGTCCGCGTTGGACGATGACCAGCTCAACGTTGTACTCCCCTGCTCCATGATCTTGTCGCCGATACGCCGGTATCGGATCTCCGCTGGTGAGGCGCTCAACGAGGACTGTACAACAGGATTCACTTCGACAGTGGTGCTCGGCTTGGTCACACCGCCCGGGCCCGTAGCCGTAAGTTCATAGACAGTCGTTTGCCGAGGTGAGATCGTCTTGTCGCCTGTGGTCGGAACCGGGCTCAAGCCACTCATGTCGGCGTCAATGGTTTCGCTGGAGCTCCATGCCAACTGAGTATTTTGGTTGCAATCGATTTTGGCTGGGTTTGCGGAGACCGTCCCGCTTACAGGGGCCACGGCAACCGTGGCACTTGCAATGCCCGCCTGAAACCGTGGGACGGTTGCGCCCAGCTGATTGGAGCCGCGCGGCCAGGCCTTGACTCTCTGCTTCCCATTCGAGATATCCAGAATCACACGCTGGTCGGCAGCGACCGTCACCGAACCAGACCAGAGTTCTTTACCGTATCTCGTGACCGTTACTTCATGGGTGCCGGGCGGAACAACCAGTTCTTGATGATAACCAATGTTATGATTAAACTCATCGACATGTCCTACAAAGTACTGGGGTTTTTTGCCGTTTAGCAAAATGGCAGCGTCACCTGCCCGTCTCATGCCCACTTCAATCTGGATGCGTCCGCGCGGACCAGGTACTTCTCCGCCGGCGGTTTCCAGTTTTATATCCAATGGGACGGTATGGCCAGAATCGATCGAAACATCCTGCTCGGCAAATTTGTAACCATAGTTCGCGACAACCAAATGGTGCGTTCCTACGTCGAGCTTAATCGTTCGATTGCCGGGGCCAATCGCCTTGTCATCGACGAATGTATAGGCTTGTTTGGGAGAAACCGCAATCTTCAGTTTTCCCGTTTGGAGTTCCTGAGCAGCAGCGGCTGAACCAAGCAAGACCATCACGGCCAAGACTTCGCAAAATATTCTGCTTTTTTGAGATCTCATAGATCCACCTCCCTAATGCAGGCAAAGCGCGCTCACTACCATCGAAACGCTACCTCCATAGCCTTTCCCTCGAAACTGTCAATAGTGACAGCGCCACAGCGCTTGTGGCGTTGACATGCCCGCCTGAGCCTTCTCGTATTGGGGTGGCAGGGAACTATGGCCAGTGCTCCAATGCCGGGACAATTCTGGGGCGTTCGATATTTGCAACGTTTACAAGGAGGCTAGATCAACCTGCTGTTTTAGTTGAAGAGGTCCGGTCGAGATGGAGAGGGTACTTGAGGCATTTCTGCCTCACCTCGGAGACTGGAGGTATCTCTGGCCGAACCCCTTTCCTGAGGTATGCATGTAAACGCACGATAGGTTCTTCACGATCCCCGTGGGAACTGTCAAAAATGCTAGTAAACGGAAGTGCACTCGAGAGGGGAGCTTTAAACTGAAGCTAGAAAACTGTCATCCGGTTCGACTTAAGGCCTTCAGAAAGGAAAATAAGGGACTGCGGACCGACGCTTCGTTCCTCCGCAGTCCCCTGGAGCTGATTGAATCTACGCTGGCTTTCCGCTTCTTCGTTAGAACCGGAAAACGATGCCGGCATTGTAACGGAAGTTACTTTGGTTGGTGTTGCCATGAGTAAAGTTGTTACCGAACCGCGTCAGGACAAAATCAAATTGTGCCGGCCGGATGGCGATGGATTTGGTCACCGGGATATCGATCCCTCCACCCATGACGAAATCCCACGCATTGTTGCTGGGGTTTAGAGTCCCAGTGCAAGTGGCTTGACACGCCTTGAATAGATTCTGGTAAGTATTAGAGTGGGCTCCACCAAACAGCGCCTCTACGAAAGGCTCGAAGTGTTGGGAGCGGTATTTCAAAACGGGGCCCACGTTGTATGTAAAAAGGTTACCGTCAGCCTTTACGGTGCACCCAATTGGGCACGGGCTATTCGCTGTCGCAGGGAAGGCAAAGGTCTTTGACAGGCTAGCGTAGCCGTTGAATTCCGACGTGATCCCAAACGCGTGGTTAAAGAAGTAGGTAACACCACCGCCTCCGCCGTTCAGGGAAAAGCCGCTGACGACGCCGCTGTTCTCCGGGTTGAATCGCATGAAGGAGTAGCCTAGTGGAACTTCCACCTTGGCATAATCCTGAGCGAGGGCCGCCGTTCCAAACAGCAGAAGGATCCCTAACATAGATATACTTCTCATTTTCATTTCTTTTCTCCTCATACCGAGATTACAGGGCTGATACTCCTCGACGAGTGCCAAAGTAGCTCGCGCGTCCCCTTCCAGGAACTGTCAAAAATGACAGGATTCGTTCGAAGCTGAGATCATTTCGTTTGAGAAATGGAAAGAGTCAGGCAGTCCTGCTGCCTTCGGGCACTGCGCGTGTCGAGCGTGGGAACATCTCTACAAGCGTAGACAAAGCTGGCAAGCAGAGCTCACGGTACCAGAATCCGGGATTTGATCGCGAACTGAATCAACTCCGCGGTCGTCTTGAGATTAAGTTCTTCCATGACGCGGTACTTGTGAAATGCTACGGTCCGTGGAGTCACGTTCAACACGCTGGCAACTTCCTTCATGGATTTTCCCTCGGCTAACAGGTGCACGACTTCGCGTTGGCGAGGTGTCAACACTTTGTCTCGTGTTTTTGTCTGCGGATTGTTAATGAACGCTTTCTCCATTCCATTAGCTATCTGCGGTGTAACGTAGGACTTCCCTTTGATCGCCATCTGAATGGCGCGAATCAGTTCCGAACCTGCGGAACTCTTCAATAGGTAGCCGGATGCTCCGCAGCGCATCGCTTCCATCGCCAAGTCAGGATCCTCCTTCATGGTGAGGAAGATGAGCTTAACGGTAGGCATGAGTTTTTTTAGTCGCAACCCAGCTTCCAAGCCGTTCATTAGAGGCATCGCGATGTCCACAACGATTAAGTCGGGCTTGAGCTGCAGAGCAGTTTCCAGCAACGCTCGCCCGTCGGATGCCGTGCCCACGATGTCGCACTGAGGTTCCAAGAGTTTGCGGAATGCCTCAACAAGCATCGTATGGTCATCGGCGAGTATGACTCGCGGAAGTGCCATTGATCCCTCCGGCGCCGATATGCTAAGAAAAATCCAATGATTGCTTAAACTGTCATTTTTAACAGTATAGGCAATTGCAAAGTAGCCGCCCCACGATTTGCGAGTGTACTGGAGCTGCGCAGCAAAAGGTCCATCCTGTTAGTATTGCCAGTCTTTCAGTCCGTGCCAGGCCTTTAAGCTTCCCCTGATTCCACGTCTATAAGCGTACGTTCGAAATTATTAACGAATCGTGCGACCGAGTAAACGGCAATGCATATCGCGACTGCGGGGTTTCTCGTTGTTGTGTTGTTCGGCAACAGTGGAGTTGCCTTGGCTCAGGATTCGGCACAACGGGCCTGGGATATTCTCGAGAAAGGACACGACAGTCGCAGCAAGGAAGAACGGGTCAACACTGTTCGTGCACTCGGGCAATTGCCGGGCAATTTGCACGCCGTTGAGCTTGCCGAACAAGCGATCGCCGACAAGAAACCCGAGGTACGCGCGACAGCGGCACTCACCCTAGAGCGACTTGGCTCAAGTCGCTCAATTCCCCTGCTGAAGGAAGCTCTTAAAGACAGGAACGTAAAGGTAGCCTTTGCCGCTTCGAGTGCGCTGCTCTCCCTAGGGGATCCGTCGGGATACACGATTTATCGAGAAGTGCTATTAGGGAAGCGCAAGAGTGGGGAAGGGCCCCTTGAAGAGGAAAAACGGTTAATCGAAGATCCTAAAGCTCTGACGATGATGATGCTCGGAGTGGGCGCGGGATTTGCTCCCTATGCCGGTTATGCATGGGCGGGGTTTGAAGTCTTATCTAAGGACTACACTGGCCCGGTTCGCGTGAGCGCTGCCCTGAAACTGGCGACCGACCGCGATCCGGAGACAAAGCTGGCGCTGGTGAAAGCAGCTTCTAACCACAGTTGGAAGGTGCGCGTCGCAGCGCTGGAAGCGCTAGGACAGCAGGCGGATCCGCTTCTGATGGACACGCTAGCGTCCCATCTGTCGGATAAGAAACAAGTTGTGAGATGCGCTGCGGCCTCAGGCGTTATTCGACTCTCGAGCGTGCAAGGGTCAGAAATCCAGGCAAGTGCGCTTCCCTAAGAACATGACGGCGAAGCGTTCGAGGCAACTTGCTTGGAGGGTTTACACAAGAATGCTCACGCTCACTAATTTCGCGAAGACCAAAGCTGGGTTCCTTATGGCTCTTCGGAATGAATTCGCTGGGAATCGCAATATAGGACAACGGTGACGGGAGCTCGCGGAAACGGATAGGAGTTCCAAGATCATGATTTGGGATATCGAGACACTATTATCCGCCTTAGCAGGCATCACTCCGGTGCAAAGACTCTGCGTGTATTTGGCGGAGGAGACTATCACCGTGGTCGTTATCTTAGCGGTGATGCTATTCATTGCATTGCTCCTTGTGATTGCCCTCGTTTTGTTTGCGGAAGGGGTACGATTTGGATTTCACTGGCTAAGAGCTAACGTGGTACAGATTGTCGGCAGGAGTCGCAGCCAACTCGCTCATCGAGAAGCAGTGGCCAATCCACCGCCGCCGGGTTAGCACCGAATTGGAGTTGAGTGAGTTCTTTTTGCGGCTGCTTGTCAACAGCCGATGCCCATCTGGCCCACCGGACTCCGCGCGATGTCACAAAGCGGACTCCAAGTCTCGAAGAACATTCGTCCCACCCTCCAAGCGAGGCTTAGATGCGTCACGCGCGGACACTCCGTTCCGTCGCATCAGCCGAGGATGTCAAACGTACAGCACTGCTCGCCACACTTTCTGCCACGGACGCGTCGATACTGCGAACGTGGAGATCTCGCTGCGGGAGTGGAATTTCAATGCTGGCTTCTCTTAGGGCCCTGGCCACCGCGACCGTTACATCACTTTGGAGCTGAAACCAGGTGTCCTGTTGAGCAGACCAGAAACGCAACTCAAATTTCAATGCGCTCTCGCCAAATCCTAAAAAGAAAGCCATGGGCGGGCGCGCAAGCAAGACTCCGGGATGTGACTCCGCGACTCCTACGAGCAATTTGATCACCCGTTCGGGATCGGTACCGTACGCAACCCCGACAGGTACGTCTACGCGTCGCCACTGTGACGACAGAGTCCAATTAATAACCTGGTTGGAAATGAGGTTGCTGTTAGGTACGATCACTTCCGCGCCCTGGTAAGTTAAGATCGTACTGGATCGTGCCCCGATCCGCCGAACCATGCCCACCAGTCCGCCGACTTCTACCGTATCGCCGACGTGGATGGGACGCTCGAAGATCAGGATCAATCCCGAAACAAAATTGTTCACGATGTTCTGCAGGCCGAAGCCGAGACCAACGCCAAGGGCGCCTGTGAGCACTGTAAACTTGTTCATCTCGACGCCGGCTGCAGACAGAGCGGCCACCGCGACCAGCAGAAGGAGGACGTAGTAAGCGATCGTTGAGATGGCGTACGGCACGCCGCGGCTTAACGGCAATTTCGGAAGGACAACTTTTTTCAAGAGAAACGTGAATGCGTTCGCAAGCGAGTAGCCAAGCAGCAGAATAAGCAGGACGCTGAGAACGCTCCCTAAGGTGAAATACACCCGACCAAAGCCAATGGGGCGTTGAAACAAATTGGATAGGGCCCCCATCACGCCTTCGTAAATGGTGAACAGTCGCAACATGGCTCTTAGCCACAACAGCGAAGCCGCAAGACTCAAGAGGCGACCGCCCCAACGTTCTACGACATCCGTCCGCCTTTCGAGTAGGGTGCGCGCCCAGTCGGTGTGCAGCATGGTGCTGAGAATTAAAGTCAACACCCGGGCAACGCAAGAAAAAGCGGCGGCGACGAAGGTCCCAACCAAGGCACTTATCCCGAGGACCTGGGCCAGGGAAACAAACCCGATGACATTTGCCGCGAGAGATACGGCCAATAGTACGAGACCCACGCGGATCCCAATCAAAAGAATTCGGACTTTTCGGCTGTGGCTCAGTAGCGGACCTATCTTCGATGGACGAGTAAGCCAGGCAAAACTGACCAATGCGGCAAGAACAAGCAAGGCGTAGAGCACGCGCCTGAAAAATGGGGGAAGCTGAATGAGCAAGTAGACGCTGCAGAGTGCATAGAACGTCGCTAAGACGTACAGAAAAACCCGAAGCTTGGGCTCCGTCAATGGGGCCAGTAGTCGCAACACGGGAACCAGGCAAAGCAAGTAAAAGACGAATGCAATGCCGGTAGGCGCCGAAGCGGCATATTGTACTGTTCCTATGAGAGCCACCAAAAGCGCTACTGAAAACGGCCGGTCCAATACCTGTAGGGCTTCAGTCGAAACATCGGGCTGCGCCGCGCTTGCAACGTATCGCCTAAACTTGAAAACGCCGAGGAGCGCCAGAAGGTAAACCATTGCAAGGCCCATCGTGGCGAGTATATGTGCGCCCACAAACTCCTTCGCGCTTGCAAGAGACCGATCAAAAGACCTGTGGAAAGTAGGCCCAATGGTTTGCCCGAGCGTTTCCACCGAATTGCTGCCTTTCCAGAGCGGCTGGCCGTTCAGCTCTAGCAGACGGCCGCGTTCGCGCTCGCGCGCTTGACGCACGCGTAACAGTATGTCCGAGATCTGCTGGTCTTGCTGGGAGACCTGATTTTGCACGCTGAGCACCACGTTCAGCTGCTCTTGTGTTTGCGATTTCGCAGTCTCAATCTTGTCCAGTTGCTGTTTTATACGCTCGACAATAGCTTCTATTCCCGGGGATTTATGAACCTGGATCCAAGTGGCAACCCACTCCGGCTGTTGAGCCTCAAGCGTCTGGATCTGATCTTCTAGACTCCCTGCACGCAGCGTCAGGAATCTGCGTTCTGCGACGTATTCGAGACTTAGAGATCTCCAGTATCGCTGCTCGTCCTCCAAATCCAGCGATGTTGGGTTACCCGCAAGGAGATCTCTGGTTTGCAGAGACCTCCGACGAATCTCTGCGGCTTGTTCTTCCGCTTTTGTTTGCAACTCTAGTAATTCTACTTTGGTTATCAGTTGATTGCTGATTTCTCGGAGCAAGCGGTCTAACTCCTCTGCGCGGTCGGCAATCTGCGGCAGTGGAATCATTTGGTTCGCAGATCGAGATGGAGGAACTGCCGGAGCCTCGGTGTCCTGCGACCGCTTAGAGCTGTTCGAAGGTGTAGGCTGTCCGGGCAGCGTCTGGGCTTGCATCCCGCGAACCAGCGATTCGGAGGAAGTGAGCAACAGCGCGACGGCGACAAAGCAGGGACCAAGCCGGTCAACAGTATCCCAAATGACGGCTCTTCGTGTGATGCGATGAGATGACCCTTGTTGGGTCAAAGGTGTATACCCTCTTCTTCGTATATCTAGACTGGCTGGGGCGCACGCCAGACATGCTGTCTCGTGTAGGGCTGTATCTCACACTGTTAGAAGTGACAGATAGCTATCGTCCTGCGCGCGGCAAACGGTAGCGAGAAGCCTTGTCGAGAAGCCCTTGTAATGTCAGCTTTGCAATCTACAGTGGGGGCTATAACGTATGCGCTAGGAATCGAAGGCGGCTTTTCCTCTCTTGAGGGAATGCAATTCGTTCGCAGGAACGATGAGCTCCGCGAACCCACAGTCCAAACAGATCAAAACACTCTGGCAAATGTAGACGGGGGAAACATTCACTCCCTTTGCGTCGGGGAGGCTCGCTGTCAGCTCCGCATCAAACTTTTGCATGTTTTCGGACTTGCATGCTCTACACGCCATTTCACCCCCCAACCGATGGCCGCCCAAAATAGACAGCGCACCCCGCGAAACGCTGTCCAGTCTCGTAGCGATAAAAGTCTAACACATCACCCTGATTATTTATTGATGTCGATTAGTGACATAGAATACTGCCAACCATCGCGGATCGTATTTCTAAAGGACTGGCACTCCTAACAGTGGCGACAGCATTCTCTTCCAAATATCTTGAGTTCGGGGCTGGTTGCGCCGGCGCACTTGACTACTAGCATCACTGAGCAAACAGTGCGTTCGGCGATCGGCATAGAGGCTCTCTGGGCGCGCATATATCGGATGGGCCTTTTGAGCAAAGTGAGAATACTTCTCGCAGATGATCATCCAGGCTTTCCGGAGATAGAGGAGCGCCTTCTTGAATCTGAGTTCGAGGTCATAGGAAAGGTTTGCAACGGACAAGCCTTATTTGGGGAGGCCATGCGTTTGAAGCCCGACGTCATTGTGACCGATATTTCGATGCCCATTCTTAATGGCATCGAAGCTGTCGATCGATTGATGGAATCAGGCTGCAATTCTCGAATCGTCTTTTTGACCGTTCACTCTGACGTCGAGTTTGTGCGTAGATGTCTCTGTGCGGGTGCTCTTGGATACGTCCGGAAATCCCGAATTGCCAGTGAACTCGTACCAGCCATTCGTGAAGCCCTGGCCGGCAAGATCTTCGTTTCGCCAAATTTGCAACAACACAACGAAGGGTAGCGGCGCGCTTTTTGGCCGACGCAGCTGTCATGGCCAGTGCAGCTTATATGTCTAATGCGACGGCACAGATCGACAAGAATCCTGCAGCTGACCATGCCCTCGGGGCGGAGGCGGTAGGCTTTCTCGATGAGGCACCGGCAAAGGTGGGTTCGTGAGGTCATCGACTACCCTGGCTTCGGAACCTGGTGCTGCGGCCGCGCACTTGAAGTCTCGATTTCTCGACGGACTCGCTCCGTACGACCTGAAGGTGGTTCTGGCGGCAGCTAGGCAGAGGCACTTCTTCGCCAATTCTGTAGTCGTGAATCAAGGGCATCCCGCTGATCAGCTGTTCATGCTGACGAGAGGCCGTGCCCGATTTTTTTTCGACACGCTCGAAGGCAAGAAAGTCATTCTTCTTTGGCTTACACCAGGAGAAATATTTGGCGGCATAGCACTCTTGTCTGCCCCTTCGACTTATCTCGTCAGTACAGAAACGCTGAAGGATAGCTCAATGTTGGCTTGGGACCGTCCGACGCTCCGAAATCTCGCTGTACGCTACCCAACGTTGTTGGAAAGCGCCCTGCTCATAGCGTCGGATTATTTGGCCTGGTATCTTGCCGACCACGCAGCTCTAATCAGCCGGACAGCCCGTCAAAGACTCGCCCGCGTCCTGGTCTGTCTAGCTGAGACCATTGGCAATAAGAGTTCAGACGGTCTCGAATTCGACGCGACGAACGAAGAGCTGGCAGGCGCCGCAAATGTTACTCCGTTCACCGTAAGCCGCCTCTTGAGCGAATGGCAAAAGAATCGTGTTGTCCTAAAGCGTCGAGGCAAGATCCTCCTCCGCTCTCCAGAGAGACTCCTCCTACATACAGCCTAACCCCGGCTCTAATTTCGTCGCTGTTCATTACGCGGTTGTGGTCACCTCCGATTGCCGTAGCGCAAGTTCCAAGGTGCTTTTGGGCAACGACTAGCAGCCTTGGTAGTGCGACAGTGTCATGTGGCTATCCTTTGGGCACACCTAGCGACTTTCAAACATGGACATCGAGGAGACAGTGGAATTGCTGCAGTCATTAGTGCGCATACTTGTAGTGGACGATCTTGAACTTTGGCATACCTTTGTTCACATGCATCTTGATAAGAAACCGCATCTGCGTGTTATCGGCGTCGCGTCCGATGGACGGGACGCTGTTCGCAAAGCGGAAGAACTACAACCAAATTTGATCTTGCTCGATATCAGCCTCCCCAAGTTGAACGGCCTCAAGGCCGCTCGACAAATTGGCAAGGTTGCCCCTAAGTCGAGAATACTCTTCCTGAGTGGCGAGGCAGATCCGAATGTGGTGCGAGAGGCCTTCAGCGCGGGCGGACTTGGCTACGTTCTTAAGTCGGATGCCCCTATTGATCTGCTTGCAGGCATCGAATCCGTTCTTCTTGGCAGGCAGTTTGTAAGCAGAAGTCTTTTGGATTTCGGCGATGTGATTTGAGTTTAGGGCGTTAGAAGACCGGGCTGGCGCGAATCTACGTTCGCTTGATAATCACGACTGTCAGATCGTCTTGCTGTTTGGTGCCGTTGGAAAATGCAATCGTGGCTTGATACAGAGCGGAGATGATTTCCCCCGGCTGCTTTTCTTTCGAAGTGCGAATGGCTTCTTCCAATCTCTTGGGGCCGAACAATTCTCCTTGCGAATTAGCCCACTCAAAAAAGCCGTCCGTCGCCAGCACTAGCATGTCACCGCGATTTAGCTCGAGAACTTGTGGAGGCTCGGAAACCAGCCTGGCCACGATGCCGAGCGGCAGCCCTTGGGCGCCCATCTCTTCGAAACAATCTTCTTTCAATATATAGAAAAATAACGGCCCGTGGCCTGCTGAAAGCAGCTCTACGCGCGGGCTCCCCGGAGCGCAAATCGCCGCAACAAACGTCACAAAACGCCCCTCCCCGATATCATCCGCGAGCGCGGCGTTGATTTGTTCCATGGTGTCTAATAGCCCGTTCCCCACCCTGAAGTTGGCCCTCGCATAGGCGCGACAGACTGCTGCGAGCAGCGCGGGACCAATCCCGTGACCCGTCACATCTGCCAAGGCCACGACGACTTTCCCGTCCGCTAGAAGTTGCCAGTCATAGTAATCTCCACCAGTCTGATCCGCAGGTTGGTTCCATCCAGCGATCTCAAAACCTTCAATCTGGGGCATTGCCCGTGGGAGTAGCGACTGTTGTATCGAGCGCGCCACAGCGAGGTCATGTTCCAGGCGATCGACTTGGCCCCGCACTTCTGCCTCGCGGAGCGCGGCTTCGACCTGCTTTCTGATTTCGCCCGCCACCATGCCCGCAACAAATCCCGCAATGATGAGGGCGGTGGCATAACCGAAAACAGCCTTTTGCGGAGAAAGCAAGGATGTACCTCCGCTAATCAAAGGGTGCCAACCCAGATAAGCCGCAGCAGCAAGATAGCTGACAGCTGCGCTCACTCCGGAGAGTCTGCAAAATACAGGATTCAGGCGGAGGGTAGAAAGGCTGATAAACACAAAAAAGGCAAGGCCGGCGGGATTTGCCAACGGTCGATAATCTGGATCGATGGATGGGCTAGATAGAAACGCAACGGCAAGAGCTGGCAAGAGAGTTTCCAAGAAGGTGTTGCTGATCCATAACCAATTCGCAAGTTCTCGCGCTCTCTGAATGGCGCGATTCACCGCGCGCAACATCACGAATTCATAGGCGACGAAAAGGCTTAGCAGCCCGAGCATCGTCAGCCACGAGACGAAGTTTTCGTGGCCGCCGCCCAGAATGATTCCCCGAATCGTTCGCAGCAGGAACGCCGCAATGATAGCTCCCAGAACGATGCGAATTCGGAGGTGCTCGCTCTTCAGCAGAGCCGCTTGAAAGGCAATTGATTCGGCGCGCAGATTTGTCATGGAACCACTGCCAGCGGGGGAACAAAGGAATTTTGTTCTACTTGTCGTCGCGAATGACCTCATTGACAGAACCCCGGGCAACCAGAGAACCCGTGGATGAACATGAGCCACAAGGTCAATCGTTACTGGGAAAGGTCGGCTCCGAGACACGGTGCCGACCTCATTATGGTCACGTTTTGAACCGTATCCGCGGCACGTTTCACGATGTCACTGTAAATATTGCCAGATGCTTCATTCACATACGCGGCCTAGCGTTGTAGCGGCGGACTCGGATTGTGGACTTCCGATCGATGCCAAAGATGAAAATCTCACTTTCGCGCAGTTCGATCCTAACTGTACTTGCCATCGCGATCCTGTTGGCCGTGCTGCCGAGTGCGATTGGAAGGCTGATACGGACTGGGGACCCCTACTTATTGACTCAGCAATTCTTTGAGGACATGTTGGCGCGCCTTTCGGGAACTGGTCGTTTACGCTTTATTCTGCAACCCGTGGCCGCACTCCTCGTAGGTATGCGTGACGGCATAAAAGACTCACGTGCTGGACACCCTCCTTTTTTGTTAGCGCTGGTTTTCCAACGGGGGCGCAGGGCAGATCTATTGCAAAGCGCATTTGTGTCGGTTCGCGACCTGGTGGCCATCGCGATAATCATAGACGTCATCGCTCAATTCCTCATTTTCCGAGAAATTCATCCGGGTGCCGCAGTGGTGCTTGGTCCTGTGCTGATTGCGGTACCGTACTCGATATCGAGGGCTTTGGCGAATCGGATCGCTCGGAGGCGGAGTCAGCAAGCGCCAGTCGTTCGGCCGAGCTGATTTGTGCTTCTTAGAAAGTGGCTGTGCGCATGAAGAGGCAGATGGCAACAAGAATCCCCTCCTCTGAGACCTACGAGTTAGGCTTGCCCGGACTGCTGCTTCTTTACGGATATGATTCGGCAGAGGGTGTCATAGGAAGAAGCGCCTTGAGCATCAGACCGTAAGCGCTATCACTTCATTCTAGAACATAAGATTTGCCGAGTAGTTACACCTACTGAAGCACTTAACTTCTTGTAAGGTACGTTTGCTCCTGTGGTATAGTGCTGCCCTTGTAGCCGCACGATCTTGGCTACAGCTTTCTGCGCTACGGCTCCTGAGGATCTTATGAAATTGCCGCGTCTGATCCTAGCCGATGACCACACCCTTGTCACTGAGGCTTTGCATCAGGTCATTGCTCGTCACTTTGAAGTTGTGGCGACGGTTGCCGATGGCCGCGCGCTCCTAGATTCCGCTATAAGCCTCAAGCCCGAAGTGGTTGTGGTTGATATTGCTATGCCGTTGCTGAACGGACTGGAGGCTAGCCGGCAACTCAAGCAGAAGTTACCTGGGGTCAAACTCATTTTTCTCACTATGAACGAGGATCCCGAACTTGCTGTGGAAGCCATGGAGTCGGGCGCATCGGGGTACGTTTTGAAGAAATCTGCGGTTTCGGAGTTGCTTCAAGCTATTCAGCTGGCGCTTCGAGGCAAATCCTACGTTACACCCCAGATTGCTCGCGGGATGCAGGAATCCTTCATTCGCAATCCACAGGGCGGGAACCACCGTAAATCACTTACACCACGGCAGAGAGAAGTGGCACAGCTCTTGGCAGAGGGAAAGTCTATGAAGGAGGCGGCAGGTGTGTTGAGGGTAACGCCACGCACCGTAGCCTTTCACAAATATCGAATCATGCAAGATCTAGGGCTGGAGACGAACGCCGATTTCATCCAGTTTGCCATTAAGAATAGAATCGTCGCGTTAGATCCAGACTCGAACGTACTGTCTCCGGCGCAGATGCATCGTGCTGACTCTTCATCGGCGCGGTCTCGCGGCCGTGCCTCTCCACGAAAGGGCTGGGGTTCCAGTCAACCGCGTCATTCAGGAACTTTGCGTTGAGTGGTAACTCTACACTGACTTCCGGGGGCGAAATCCCCACAGCGCAACCTCGTCGCAATCGACTTTTGCACTTTCGCGTGAGGGAACAAACGCAGCCGCCAAACGATTCGGCAGTGAGCAGGGCCTCGCGATTTGCCGCACGGCTTCCAGTCGTTGGTATGCGGTGGTTACGTTTGGGTCGCAGGTCACCACGCCGTGATTCTCGATCAGGATCTCGTAATTTTTAGTTGCCAACGGCCCTTGTCTCAGCCTGACTAACTGGCCAATCGCGAAGCGATCCTCCGAATTGTCACTGCCGTCAAAGACAGACCGCAGAAGAGTGCGCCCAGCAGTCCCACAAGCGGCAAATCGCTGGCTGTTGTTGGGAGCTTTTTTGGTGGCGCCTCCGCAGTTTCAACTGGAGCTGCAGCAGGTTGGGTCATGACAACGAGAATGGGCACATCGGCCCGCGGTGCTGGAGGCGGCGGTGGTGCAGTTCCGGTCTTCCTAATTTGCTGTGCGACTACTGTTTCCGGAACCTCGGTCACCCTTTGAGCTGAGACCGTCATCCCTTTCTTGAGGCCCCAAGCGTCGGTTTCTCGCCCGTCGACCATGAACTTTTGGTTCTTGGGAATTTTAAACTGCTGGTTTTGGCCGTTTTCGAGCGTAAGGATAACTGAGTTCGGAGGCGTAACATGCCAAACTCTGCCGGTTACTGTTTCTACCGTCGTAACCACTCTAGGTGTTGCGGTTGTGACTGTCTGCTTTTCTAGCCTCATGCCCACTTTGGCGGTGTGGATATTGACCGGTTTTCCGTCCACCATGAAGGTAAGACTGTCTGGAACGTTGTCGAAATGCCTGAGTGTGCCGTCTTCCATCTTAACAACGACGCTGTTTCCATTGATGTAAACGATTTCTCCGCGCTCGACGTTGACCTCTTTGGTTGCTTCGCCGAGCGCTTCTGTCTTCGTTGTTTGTACTTGCGCTACCGATGGCATTGAAAGCGCGGTACAAAGAGCGCCTCCTCCCAGCAGTCCGCACAAGATCGTTTTTGAGAGCTTAGTTGAGATCATCTTTTCTTCTCCTTGTTTTTGGGGTTGTTGCCGGTGGAATTGATATCTTCGCGGGCAACGAAGTAGGATTCGTGCCCACTATCGAGTAGTGCCGTTACGATGTATCGCTTGGGAGCGTGGCCGATGAAATAAAAAGGGAAGCAGGTTACCAATGTCAAAGTCGGAGCTGCTGTGGGATTCAAGACTGAGGTATCCTCAGGCGCAACAATCCGAATCTGGCTCACAGCGTACCGATCTGACTGTCCGGGCCGGACGAGTTCAAGTACATCCCCTGGGGCAATGTTCTGCAGGCCTCGGAAAAAGCCGTCGCGGTGTCCTGCAATCCCTAGGTTGCCTGGCGATCCAACCTTGGCGCTTCCTAAAATTCTTCCTACGCCGCGATTTAGCGTTAAGTCATCCGTATCATTGAAGACCGGAACTTCAAGATTGATTTTCGGAATGCGGAGAATCGCCAAGGGAGCATCGGTCTTCTTGGCCAAGCTGTCCTCGTAGGCCGAGATGCGTTTGGCTGACCATAGGCGAAAATCAACGGGCACGTCTAAGACGGGATCAGGCAATGTCGAAGCACCATTAGAAGGAGCAGCTGGGTGTTCAGCTTTGAATTCCGCAATGGCTATTCTGGAACCGACGACTTTGTGAAAGCGGGCAGCGGCCCACAAGCTCAACAGCGTCAAGCCCATTCCCAGGAGCGCTCGCTCGATTTTTCGAGTCCTCACGATGTCGTCTCGCGATTCCTTAACAACTTATGACCAACTCGTCCCGCATCACTCTAAAGCTTGCGCCAACCACCCGAAAAAGGTAGCCAGACGCTACGTGCCCAATCCTTTGCTCCAACCAGGAGGCAACTCCCATTCGTCGGGGCCACTGCGCAGTCGATCATTGATCGAAAAAATGTTCCTAGCAGGGCAACGGCTCTGGGCATGAAATTACTTTGCTTCATCTCGTCTTTTCAGGCGCGAGTCGAGTATCAAGGTGCTGGGATCACCTACGCCTGGGCTCCGTTTGCGTCTGCACGATAAGGGATGTTCTACCCGCCGCAAACTGTCAAAAGTTACAGGTTTGAGATCGCGAATTCTCCAAGGCCTTATCTGGTAGTTTTGCCAGTGTTCCGAATCCGGGAGCCTGTCTATAGAAGACACGAAGGGTGGTAAAGAGGTGGCGAAATGGCAATACTCGCCCGAAGCTTGCGGAGCCAGCTGACGGCAGCATTTTGCTCGATGCTGTTAGTTCCTGGAGGGCCGGTAACGGTGGCCCAGGCGCAAGAACAACAACAGGCGGCCGTGGCTGATGAGCCGGCTCCAAAGATTCCGAATGATCAATTGGATTCTCTAGTAGCGCCAATTGCTCTTTACCCGGACCCCCTCTTGGCTCAAGTCCTTGCCGCATCAACCTATCCACTGGAAATCGTGCAACTTCAGCAATGGCTTACAAAGAACAAAGGCCTAAAGGACAAAGCCTTGGCGGACGCGGTCCAGAAGCAACCCTGGGACCCGAGCATTCAATCCATGGCGGCGCTTCCCGATGTCGTCAAGCGACTGGCAGATGACATTGGCTGGACAACAGATCTTGGAAATGCTGTTCTGGCCCAGCAAGCCGACGTGATGGACGCGGTACAACGCATGCGCGCGAAGGCCAAGGACAAAGGCAACCTCAAGTCGACGGAGCAGATGCAGGTCGAAACAAAAACTGTGGAAAGCAAGGAAGTTATAGTCATCCAACAATCCAAGCCGGAAGTTGTCTACGTCCCCAGCTATGACCCCGTGGTTGTCTACGGTGCGCCTCCTTATCCCTACCCGCCGATCGCCTACCCGCCTCCTGGCTATTACGCTGGGGGCCTGGCGCTTTCTTTCGGTGTTGGGATGATGGTTGGAGCGGCCATGGGCGGAGGCTGGTGCTGCAACAGCGGTTGGGGCGGAGGAGGAAACAATAATATAAATATTAACAATAACAATACCTTCGTAAATAATTCCAACAGACAAAATATCAACAACAGCGGAAATCGGACTGGGAATCGCACCGGGAGCGGTAACAGCTGGCAGCACAATGCCCAGCATCGTGGTGGCACTCCCTACGCGAACAAGGCAACGGCGAACAAATTTGGCGGCACAGCCCGAGGGGACTCGATGGGCAACCGCCAAGCGAATGCACGACAGAATCAAGGTCAGCGGGGAGGAGGGCAGCAAGCAGGCAGCATGGACCGTGGCGGTAGACAACAGGCGGGATCCATGGATAGGGGCGGGGGCGCCAGCGGTGCAAACCGCGCGGGCGGAGGGGGCGGCGATAAGGTCGGCAACCGAAGCGTCTCGTCGGGCTCAGGTGCCGGCTCCAAGGGTGGCGGGTTTGGCGGCGCTTCTAGCGGCAGCGGCCAAAGTGCGCGGGCGAGTAGTTCACGCGGAGCGTCCAGTATGGGGGGCTCCCGCGGCGGTTCCCGTAGCGGGGGCGGCGGGCGGCGGAGGTAGTCAACCATGATCAAGGAAAACCATACGCGGTCAAGAGTAGCAACGAATTTTGAAGTAATAGTTTCCGGATTCCTCTTGCTGATTGCGTTGTTCTGTATCGCGGTGACACTCTCAAAGGCGGCAAAACAATCCGTACAGAACGCCTCCACGCGGTCACAGCCGGCACCTAAAGCGTTCGCCACACCGAAGCAAGCATCCGAAGCGTTGATCCAGGCGACGGAAACCTTTGATCTACTGGCTCTCAGGGAGATTCTTGGCCCGGATGGCGAGGATCTTGTGTCCTCGGAAGATTCCGTGCAGGACAAGAATAGAGCTGCCGCGTTTGCCACTAAGGCCCGCGAAAAGAATCAAATCACATTAGATCCCAAAAATTCCAGGCGCGCGATCCTATCCGTTGGCAATGATGATTGGCCGCTTCCAATCCCGCTCGTCAAAAAAGAAGGGAAGTGGTCGTTCGACACCAAAGCGGGCCGTGAGGAGGTCCTTCTCCGGCGCATCGGCGCCAATGAACTTGATGTTATCCAGATCTGCCGCGGCTACGTAGAAGCGCAAAACGAATACGCCATGGAAAAGCACGACAATGCCGAAGTAAACCAGTACGCGCAGCGGATCATCAGCACGCCCGGAAAACACGACGGTCTTGCATGGCAAAACTCTGATGGAACCTGGGGAGGCCCCGTTGGAGAGGGCATTGCCAAGGCTCTGGCGCAAGGCTACTCGGATCGAAGCCAGCCATATCATGGCTACTATTTCAAAATTCTGAAGGGCCAGGGGCCCGCCGCACCCTTGGGGCAGATGGACTTTATGGTGAACGGGGCAATGATTGGCGGATTTGCGCTTGCGGCCGCGCCTGCGGACTACCGCGTCACCGGAGTAAAGACATTTCTGGTTAGCTACGAAGGGATTGTCTATCAGAAGGACTTAGGGCTGGACACCCTCAAAGTCTTCAAGGAAATGAAACTCTACAACCCCGACAAGACATGGGATCGCACTGACGACAACTGGTGACGCACTGCGGCATCGTTCAGTCACAAGCTTCTCAAAGGAGAATACCAGTATGAAAAAGCTAGCTTTATTGACGGTCGCATTCGCGTTCTTGGGAGTTAGCGCTGCAGTAGCTCAGGATGTTCGCTACGATTTCGACAAGGACAAAGACTTTTCAAAATACAAGACTTACAAGTGGGTGCCGATCAAGGGAGCCGAGCAGCCAGACGGCCTCACATCCAAGCGGATAACAGATGCTGTTGACGCTGAGCTTGCCACGAAAGGGTTGACGAAAACGGAGGGCGACACTGCTGATCTCTACGTTGGTTTCCAGACCGCCATTGGTCAGGAGAAAGAGTTCACTTCGTATAACACGGGTTGGGGCTATGGTCCTGGATGGGGTGGAGGATGGTATGGTGGCGGAATGTCGTCGACCACGACGTACGGCTCGACGTCTACCGTCTATGTCGGCCAGTTGGATGTGAGCATGTACGACCATGCAGCGAAACAGCTTGTGTGGAGGGGAGTAGCTTCAAAGACCCTCGATCCTAAGGCAAAACCAGAGAAGAAGCAGAAGAACATCACCAAGGCGGTCCAGAAGCTTTTTAAGAAATATCCACCACAGTCGAAGCAGTAGTGGCATGATCGGGCTCTGCGGTTCGCGATTGCAAGAGAATCGAAGTGCGGCGGTGCGCTTTGTCTCTATGTGAAGCACGCCCTCCAAGCTCAGGATATTTTGGCGTCTTAGAAGAGATCTCTCGTGTTGCGATTCCCTCCGGAGTTGCCGATACAAAGGCGTTCGACAGCTTTAATCTTCTCGCATTTTTCTTGGTTCTTTTCACCGGCTGCGCGAACACCTGCTTCGTGGCGGTTTCAAGCCCGCCAAACGGCACGATCGGCATTGTGGCCGGCAATCCTCCGCCAGCATGCCCGCCTGCAACAGCCAAGGGTGCCGTCCGCCTGGCCGCACGCACAAATCATGTATGCGAGTTCTGTTCCGAGTCTGATCGAGTCCAGTCTGTCCTCTTGAGTTTGAGAGGCATCGACATTCATTTAAGAGAGAATGCAGGGGACGCGTCGTCGCACTGGATTGAACTCCTTCCGCAGCGCGAAGAGCGGCCGGGCCACGTCGTCCTGCCAATGGAGAGCAGAAATAGCCATCTAGCTGATCCCATTATAGAAGGTGTGCCGATTCCCGTCGGGACCTATGATCTGGTGCGCCTTCGACTTGGGTCTAATCCGGACGGTTCGACTGGTGAGGAGTCGGCAGGGAACATATGCGGCAGGTTAGGACCTCACTGCTTGGTCATGGCTGACGGTCAGATCGAGCCTCTGGTTTTTGACACTGATGCGATGGAATCTCGCTTCAATTCGGAAACAAGGGCGGACGGATTATTTTTTGTCTTGCCCGGCAGTGATAGTGAATTGCTCATCGAACTAACGCCGGTCGTGTCAATCGGCGTGTCTTTTGGCAAAGGGCCGCATTTCTTTTCTCTGCTACTCAACAGAACAACGGTAGAAAGATTGCCCCCGATTGAGTAGAAAACATTGACTCTCGACTCCTTGTTCGTCGCGCGATATGCACGTGACGGCGAGAGCTCGAATGGGGCCTTCCATCGAGCATGTCTCTTTGAATTCCCATTCTGAAGTGAGATGAACGCCTGGACGAAGCATCCTTGACAGGGGTCTGTTCAAAGGGCAAAGGTGTGGAAGACTGTGCAGCAGCGCCCAGCCTCTTCTACCGCCAGCACATTCGATTTCGGGATTTCTACGTCCGAACCGGCTTCAGGTCTAACTAACAAGGTCTCGCTCCGATCCTTCAGCAACGTCCCTCGTAAGCTCAACTTGATGCGCCCCAGGGTCATTCGCACGACGACCGCTTGTCCAATCCAAGACTCAAATGCGCTCTGCATTTCCCCTCCCGGACATGTCTGTTTTCAAGGACAGGAAGCATCTGCCGCAACGGAGAGCAAGAACACTGTCAAAAATAACAGTCAATGACAGTTTGTGGAGAGCAGGCGCCGCAAATAGTCTTGCGGGAACGCTGTCGAATCGGATGAAACAGAGCAAGAAACTGGGAACCTTCGAGGAGGATGGAAGCCTTGTGGGCTTCGCGTGGACCAGGGGCCGAACTCAGTGCGGTCTGAAAGTGGTGACAAAGACCTTCCGTGAAGGGTCATTCGGCTTTCTTTTCTCTCACGTTTGTAGCTAGCTCTTGCAACCTAGGCGCGGTTTCAGGAGCGCGAAGCCACACATGATCGAAGAAGTTGCAGAATCATTCGCAGCCCGAGGAAACAAAGCGACCACCCTCTTTTGCGAGCTCGATTGCTGGAATTAGATCGCTAGCCAAGCGAGGCTTGAGCACGTAGCCACAGGCACCTGTCTCGATAGCGGCACGAACCGTTTCAACGTCCCTGAAAACTGTCAGGAAAACAATTCTGATGGACGGATTGGTCTCCAGTATGCGTCTGGCTGCATGTATTCCATTGAGGATAGGCATGGAAATATCCAGAACGAGGACATCCGGAAACAGCCGGGCCACGGCGGCCACGGCCGATGGCCCGTCAGTTGCCGTGCCAATCACTTCGCAACCGTTGCCAGATAGGAATCCGCGGACATACTCGAGCATTTGTCTATTGTCATCAGCTAACAATACGCGGGTTTTGGACAAGCGCGTGCTCCGTCCTTGCAACCAGTTAAACACGATTCATTAGACAAAGTTTCTTGCTACGCGGGGAACCTAGCCGCAAAGAGGTGCCTCCTCCCGGCTTGGGGACATTCGGGCTTGAAGGCATGCTGCACAGAGTTCAAAAGGATGTCAATTCGTATCTAATTCGACAAGAGGGAACACCGAAGAAATGCTTTCAGATGGTCAATTGATCTGGAGGCAGATATTTGACTAACAAGACCTCATTTCCATTCTCGCTGTACACGAGTTCATCGACGAGGTGCCTTGTCATCAAGACACCGTAGCCGCCAGGACGCAGTCCTTGTGCCTCGCGGAAAAGAACGTGACGAATCGGATCATACGAGGGGTTGTTGATAGCTGCATGGTGTATTTCTCCCAGTGAGAAACCCTGACCTGGATCCTTAATCCTGCACAAGACCATTTTTCGCGTGCGCACATAGGCGACTTCGACGTATTGGCTGGGATCAAACTTACCTCCGTGCTCGATGGCATTGAGGAGCATCTCGCGGAAGGCGGCCGCGACGTCCTCCTTTTCCGGGGCTGGAAGATCTGACATCTCCTCAAAGAATTGCACTAACCGATCTGCGGTTCTGTGATCGCATCGGGCAATGATGCTGATCCATTCCGGCGTGGCGGAGACGAGTTCGATGCCGTCATCCCAGGTGGGTTCCAATGTGGCGATGCGCACCATTGCGGCAAGCGATGCGGTGGAAAAAGGCTTTGAGAAGTAGCTGAATGCACCTTCGCGCATGGCCGTAACCACGTCAGCCGGTGTACTTTGGTCCGTGAGAATGATAAATCGAATATGTGGGCGGACAAGGCGGATTTTGCGAAGTAAATCGACGTCTTCCCTGCCCGTGGTCTTTGCTCCGGTAATGATTAGATCTAAATCTGCCGTCTTGATGAGCTTCCAAATAGCTTGGTTGTCGGCAGCATACACAATCTCCCACTCGTCCGGTTTTAGAACGGTGCGCAGCACGCAGGTTACCACCGGGTCTGCATCAACGACGAGCGCAAGTTTTACCGGGGCGGTTGAAGTCCGTTCTGGCGTGCCAATTTCCATGCTTTGTCACCGCTAGATGCTTTCGTTCGAACAAATTGAAAAACACGCTGGACGAATCATACGAGCGGGCGATAATGCGTAAACTGTCAAAAATGCCGGTAGATCTGAATTATTTCTCGAGTTAAGTCGCCCGTGAGGGTTCCCTCAGAACGAACTTGGGGTTCCTCGCTCGACGTGGGAATACCGGCCCTCTTTTCCAGTTCCGCACTTGATGTCTTTTAGTCGTTCCCGGCCGTCAGCCTGTTAATTTTGACAGTTAAACGCTAGAAACCTCCGGCCTAAGCTCCACCAAGGAGGATCGAATCAAAAGTTCGGATGCGAAATCACTGCGTGTTCGAAACGCTCAGACAGAGGCATGGTCAACTTCATGGCAGAAATTCAATCAAGCTTGGTCCCAAAAAGATGAACGCCGGCGGGTCTTTATGCTGTCGCAACTAGAGTTGAGGGTAACTCGATCTTGCAAAAGCGGCAAGGCAAGTGAGGGAGAACAATCATGAGCGTAGCAGCAAAAGCATTCGACGTTCGAGTGGATCAGTTCTTTACCGGCACAGAAGCCCGGTTCGATCGTTGGCGTTTGCTGCTTCAAGCAGCGCGCGTATGGGAAAAAGCCGCAAGCCGAGGGCGTTCTGAGAGAGAGAAATACCAGGCAGCAGTATCCGCTTCGCTTGCTGAACTGTGTCAGTGGGAGGATTTTTTTGCTTATCCAGGCCAGGCGTTGCTGAGAACGCTCGATGAACGTATTGCCTCGGGCGACCCGGCCGGAACGTCTCGTTTGGCACAGTCCATCAGTACGGCACTTCTCACACATTCCTATCGGGCTAACCTTGAGGATTGGGAAAGCGAAGATCAAGCGCAAATAAACTTCGCTGGCAAGGTGAGGGGAGCCGACGACGATACAGCATCACATCGCCCATATTTCGAAGTGTTGGTGGTAAGCCCGGCTCGTCCGTCGGCTTGGACGGACCTAAGGCAAGAGCTGCGCAAGTTGCGGAGGGCCGAGGACAAGTTCGTCTACGAGCCGGTATTTGTCGGCAGCTTCGAGGACGCTGTGCTCGCAACGATTCTGAATGGCAGCATCGAAGCCGTGGTCATTTATGAGGGGATTTCTTTCGCTTCTTCGCACCACAGTCCAGTCTTGCGTGAGTTTTTGACCGCACATCTAGCTGCTGTTGGGATTGGGACGGAAACTGGAGAGTACGGCTTGGCGCTCGCCCAAGGACTGAAACAGCTGCGTCCCGAACTTGACGTTTACTTTCTGAGTGATCGCGCAGTGGAGAAGGTTGCCGGCGACACCAGCGCGAATTGTGTCCGGCGCGTATTCTACCAAATCGAAGAGCCCTTGGAGTTACACCTCAGCATTCTTGATGGCATCGGAGATCGCTACGATACCCCATATTTTGACAACCTCCAAAAGTATGCGCAGCGTCCGATCGGGACCTTCCACGCCCTGCCGGTAGCGCGTGGGAAATCTATTTTTAAATCGAATTGGATTCGCGACATGGGCAGATTCTATGGGCTCAACCTGTTCCTTGCGGAATCCTCAGCGACCACCGGCGGTCTCGACAGTCTGCTGGAGCCCACAGGGAACATCAAAGTCGCCCAGGACAAGGCCGCGCGAGCTTTTGGTGCCGACCGCGCCTTCTTCGTCACCAATGGCACATCGACTTCGAACAAGATGGTCGAGCAGGCGTTGCTCGCGCCAGGCGACATCATGCTGGTCGACCGCAACTGCCACAAGTCGCACCATTACGGCGCAGTGATCGCCGGCGCTCTTCCTCTGTATGTAGAGGCTTATCCGCTCACCCAATACTCGATGTACGGAGCGGTGCCTGTGCGTACCATCAAGAAGGCTCTACTCGATTTGAAAACTGAAGGGAAGCTTGAGCGGGCGCGGCTCTTGGTGCTGACAAACTGCACGTTTGACGGGCACATCTATAACGTAGAGAGGGTCATGGAGGAGTGCCTCGCCATCAAGCCCGATTTAATTTTCCTCTGGGACGAAGCCTGGTTCGGCTTTGCCAGATGGAGTCCGTTCTACCGCAGGCGTACCGCGATGGGAGCCGCAGCCATCCTTGAGCGCAAGTTCAAGGACCCTGCTTATCGTGCGGCCTATAAAGAACAGGAAAAAAAACTGGGAGCCGATCTCGATCCCCGCGACGAAACACTTCTCGAAACTCGTTTGCTGGCAAATCCGGACAAGGTGCGTTTGCGCGTCTATCAAACACATTCGACGCACAAATCAATGTCCTGTTTGCGGCAAGGGTCCATGGTTCTTGTAAGAGATCCGGATTATCACCAGGTCGAAGAACAGTTTCATGAGGCAATTTTCACACATGCGTCGACCTCCCCCAACCTGCAGATCATCGCTTCGCTTGACGTCGCCCGGCGCCAGATGGAGCTTGAGGGGTATGAATTGGTGAACCGCGCCATTCAGTTGGCCTTGGATGTGCGTCGCGAAGTGAACTCTCACCCGTTGGTCTCAAAGTATTTCCGAGTGCTTGGTGCGGACGAAATGATTCCAAGTGAGTTCCGGAATTCGGGATTTGTAGATTACCTCGTTCCAGGAACCGACTGGGCAACGGCAGTAAAGGCTCTGAGAGAGGACGAATTCGCTCTCGACGTGACACGCCTTACCCTCGTTTGCGGCTCGGCGGGGTTCGACGGCACGCAATTCAAGAACCTGCTCGCGGCGGAGTACGACATTCAACTCAATAAGACGTCGCGCAACAGCGTTCTACTGCAAACCAATATCAACAACACGCGCAGCGATATTGCACAGCTCATCAAAGTTCTTGTCGTGATCTCGCAGGGAATCGAGAAGAAGCTTGCGGACGGCGGCAGCGCGGCGCAACAAGTCTTCACGGCGCGGGTCAAATCCCTGATGACGGATGTGCCCAATCTTCCGAACTTCAGTTCCTTCTTCAGCCGCTTCCGCGAGGATCCCTCCAGCACTACCAGTGAAGGCGACATGCGTTCGGCATTCTTCGGAGCGTATCGCGAAGAACAATGCGAACACTTGAAACTCTTCAGTCCGGAGATTGATAAGCGTTTGAAAGAAGGACCGGAACTCGTTTCAGCAAACTTCGTAATTCCTTATCCTCCGGGCTTCCCGATCATGGTTCCGGGGCAGGTTGTCAACGCGGAAACGATCGAGTTCATGCGCAAACTGGACGTCAAGGAAATCCATGGGTACGCGGCCGCCCTCGGACTGAAGTTGCTGAATCCCGCGGCAATACAATCTTCGAAACCGACAAGCGGGAGTGCTTCGGATCTCTCCACGAACGTCAAACGGAAACAGGCGCGATCAGCGGCGGGTGATTAGTCGCAGCCAGCAGAACACGGTTTGGGCAGGCATGGCATCAGAACCTGGCCTCAAATAAGACTGGGCCATAACGAGGAGTTAGACTTATGGGCATATTTGCGTGGTTCGCTGACACCCTCCGTCACTACCCCGAGATCGCTATCTTCCTTACGCTCGCCATCGGGTACTATTTCGGTAAATTCACATTCAAGGGCCTTGGCTTGGGGTCAGTCACCGCCACCTTGCTGGCAGGTGTGGTGATCGGACAAATCGGGATCACCATCTCACAACCTCTCAAGGCGACAGTATTCCTGCTGTTCTTGTTTGCCGTCGGCTACGGGGTGGGGCCGCAGTTCGTCCGCGGTGTCGCGAAGGATGGCGTACCGCAAGCTCTTTTCGCCATCGTCCAATGCCTGCTCTGCCTGGCGGTCCCGGTCGCAATCGTCAAGATAGCGGGATATGATCTCGGCTACGCGGCGGGGTTTTACTCCGGGTCGCAGACTATCTCCGCGGCGATGGGCCTCTCAACAGACGCCATCAACCGGCTTGGTTTGGCCGCCGACGAGGCCAAGCGAGTGCTCGATTCTATGCCGGTTGCCTATGCAGTGACCTACATGTTCGGCACTGTGGGCTCGGCGATTGTGATCGCTGTGCTTGGCCCGTTCCTACTCCGCTTCAATATAGCCGACGCGTGCAAGGACTACGAGGAGAAGCAGGGCAGCACCAAGGAGCTTGGCGGAGGTGGCACGGCTTGGCACCGCTGGGAAATGCGGGCGTTCCGTGTGCAGCCTGGTGCCAGAGTCAACGGTCTTCGTGCCATTGAGGCCGAGGCTCTGCTTCCCCAAGCACGTGTGTTTGTCCAGCGCATACGTCGCAAAGGGGTCATTGAGGAAGCGACCGCGGACACGATATTGCGCGAGGGTGACGTGGTGGCGGTCGCAGGAGCCCGCGAAGCGCTCGTGAGTATTATTGGCGAACGCGCAAAGATGGTAGCGGCCGCAGGGGGCCGCGAGACGGTCACGAGTATCACTGAAGGAGTCGCCATAGAAGTCGACGATCCCGAACTGCTGAGTGTTCCCGTGGAGGGCGTCGACGTTTACGTAACAAACAAGGAGGTAGACGGCAAGAGTCTTGCCGAACTAGCCGTGCTACCCAGCGCTCGCGGCGTGTTCTTGAGGAAGATCACGCGAGGTGCGACTGCCACAACGATCCCCATCCTGCCGAACACGCAGCTTAATCGGGGCGATATCGTCACCCTCGTCGGGCGGACCCAAGACACAGCTGCTGCCGCTAAGCTGCTGGGAGCAGCGGACCGGCCAACAGATGTCGCCGACGTCGCGTTCATTGGCGCCGGAATCACCATCGGTGCGCTGGTCGGCGCGCTGGTCTGGAAAGTAGGTGGTGTGCCGCTGACGCTGTCGACTGCGGGTGGCGCGCTCATCGCAGGGTTGGTGCTTGGCTGGTTTCGCTCCACGCGGCCATTCTTCGGGAGGATTCCGTCGCCCACTGTGTGGTTCATGAACTCGGTCGGCCTCAATATCTTTATCGCCATAGTCGGCATCTCGGCCGGCCCAGGTTTCGTGAACGGCCTGCGGACGCAGGGCATCAGCCTGTTCCTATGGGGAGCCCTAGCGACCACGCTGCCACTCGTCTTCGGTATGTTGATTGCCAAGTACCTCTTCCGTTTCCACGACGCGCTTACACTCGGTATCGTTTCCGGGGCGCGCACTACGACGGCCTCGCTCGGCTTGGTCTGCGATATGGGCAAGAGCCAGGTGCCCGCTCTCGGTTATACCGTCACCTATGCCATCGGCAACACTCTTCTCACGATCTGGGGCATGGTCGCCATCATGCTTCTGTCGTGACGTGCGCTCTCTGAAAGGTGAAAATCATGGATCTCGTGAAACTCCGTAACTTCGAGAAGTTGGGCCCGTTCGAAATCAAGGACGAGCTGATCAGGCTCGCCAAGAAGACCTCACGAACGACGCAGTCGGCATTCCTCAATGCCGGCCGTGGCAACCCCAATTGGATCGCAACAACCCCGCGCGAAGGCTTCTTCTTGCTCGGTCAGTTCGCGATCACCGAAAGCAAGCGCGTGATGGAGCATCCTGCCGGCGTGGGCGGGATGCCGCAACCGCAGGGCATTGCGAGCCGCCTCAAGGCGTGGCTCGCCAAGCATGCCGACATGCCCGGTGCCTCGTTTCTCTCGGCTATGGTGCCCTTTGCCGTGAAAAAGTTCGGGTTCGAGCCGGATGCTTTTGTTCACGAACTCGTGGATTCGATCATTGGCGACAATTACCCGGTCCCCGACCGCATGCTGGTCCACAACGAGCGCATTGTGCACGAGTACTTAATGTGGGCAATGTGCGGGAACCCGCGGCCGGCGGGCAAATTCGACCTCTATGCGGTCGAGGGTGGCACGGCTGCGATGTGCTACATCTTTAAATCCCTAAAGGCCAATCGTTTGCTGCGTCCCGGAGACACCATCGCGCTGGGCACGCCGATCTTCACGCCGTACATCGAGCTGCCGCATCTCGAAGACTACGGCCTGGAATTCATCACCATCCAGGCCCCGCAAGAGAACCGCTTTCAGTTCACCGACACGGAGCTCAAAAAGTTGGAGAATCCTCAGGTCAAGGCGTTTTTCCTCGTCAATCCCGGTAATCCAACGGGCGTTGCAACCAGCAAAGAAGTGATAGGCAAGCTCGCGAATTTGGTGAAGACGAAGCGTCCCGACCTCATTCTTCTGACCGATGACGTCTACGGAACGTTCGTTCACGATTTCCGATCCTTGCTCGGCGAACTGCCCCAGAACACCATCGGCGTCTATTCCTATT
Source organism: Candidatus Sulfotelmatobacter sp. (assembly GCA_035279505.1). Classification (GTDB taxonomy): domain Bacteria; phylum Acidobacteriota; class Terriglobia; order Terriglobales; family Acidobacteriaceae; genus Sulfotelmatobacter. The sequence continues at coordinate 11,124 of DATEHP010000202.1, read as the reverse complement.
CCAAGTATGTCGGCTGCACTGGCTGGCGACTTGGCGTCATCGCGGTCCACGAAGACAACATTTTCGACAAGATGATTGCGAAGCTTCCTGATGCCGATCTGAAAGCCCTCGACAAACGGTATGGCGCGTTGGTTCTCGATCCGCGCAAGATCAAGTTCATCGACCGCATCGTGGCTGACAGCCGCGATGTGGCCCTCAACCACACGGCTGGCCTCGCCCTGCCACAGCAGGTCATGATGAGCCTGTTCTCCCTTGCTGAGATGATGGATGAAGCCAAGCTGTATCAGAAAGCATGCCTGGAGATCGTTCATCGGCGTGCGAAGGCCATGGTTGAGGGCCTCGGCATCGAAGTCTCTCCAAACCCGCTATACAACGCCTACTACGGCTTGATCGACTTCGAGTTCTTTGCGCGAAAGAATATTGGCGAGGACGCCGTCGAATACCTCAAGAAGAACGTCCATCCGCTCGATCTCGCTTTCCGTTTAGCCGAGGATCACGGGATCGTTCTGTTGAACGGCGGCGGCTTCGAGGCACCAGACTGGTCGCTGCGAGTGTCCCTGGCCAATCTACCCGACGAAGTGTACGAGGACATTGGACGCGGCGTTCGATCCATCGCGCGCGGCTACAGGCATGCCTTCGAGGCTTCGAAGGGCACCGAAAAAGCTAAGCCAGCGGCCGCGCGATAGTTCCTCGCGGCTCTCCGGGAGTCCGAGGGGCCTCAATGCAACCAATCAGAAACCGAACGGATAACTCGTCGGTTGCCTTCGACGACTATCACCCCGAACTCACGGGATAGATCTTCCAGAGAGGCCGCCGTAAAAGGAATGGCGTATGGAATGGCTGGCGAAGCTCTTTACAAAGTACCCCGAAATGGCAGTCTACCTGGCAGTTGGCATAGGGTATTTGATCGGGCGTCTGAAATTTCGTGGTGTTGGACTTGGCGTGGTGACAGGGTCCTTGTTGGGAGGGATCCTTATTGGAAATTCCTTTCACGTGCCAGTGTCTGACCAAGCCAAAGCAATCGTATTCCTTCTATTCCTTTTCGGAATCGGTTATTCGGTGGGGCCCAGTTTTTTCCAGAATCTCAAAGGAGACGGCTGGCGCTGGGCTGTGCTTGGTACCTTCGTTCCTGTCATTGGCCTCATAACGGCTTATGCCATCGCTCATTTCTTGAAACTTGACCCCGGCTATTCCGCGGGCTTGCTATCCGGATCCCTGACGGAATCGCCGGCAATCGGCACCGCAAGCGAAGCGATACGCTCCCTATCGGTGTCCGAAGAACAAAAGCAACTATGGATCGGACACATAGCTGTCGCGGACGCGATCTGCTACATCTTTGGAACCCTGGGTGTAATCTGGTGTTGCAGCAGCCTTGGACCGAAGCTCCTCCGCTTCGATTTGCGGGCGGAGTCGAAGAAAGTGGAAGCGAACTTGGGAATCCAGCGCTCCAAGCTGGGAGTTCATTCCGCGTGGCAACCTATCGGCTTTCGTGCGTACACAATCCCTCAGGATGGGCCCGCCGTTGGCAAAACAGTGGCAGAAGCGGAGAAGTCTGTGGCGGGTGTCCGCCTGTTTGTTGAGCGAATTCGACGTAAAGGGGACATCTTCTCACCCGTCGGCACCACGGTCCTTGAGGCGAATGATACGATCGCCGTGCTCGGCCGTACCGAAATCATGATCAAAGCACTTGGTCCGTCGGGGAGAGAGGTCGCTGACCCCGAGCTATTGGAAATTCCAGTAGCATCCTTCGATCTGTATATCACCAGCAAGACCGTCGCAGGCAAGACTCTTCAGGAAATCGTCGATGGTGTCGAGGAGGCTCGCGGTGTTTTGCTACGGGGCATTACGCGCAGTGGCCATGACATTCCGATCGGGAAAAACACAGTCATCAATCGCGGCGACACACTCCATGTAACCGGCTCTGAAGCTGCAGTCGAGAAACTGGCCCCTGTAGTTGGCCGTGTGATTCACGCGACGGCAGACAGCGATTTTGCGGTGCTCGGAGTAGCCATTTTCATCGGAGTCTTGGTCGGGGCCATGCTCACAATACCAATGGGCCATCTGAGAATAGCGCTGGGTACAAGCGTTGGTACTCTCCTCGCCGGAGTGATCGTTGGTTGGGCCCGATCCATGCGTCCTTGGTTCGGAATAATCCCGGATGCCGCGATTCTTTTCATGCGGTCGATTGGTTTGGCCGCGTTTGTGGCGATGATTGGGCTAAAGGCAGGCCCGATCTTTGTGCAGGCGGTTAGAGAATATGGCTACATCCTCTTCCTTGGAGGAATCGTGGTGACGCTTACACCTCTGATTACCGGTCTCTTCTTCGGTCGCTACATTCTCAGGCTCAACCCGGCACTATTGCTGGGAGGAATCGCAGGCGCTCAGACGATGATCGCGGGCGTCGCCGCAGTGCAGGAGAAATCAGACAGCCAGGTTGCCACACTGGGGTACTCATACACGGCGGCATTCGGTCATATCTTTCTGACGACTTGGGGAACCATTATCGTCTCTCTCATGACTTGACTCAGCTCAACGACATGGCGGTTGTTGGAACCGGCGGGCTTTTGGGCGAAATGAGCTGGAAGCGGTTCACGGACTAAACAGATGCAACTAAAACGATTCCGAATATGGCTAACGTCTCTGCTTTTCTTGTGCCTTTTTTTTCTCCTCCTTGTGCATGCGGCACAACAGAGCCGGACATTTACGGTGGCTGGACATTATGGCGAGATCCCCGTTGCCGAGATGGAGGGGCGTTCGTATGTTCAGATTGAGGCATTGGCCCAGCTCGCGAATGGTTCGCTCAGCTCTAGGGGCAACCAAATCGTATTGACGCTGTCTTCTTCCAACGCCAGCATGCCGACGACTGGTGCACGGGGATTTACAAGAGAGTTCCTCAGAGCGGGCATTGAACAGATGTCGGTGATTAGGGAATGGCGAAGCACTCTTATCAGTGCAGTCCAGCGTGGATATCCAATAACCGACGATTGGATGAAGAGCTTTAGCGATCGGGCGCAGCACAACCTCAGATTGGTATCGCTAGCCGCATCGACCGAATCGGATAAGAATGCGTTCCAGCTGCTTACAAATGAATTCAACAACATGAAGAAGTTGAGCGATCGCTTTGTGGACGCAAACGAATCGAGGACATATATGAGTACCGATGCAGTCGAGAGTGATCCACTAGACAGGAGGATCTTGAATTGCGCACACTCACTGGCTGCGATGGCTGCGAGTGGCCAGTTTGCGGACGACGGTTCGTGTCACTGAGTTCGGAACTGCCCATTTTGTGAGCAGTTCTAGTTTGGCCTACCTAGCCATGAATATTGCCACGCAACAGAGATATTCTGAAAGTCACCGCCGTACTTGATGTAGGCGCCGTTGTTGTAGCTGACCTTCACGGACTGATGCTTCGATAGAGGAACCGATGCAGTCAAGCCCACGCGGGAATTCCGCTGAAGTGTGCTGGGGTTTTGCACGCCGTTAAGGCTTGTGCGACCTCCGAACCAGTAGTTTGCATCGAGTGACAGCCACAGCCGAGGCTTAAAGTCGTAGCTAAGGTGTCCTTCAAAGGAACCTATCGGGCTCTCCGACTGGGTGTTAGTACCTGGTGAAAACTGATTGTGTGAGAAGAACTCAGGATTCGTTGTGTAGAACCAAGCTCCTCCGTACCCATCGAGGAGCCAATGGCCCCATCGCCGCGAGTAACCGAGTTCGGGCTTGAAGGCCCAGCGATTGATTCCGAGATTGATCAGTTTCGTCGCGTCATACTGGCCCGTCAGAGGTACGAGCCTCATGCTGAAGCCGAGAACAGTTTTCTGGCTCCAGTTCCTGAACTCCTGTACGTTCATTGCGGGGCCGCCCTTGAGGTTTACTGAAAACCGAAACGATACAGGCAACAGGCCGGACCGGTACGCCTGAGTCTCGGCGCCGGCTACGGTCCCCCGGAAATTACCAACACCGTATGGCAGCGAAACTAGGATGTTGGCATTACGTCCAAAACAATTTAATGAATGTGAGTAGTTAAACACCGAAACGTTGAATCTCGCCGTCGCACCTGTAATGGGCACCGTTCCTTCGAAGGTTAAACTTCCGTCGAAGAAGGAATAGGTCAAAGTGACCGCGTTCGAATGAATCGGAGTGATGAGGTAGGCCCGAGGAGCAAGGTCCTGCGCGCGGCAAATGGGGGAGAATAGACCACAATTCAAAAAGAGAAGGGGCGCCGATAAGCCTAAAATGAAGGACCTCATTTTCATGAATATAGGAATCTGGTGCAAGACTGACATCTGTAAGCATTGACAGTTCTGCTCGTTGCCGGCGAGATGTAGCTTGTGATGCTCTTTTCGTGCACGAGCAGTCTTGAGTTCACCGAAGTCAGTATTTCTCTGGAACGAAGTGCTTTCCCTTCATAGTAGCCTGATCGTCGTAGCTGTCTTTGTTTTTGCGTTTCGGCAACTTTACTTTTTCCCGCGGGGTCTTACCGTACGGAATCCTGCTCAGCAGGTGAGAGATACAGTTGAGTCTTGCTTTCTTCTTGTCGTCCGATCGAACGATGTACCAAGGCGCATGCTTGCTGTCGGTTGCTTCCAGCATTTGGTCTCTCGCGCGGGAATACTCGTACCAGCGGCGAAATGACTCCAAGTCCATTGGGCTGAGCTTCCACTGACGAAGCGGGTCTCTAATACGAGCTTCAAACCGACGCTCCTGCTCCTTCTTGCCAACCTCCATCCAGTACTTGATGAGAATGATGCCACCATCCACGATGTACTTTTCCATTTCGGGGCAGAGTTTCAGAAATCTGCGATGTTGTTCCGGAGTGCAAAAGCCCATGACGTGTTCCACTCCAGCGCGGTTGTACCAGCTTCTGTCGAAGATGACAATTTCCCCGGCAGCGGGAAAGTGCTGCATGTAACGCTGGATGTACATTTGGCTCTTTTCGCGGTCGGAGGGAGTGGGAAGCGCCACGAGACGGAAAGCGCGCGGACTGACGCGTTCCGTAATCGCACGAATGGTGCCGCCTTTCCCGGCGGCGTCACGACCTTCAAACACGATAATGACGCGCAGGCCCTTGTACTTAACCCAATCCTGAAGCTTGCAGAGCTCTCCTTGAAGCCTGCTGAGTTCCTTCTCATAATCCTTGCGCTTCAAACGTCCGTTGCTATTGGTGTTTTCCTTATTTCCCATCGAGCATAGCTCCTGGCTGGCTAAAATCGGAAGTCCGCGGGCAGTTGGTTGGATGATTCCGATTCCTCGGTCAACAGACAAGGTTGGCTAGAGGAACGGCTTTTGGTGTTCGGCTCATACTCAATGATCAGCGATTGAGATACACCGGCAACTGGTAAGAGTTACAGCCAGCGCGCAATTTCTCTGCGAGAAAGGGCCCGGGATTTTCACTCCAGAGTGCAACGTTGATCGTAAATGAGGGGCACTACTACTTAGCTACTTCTTGGCGTTCGGCGGAAAGTCTTTGAACGACTTTGACACAAGTTCACTGACTTCTTTGTCCAGATTGCGTAATGCTTTATTGGGGTCACGAAAGGTCTTGTTGTAAGTTGTTTGCCAGAGGATTTTCCCAGGCTCGTCAGTCATGTAAAACTCGATCTGGCCATTCACCTTTAACCATGTGGCTGGAGCCAGCGCCGGGCCATTGCCTAGCCCGTACGTCGGAGCGCGATCGACGGGACTAAGCGGCGTAGAATTCGCTTGCGCCTTGCCTCCCGCACTGAGCTGCATGTCCGAGCCCCCATCATAGTAAATGTAGAAATCTGGCTTGTCCTTAACTTCAACAAAACCCCTTGCGATAAGGGTTTGATTCACGGCTTTCACGATCTTCAGATCCATCATCTCATTGGTATCCGGGTGCTGGTGAGTCAGCAGATGGTTTTGCCGCCAGGCATAGCGCTGGTGTCCCGAAAAGTCGAAGTTCTTGTCGAAAGTAGTGAGGGTCTTTTGCGCAAAAACGAACGGTGCCGTAAGCACTACCAGAAAAAGCAGACCGAGGTTACGTGTCCGATTCCTGGAAAGCCCCAGGTTTGTTGGGCAGGCTATCACAGCGACATTCTGAGATTCTGGGAAACGAGAGAATACTGTCGAAACTCACAGGTCTACAAGATAGACGCTGCTGCTCCGGCTTCCACCTCGCGAAAAGTTCTTATCGCCTCGTTCATCGTCGGATACATTCGAATCTTGCGTTCCCTTGGCGCACGTTGTCGGGATTCGGCCCAAAGGCGCCATTCCGTCTGACGTCCGGCCGCCGCCAGCACCACGCCCCGTTCCTGCAGTGTGTCCGCAACCTCGTCCGCCGTGTAGAGTCCTGTTGCATCAATCATCGTAATCGGAAGCATATCGAGTACGAGCCACCTTAAGGAGGGCCCTGCGGCTTGTGCGGCCGCCATAACCCCACGTTTGAAATAAGGCGCATTGAAAAACACGATTGGAGAATTGAAGCGAAGGAGCATTAAGCCCGGTATCGTCGTGGCCTCGGGGTGTCGCTCGATGGAATGGAAGCCTGGGAAACCTTCTACCTTCCCGAGGATCTCGACCTTTGGACGAAACACGAGTCTTACGAAACGCAAAATAGCCAAGACCACTGCAACCAGAATGGCTTGCATTGAACCTACGGCGACTACGCCTAGCGTGGCAAGGACCGACAGAGCAAACTCCCGGCGGTCAATCGTATAAATTGTTCTCAGTGTTGGAATATCTACCAAAGAAAGGGCGGCTTTAACCAGTACGGCACCCAGCGCCGCGGTGGGGATGTACCGGAGGGGCCCGGTAAAAAACAACAGGACGACCGCAATCGTTGCAGCCGCAAAAAGTCCGGTCACCTGCGTGCGCCCGCCACTGGCATCGCTCATCGCTGTCCGAGAATCTGCTCCGCTTACCGCGAACCCGTGAGAAAGCGCTGAGGCGATATTGGCCACACCAAGCGCCGCGAATTCTCGGTCTGCGTCTACGTCGTACCTATTCTTGGAGGCGAAACTGCGCGATGTCAGCATCATGCTTGAAAAGGTAACCAGTGCTAACCCTGTAGCGTCTCCGAGAAGGCTGGGAAGCAAAGCCAGAGAAAAGTGTGGAATTTTCACTGGAGGAAGACCAGCCAAGACTTCACCGACTGTTTTGACTCCTAGTCCTTCCAGACCCAGCATCCGGACAGCGATGGCTGCAATGATTAGGGCCACTAGTGCCGCGGGAATCTGCCGGAACAGCCGCGGCGTGGCCACTAGCACCAAGAATGTGCCAGCCCCGACTGCAAGGGTCGGCCAGTGCGTAAGGCCGAGCTTCTGAGCGAATTCGACTAATCGGGGCAAGATACCGCCCGACGTAATGGAGTATCCAAAGATCTTACCGAGCTGTCCCAGAATGATGCTCAGCGCAACTCCGTTCAGGAAACCCACGAGGATCGGCTTAGAGAGGAAGTCTGCCAGCGCCCCGAGTTTCAAGAAACTGGCTCCGACGCATATGACACCAGCTAAGAAAGCCAATGTTACTGATAACGATTCGTACAGGTTTTGATCGCCGGAAGCTAGTGGAGCCACCGCCGCAGTTACCAAGGCACAGGTAGCAGCGTCAGGGCCGATGATTAGTTGTCGCGAGGTTCCAAAGATCGCATAGGCTAACAAAGGGAGGATGCTGGAATATAATCCAACCGCAGGGTTGAATCCCGCGAGTTGGGCATAAGCAACGCCAACAGGCAATGCTACAGCAGCAACCGAAACACCAGCGATCAGGTCATGCGGCAGATCGTTCCGCTGATATTTGAGCAGTTGTGCTAACCCGGGTGCAGATTTCCCCAAGTAGGTCGCCCCGGCGTTCCGAATCACACTGCTATCCGCGCTCATTAACCTATCTCAGAAAAACTCTTGGTTCACGAATTGTCCCGTGTATTTCTGCTGACGACGTCACTGAAGCTTATTTAGCGGTCCGCGTCTACCTTCACGAAGCTGTATTTGGCGCTGAACTGGATGCGAGGCGCGTTTGCCTTCTGACCGTCTTGCCGCATGATCCAACCGTACAGGAACTCCGCGCCGACATTGAGCGATCCATACGGATTCCAGATCAAGTTGGTTCCCGTGTATGTGCCATGGTTGTACGGGGTAAAGGAGGGCGATGCCGTCAAGGCAAAGTTGGCATTGTTTACCGCCGCGTACGAATAAATCGCGCTGGACCGGAGAGTTTTCTGCCAGTAGTGTTGATAGGATGCTTCGACGCCCACGGCAGGAGTTGCCTTGAGCGAGGTGGCTGATGATGGTTCCGCATCAATTCCCAGTCCCGAGGTGTCTTGCAAATATCGCGAAATCCCGTGTCCGGCCGCGACCGCAAAAATTGCCTTGTCTTTACCGAAGGTCTCTACACCCGTAGAAAAGTTGAATCCCCATCCAAAAACGGAATCCGTCTTCCCATTGGGCAGGAAGGCTCCAATAGAACGAAATATCCCCGCCACTTGGAAGTGCCCACGTTCGAATTCCTGCCGGAGGCGAATCGCACCGTCTGGACTGGGAGCATCGGGCTGGGCCGAAAATTGGGGTGTCTTGAAGGCGATATCGGAGCTGGGTTTTTCCACCGAGACATAGAATGTCGTGCTTGGACTTAGCGCAAATCCATACCGCAACTGCGGATTGCGAACGCTGACCATGCCGTTTGGTCCCTGGAAATCGAGTGTGTCAGGGAAGGCGTCCGGATCCATGAAATTTGAGAATGTCTGTCCGACCAGGAAGTTTCTTACTTGCGCGTAGGCGTGACGCAGGCGCGGCGTGGTTGCGTTGGTTCCAAACAAGTCCCCTTCCACATAGAACCGCACCTCTCCAACCTTGGCGCCGGGAACTCTAAAGTCGAGGCTTAGGCGTGTTGGGCGGACGGAAACGGTCGAATTGTTCACGCCAACCACGGTGGGAATGGGAATCGAAGAAGGGATAAATGAATCTGTATTTCCCGCGGGTTTCAAATCATAGATAAAGTCCGTCTTAAAGTAGCCACCGATTTTCAGGATCGTCTGTGTCCCTGGCAAGCGAAAGAATCCGTGGTATTTCGGATCAAGGGGCACGTTATTGAAGCGGGCGGCTGCAACTGTGTCTTCTGAAAATTGGTTGTATGTAGCTGTTGCATTGCCCACTTGCGGGGAGGTCTTGCCTTCGAGAGGAGGTTGAGTTGCTTGAATCGCTCCATCTTGCTTGGTGGAAGGGGCGCCGGCAGGTGTTCCTACCTCGGGGGTCTTACTGCTCTCCAGTTCGCCGAGCCGCGCTTGTAGTTTGTTCATCTGCTCGCGCAACTCGTCAAGCTGCTTCCGCAATTCTTGCGTGGTCTGGCTGGAAGAATCCGACTGAGCCGAAGCGGCCGTCGGGAGGAAAGCAACACTAAGCAAGACTATGGTCAGGCATACAGATCTGTGGTTTTTCACTGCCGTCCACCTCTTCCGGGGCACACGCCCCGCCTTCGAGCCCTCAACCCGACCCTCTTTGCAAGTTCACGCGATCAAGCAGTAGCGCGAACAGAAATTGCGGTTTCCCACTACCGGTTCTACTTGCGCAGGTTGCAAAAACGACGTCGGCGCGACAACTGTCACTTCTTACAGTGAGGAGAGGGAGGATCTAAGGAGCGACTTTCCAGCGGCGGAAGGGGGCCAACCGACTGACCAAAGATTCGTCAATCACTTAGGTCAATCCGCGTGGATCGGATGCCACTCTTGGCTAAGGATGATCCCTACGCGAGGAATTCAACGACTCCGGTTTCGAGATTGTACATCGAGCCTGCAATCTTTAGGCTGCCGCTGGATTCAAGGTCCCGAAGCACTGGGCTCTTCTCCCGAATGCTGGTGATAGTCAGTAACACGTTCGTTCGTGCCACAGCATCTACGAACGCGTAGTTTTTGGCCGAGCGCTCCCCCGTGTAGTGAGTGGCTTCAATGGCAGGAAGAATCTTCGTCAACAACGCCGTAAGATTGCCAAGCTGCACCCCGTCAATGGCACCCTTGATAGCGCCGCAAGCCGTGTGGCCCATGACAAGCACGACTTTCGAGCCCGCCACCTTGCAAGCGAATTCCATGCTGCCCAATATGTCCTCGTCAGCAACGTTGCCTGCCACACGACCGCTGAAGATATCGCCGATACCAAAGTCGAGAACCAACTCGGCGGGTGCTCGCGAGTCAACACAACTGAAGACAATCGCGGCAGGATACTGTCCCTTCGAAGTCGCCTTAGCTTCGCCCATGAGATCGCGATGCTGCGGTTTGCCCGACCGGAAGCGTTCGTTGCCAGCTTTCATCATCTTGATGATTTCGTCCGCCGTCATCTTGTCACGCTGCTCTTTGGTGAGGTCCGCGTGGGCCAACACGGTTCCTAGGCTTGCCTCCAATGCGCCGACAGCGGTCGCAACGCCGGCAGCCTTGCAAAAGGCGCGGCGGTTAAATCGATCTCTTCCATCCCTTAATTGTGAATGCTGCATCGCTGCACTCCTCCGTTGGACCTTATATAAGCACCATCTCGCCCCGTTAACTGTCAAAATGTATAGGGGCGCGGAGGACTCAAGAATCTTCTGCCGATGTGGTGCGAGAGGCTTTGAACGTGAGCGGACAGGGCTACGTTGTCAAAACAAAGGCCGGAAGCGAGTTGCTCTCTGCTGTGGAAGCAGTCCTCTTGGGAAAGACGTTTGTTAGCGACAGCATGGGCAGCCGATAATTCACTTGCTTACCTAAAATGCCAGCCACTACCGGAAGCGACATCGCCAGCAGTGTCCTCCATCAGAGAAGAATTGTTTGCCGCAGAGCCTTTTGCAACCGATGCCAGTTCGTTCTCCGGGACGGTAAACCGAGAGGAGCCGCAATCCATGCAGACCAGTATCGTGGGGAATAACCAGACACCAGGTTTGTCGATATTCCCGAGTCCTGGGAAATGGATGAGCATCTCGGCTGTCAATTCGGCATGCTTGGCTGAGCGGCATGAGGGACAGGCCATAACGCACCTCCAATTGGATGACCATGGGGACAACACAGGCAAATACCCCCACTAATACCATTCCACAAACAAAAACGTCTGTCTGTTCAAAACTGCACATATACCCCAAATGGCTGGGCCTGGTCACCAGGAACCAAGAACAACGATGCTTGCTAGGGAGGCCGACTAGGAACTAGTC
>DATEHP010000201.1:0-6362 GCA_035279505.1 Candidatus Sulfotelmatobacter sp. | reverse complement strand
CGGTCGGTGCGCATCCGGCATGCGCTGCCCTTCGTTTTCATCGGAAACGTCGGAGAGGAAGGGGAAGGCGATCTGCGCGGCATGCGCCATATCTTCTCCACACCACGCTGGAAGGATTCCATCGCGTACAGCCTCGTGCTCGACGGGGCGGGCGCTGACACCATCGTCGCTGAGGCCCTGGGCAGCCGGCGTTTTGAGGTCATCGTGCGCGGCCCGGGCGGACATTCCTGGAGCGATTTCGGAGCACCCAATCCGATCGTGATTCTAGCCAAGGCCATTGCTACATTCACTGCCACGACTGTGCCGGATACTCCGAAGACGACCTTCAACATCGGGGTGATTCGCGGAGGCACGTCGGTGAATTCAATTCCCGAATCGGCCAGCATGAAGGTCGACATACGTTCGACCTCCATGACCGAGATGGAGCGCCTTGAGCAGTCCTTGCGTCAGGCCCTCAACCGCGCGGTCGAGGACGAAACCATGTCCGCGGAGATGCGTTCACCGGCGCAAAAGCGCCCGGCAGTGAGTTGCGAAGTGGTCGTAATTGGGAACCGCCCGGCAGGCGAGTTGCAACCGGGCGCGAGGATTCTGCAAATCGTACGCGCTGTCGATATCCAACTCGGCAATGCAGCACAAGTGCAGCGCGCCTCGACCGACGCCAATGTTCCGCTCTCGATGGGCAGGGAAGCGGTCGCCATCGGCGGGGGCGGATCGGGCGGTGGCGCGCATACGCTGCAGGAATGGTTCGATTCCAACGGGCGCGAGCTTGGCCTCAAGCGCATTCTGCTGACCATGCTGGCGCTGGCGGGGGTGGGAGAATGAGTCTGACAGGCAAGGCGAGTCTCGGAGGGGCTGTGCTTGTTTGCATTCTCGGGGCCATGAGCGTGGGGCAGACCGGCGCTCCCGCGGCCGACACCAAGCCCAAGGCCGATGCCATCTTTGTCCACGCCAATGTATATACCGGTGTGCCCGCCAATACTCCGTTTGCCTCCATCGAGCGACAGGAAGCGATTGCGGTCAAGGGAGACCGCATCCTCGCGGTCGGCAAAACCCTCGATATGGACAAGTTCAAGGGCCCGCAAACGCAAATTATCGATCTCGGCGGCCACTTCACCATGCCCGGTTTCAACGACGCGCACCTGCACCTTGACGACGCCGGCCAGACCAAGCTCAGCGTCGATGTCACCGGAGTGAAGTCGCTGGACGAGCTTCGATCCCGCGTCGCCAACAAGGTCCAGGAGTCCCGAGCCGGGGAATGGATCATGGGTTCGGGATGGGATGAAACGCTCTGGCCCGTAAAAGTCACGCCCACGCGCTGGGATCTGGACGAAGTCTCCGCCGGGCATCCGGTGTTTCTGGTGCGAATTGACGGCCACATCGCCGTCGCCAACACGCGCGCCTTGCAGTTGGGCAGCGTCAACCTGGCCTCCCGCGATCCGCAGGGCGGACACATCGATCGCAACGAGAGCGGCGAGCCCACCGGCATTTTGCGCGAGACGGCGCAAGGGGCGGTACTTGCAGTCGTGCCCAAGCCCAACCATTCCCAGCGCCGTCAGGGCCTCGAACTCGTCCTCGCCGATCTGGCGGCCCACGGCGTGACTTCTTGCCAGGACTACTCGCCCACATGGGAGGCCTTCCAAATCTTCGAGGAACTGGAAAAAGAAGGCAAACTTACGGCCCGCGTCAGCGAGTGGCTCCCCTTCGACGAGCCGATCGAATCCCTGACGAAGAAGCGCGATTCCCATCCGCAATCTGACTTGATGCTGCACACGGGAATGCTGAAAGGCTTCATGGATGGCTCGCTGGGATCACACACAGCGGCCATGCTCGAGCCCTATGCGGACGATCCTAAGAACTCCGGCCTGCCTCGCTACGATCCCGTCAAGCTGAACGAGATGACCAAGGAGCGCGTGCTCGCCGGATTCCAGATTGGATTTCACGCCATCGGCGATAAGGGCGTGCAGATGGCGCTCGACGCTTTTTCTGAAGCTGAGAAAGCCGCGAAGGAAGGCCACATCAAAGCGGCCAATGGCGGCGATGACTACCGCCTGCGCATTGAACACGCCCAGGTGACCACGCCGGCGCAGATCGCGCAATTCAAGCAGCTGAAAGTGATCACATCCATGCAGCCCAACCATTTGTTGACTGATATGCGCTGGGCGCAGGACCGGCTCGGACCCAAACGGGCCGCGACCTCCTATGCATGGCTGGCTTTCCTCAACAAGGGAGTGGGTCTTGCGTTCGGCACCGACTATCCGGTCGAACCCGTGACGCCATTCCGTGGTCTCTATGCCGCTGTCACGCGCAAGAGCGAGAACGGCAAGCAGGAATATTTCCTCGATCAGCGGCTGACCATGGATCAGGCGATCGCCGCTTACACGCAAGGCTCCTCTTTTGCTGAGTTCGAGGAGAAGGAAAAGGGAAAACTGATTCCCGGTATGCTCGCGGACTTCGTGGTGCTCGACCGAGATCTGACCGCCTCTTCGCCCGAGAAAATCCTCGCCACCAAGGTCTTGCGGACGGTGGTTGGCGGAAAGACGGTATATGAAGCCAAATAGGCCGATATCCGTTGCAGGCGAGAGATTGTTTCGCCAGAACCCTCATTCAGTCATCAAACGATTTGGGGTATTCCTGCGTCTAATAGCCAGACGGCCTCCGTGTAAAATCCGGCCTTGAGCCCTCGATCACAGCACCGGTCGTGTTGTGCGAATAGGTATACTATTTAGGATTAACGAGTTTGGAGGAAGGTAGACATATGGATTCCGGCGCAATGTGGATGCGCATGAAGGCTCATCGTTGGGTGTACACGTTGAGCATCTTGGCGACGCTATCGTTGGGCATACTGATTGGAACGGTCATTTCCTCTGAAGTGAAGGGGAAAGAAGGGCAGAAGGGGGACGCCACCCCGCTTATGCTGCCTGCGGCACAACCGACAAATAATCCTTTGTCGCAGGCATTTGCACAGATCGCCAAGCAGCTTGAGCCGAGCGTCGTCAACATCAACACCGAGTCAACAATCAAGAACCCTCACCGCCGCCGTGGTGTTCCGGGGCAAGGGCAGGGCGATGACGATGACAGTGGTGGCATGGACGATTTCTTCAACCACTTCTTCGGTGGGCCCGGCCAGGGGCCTGGACAGGGCGACGGATCGATCCGCGAGCGCTCGTTGGGTTCGGGCGTGATTGTCGATGCCAAGGGCTACATTCTGACGAATCGTCACGTGGTGGAGAAGGCCGACCGCATCCGCGTGCGCTTTGAGGATGACGCGCCTGGAGTGCAGCACGACGCAAAAGTCATCGGCACCGACCAGGAAACTGATCTCGCTGTGATCAAAGTTGAGGTCGACCATCCATTGCCCGCAGCGAAAATGGGCAATTCCGATGGTATGCAGGTCGGCGACTGGGTTCTCGCCATCGGCAGCCCCTTCGGTCAGGCTGGCACGGTCACCGCCGGCATCGTTTCGGCCAAGGGACGCGATATCGTTCCCGGCCGGCAGTTCCAGACTTTCATTCAGACGGACGCGGCCATCAATCCCGGCAACTCCGGCGGGCCGCTGGTGAACCTGAACGGCGAAGTCATCGGAATTAACACCGCTATTCTGAGCGAGACGAATGCCTACGCAGGTATCGGCTTCGCTCTGCCCTCGAAGACAGTGGTTGATGTTTACAACCAGCTGACCGGGCCCGAGCACAAAGTATCCCGCGGATCGATTGGCATCATGTTCGATGCTGTCGAGAATCCCGCCATCGCCCGCGTGTACGGCTCAGGCAGCGGCGTACCGATCTCCAGTGTCGTTGCCGGCAGTCCTGCGGATCAGGCCGGACTGAAGGTGGGCGACACGATTACCACCGTTGATGGCAAGAAGGTCACGAAGGGCACCGAACTGGTGGCCGACATTGCCGCGCGCAAGCCAGGATCAAAAGTGAGCCTTGGATTCCTGCGCAACGGGAAACCGCAGGATACGAGCGTCACCATCGCCGATCGCGCCAAGTTGTTTGCGGCGCGCCTGGGAGAAGATCAGGAAAATGATGACGAGAACGCTCCTAAGCCAAGCAAGTTCGGCATTACGGTGCGGAAGGTAACTCCGGAGATGGCCGATCGCCTGGATATTCCCGCTGGCAAGGGCGTCATTGTGCAGGATGTGAAGCCGGGATCGTTTGCCGAAGACGTCAACCTGGCACGCGGCGACATTATCCTGGAGATCAACAAGCAACAGGTCAACAGCGAAGAGGACTTTGCCCGCCTCGAGTCGAGCATGAAGAGTGGCCAGGATGTGGTCTTCCTGGTTCGCCCACGAGGCTCGTCGCGGCAGGACGGAACCATCTTCGACGCCGGTACACTTCAGTAACGGTTAATCGCCCAGCCGGAACTGGTACTGTCACAACAGATCAGCGATGATGACAGAGCCGGTCAACGGCTGGGCTTTATTTTTGGAGCAGAGTTACAGGGCATGATCAGGCCGGGCGCAAAGTTTCGCAACACACACCTCGGCGCCGTTTGCGCGCTTACGCTCAGTTGTGCGCTGGTTGCTGCAGCCAGTCCTCAGCAAGATTCAGCTGCGAATGCAGCCAGCAAATCCACTTCCAGCAAGAAGACGGCATCCACCCCGTCGCACAAGAGCCATTCGCCGTCCAGCGCTTCCGCGGGCGTGAAGAACTCTTCAAGTAAAACATCAGGGAGGCGCTCGCGCCGGAGGTCCTCGCGCTTGCGGGGACAGCAGAAAATTGATTCCGAACGCGCACAGGCAATTCAGGAAGCATTGATTCGCGAACATTATCTGAACGGCGATGCTACCGGGACGTGGAACCAGGCAAGCGAAGACGCGATGCGGCGCTACCAGGCCGATCACGGATGGCAAAGCAAAACCGTTCCCGATTCGCGCGCACTAATCACCCTGGGCCTCGGTCCAAGTAAGGATCATCTGCTGAATCCGGAGAGCGCAATGACGACCGTTCCGGATCGTCCGAAAGCTCAGCCCACAACACCAACGTCGCATACCGCACCGGCTACAGCCGAACCTGTCCCGCCCACCAGTTCCGTGCCCGCTCCTGTGTCAACTACACCACCTCCAGGCGAAACCAGTAGTCCGCAGTAAGCAGACGATCCCGAAAGTGAGCACATGCACCGATCCTGGTGCACCGAGCTATAAAGGGTTTGGGGGCAGCAACTTACCGGAAACCGTTGCTGTGTAAAATAATCAAGATAAGCCTTTCCGAATCAAAGACTTATAGTCAGAAGTTAAATCGATTTATCTTCCTCGTGGGCGTCAAACACTCTTGCCCGAACTTAGGCCTCGGGTGAAGCGCGAAAGTCTCACAGCGGAGTTCGGAATCGCCGTGCGGGTCACTCCAGGAGATGAGCGGAACAACGGGACATCGAGTTCTGTAAGCTATTTCTTTCGGTAGCTGCTGGTCGCCGACGGACGCGGAAAAAACGGCAGCGGCTGATCGTTGACGATCGCGTTCGGATTGTCGGTAACCAGCGCTTCCGCGACTTCGTCGCCGACGATTTGCGCGGCCGCATCGCGAGAAGTCGAAAGAATCGGTACGCGCTTCTCCAGATCGTGGGCGTCGGTGGCGAGAACATGCACGGCCTGGCTTTCGAGCAGCCACTCTGCAGCGCGGCGAGTGCGTTCGCCCCAGAATCCGGTGAGCGCCGAACCCGTCATCTGAATGATGCAGCCCTGCTCGGCCCACTCGACCACGCGCTGCAGATTCTCGCGCAGAATCGGATTGCGCTCGGGATGCGTGATGACGACGGTGATTCCGCGATCCCCGAGTTTGTGGAAGGAATCGGTCGTGTTCTGCGGTACGCCGTAGTTGCTGAACTCCACGAGCAGGTAATGGGTTTTGCCGATGACGTAGCGCGAGGGGTTGGCGAACGCGTCCTGCAGATTGTCGTACGAAAGATGAAAGTCGCAGCCCAACATGATCTTCAGCGTGTCCCCTACCAGCTCTTGCAGGTGGGTGACGAGTCCCTGCATGTACTCGCGATCGTAGTGATACCGGTCATTGGCGTGCGGACTCGCGACCATGTGCGTGATGCCGTCAGCAGCGGCAGTTCGGCACATGGCGACGCAGACGTCCCAGGATTTCGGTCCGTCGTCTACCTCCGGAAGAATGTGAGAATGAATGTCAACCACAAGTTAAGGGAACACCGGCACGCCGGCGGTGTTGCGCTAAGCTTGATTTAAGCAGATTCGAGGGGAAAGAGAAAGGTGCGGAAAGAACTGGTAGAGCAGTTCTTCTCGCGGCGCAGAATGGCAGCAGGAGAATCCATGTCGAACCCGACACCTCTTGCCCTGGCGACGTTGGCCGGGGTAATGCTCTGCTGGGTATTCTTCGCGGGAGTTTTCCTCCTGC
>DATEHP010000200.1:0-3226 GCA_035279505.1 Candidatus Sulfotelmatobacter sp. | reverse complement strand
GCACCGGGTTGGAGCGGGTCACTTACAGCGACGGCTTCGATGGATTTCCAATGTTTTCCCCGAATGGCAAGAAGTTGGTCTGGGCCTCTAATCGCAACGGCAAGGCCCCGCACGAGACCAATATATTTATCGGGGATTGGGCACCGTAATAGATTGGGGATTCCATGCAGTGAGCCCCGTACTCAAACCAAATGTCATCCTGAGCGAAGCAGCAAGCGCGACAAGCGCTTGCTGCGCAATCGAAGGATCCCTTTAACCATCGTGCCCCAAGGGACCTTTCATGAAATTCTTACTGCGCGACCCTGCCCCGTTCTGCCTTCGCTCTTTTGGTCGCCAACGTCTTGTCGACCCAGTCGTCTGCCGTCTTCAGATCTCTATTCCGGGCTCCAACATCGGCGCATTCCAGATCCGCTCTCTCGCGATACATCAGATTCACATAGGCCATGGCGTCGTCGTATTCCGGACGAAGCTGGATAGCCTTTTCTAAATTGCTAATGCCGTCCTCGATCACGGACCAGTTCTTGGCCAGGAGTTCGTCGCAGAGCTTCTTCTGCTCGGGATTCTTCGCACTCAAATGCTGGTCCGGTTGCATGCCGAGCCGGGCCCGCCCCTCCATGCGAGGCTGGTAGCACTGGGTCCAGTCCATCACGCCCATGGAGTAGTAGTTCTCTGGATCGTTGGCATCGAGGTCAGAGGCCATCTGGTAATACTTCCGCGCCTCGTCCCAGTTCTTCATGTTCAGGTACAGGTAAGCGATCCCTTTGGCGCTGTTGATCTTTTGATCATTCTTCGCATTGAGATCGATCACCTTCTGATAATGAGCGATGCCGCGTTCCGCCACGGACTTGTTGTCATCTGTATCTACGCCCGGAATGTACTGATTCACATAAGTGGTGGCGAGATAAAGGTGGGCATTGATATTGCCCGGATCGAGTTCGACGGCCTTCTCGAAGTGGTGCATAGCCTGTTCGTACTGAGTGTTCTTGTACGCAGCCATGCCCAATTTGAGTTCATCATCCGACGTTTGCGAGAAAGCGGAAACGGATGCAACGAGTAGAACTGAACCGAAGATGAATGACACTTTCATGAGCGCCCCGATCTCCAGAAATGCTTCGACCGATTGTACCCCTGTATCTTTCGACACCGTATGGCTCGGAATCGGATCAACACCGCAGCAGGTTACGAACGGGTGGCCCGTCGCAGCCTGCGGCATTTTCTTGTAGAGTGGAGAATCATGAAACTCCGGCACTGGATCACGGCAATCGTGTTGTTGCTGCTGGTGGCGGCAACTGTCGCCGGACTGCTCTGGACGCGCGAGTTGCCGGCCCCGAGTGGCGAGGAGGCCGCTGTTACACCCGGCCACAAGCTTCTCGGGCGCGGAGCTGCGACTCCACAGCGCCAGCTCGTCGATCTCCGTCCCCTGCAGACTGCGCACCGTATGGCAGCCTTGGCTGGCACGCAAGAAGAGCAGGCGCTCGCACATGAGGCCGAGAAGGTCGGGGATCACGAAGTGGACCTCGCCTTCTACGACGCTCTGCGCCGTGTGCAAGAGACTCCTGCCAAGCTTTCTCCCGAAGCCAAAGAGATTGCCGATCGCAAGTCTAAGGCCGAGCAGGCCGTCAAAGACGATCAGGAAAACATCAAGCTGCTCACGCGCAAGCTTGCGGCCGCGCCCGAGGCGCAGAAGGACAACCTCCAAGATCAGCTCGACGTCGCCAAAGCCCAGCTCGAACTCGATCAGGACGAATTCGACGATGCTTCTGAGGATCTGGAGCAGGCCGGCGGAGATCCCGAGTCGAAAATCAAACGCCTCCAGGAGCAGCACGAGGCCGGTGATCACAATTCGGCGCCCGTGGGCTCTGCCGTAAATCCGCACGAGCAGGATTACAAAGCGCGCACACTCCTGGCCGCCGCCCGGGCATGGCAGGCTCTGCGCGAAAAGAAAGCGCAATTGCAGGACGCACTCGAGGAAACTCGCACCAAGCAGCAACGCCTGAGCCAGCGGCACGAAACATTGGAGGCGCAGCTTAAGAAAGAAGACGAGAATCGCCAGGGCGCGAAACAGCAGGCCAAAGAATTTTCCAGTAACGGCAAGACCGCCAGCCGTGAGGAGTCAAAGGCTACCTCGAAGACTGCTCTCGATTCGCTCAAGCAGTACACTCGCGATCAGAAGAATCTGGCTGATCTCGGACGCCGCGTGCAGGATGAGCAGGATCTCGGAGACATCTATTCCAACTGGATTGCACTTGTCGAGAGCCGCCAGCGCGCGGCTATGCATAGCTTGATCGAGTCCTGCCTCTGGATTCTGCTGGCTTTGATCGCGGTATATGTCGCCAACCGGGTTATCGAACGCTTGTTCACTGGCATGACGGCGGAGAACAAGCGTGTCGACACCTTGCGGTCGGTAGTGAAGTTCGCTGCGCAGGCAGTGGGGGCGCTTGTCATCTTGTTCGTCATTTTCGGAATGCCCACGCAGACAACGACCGTCCTCGGCTTGGCCGGCGCCGGACTGACTGTCGCGATGAAGGATTTCATCGTCGCCTTTTTCGGCTGGTTCATCCTGATGGGACGTAACGGCATCCGCGTGGGCGACTGGGTCGAGATCAACGGCGTAGGCGGAGAAGTCGTCGAAGTCGGCCTGCTTAAAACCGTTCTCCTCGAAACTGGTAACTGGACTGATTCCAGCCATCCCACCGGTCGCCGCGTTTCGTTCGTGAACAGCTTCGCGATCGAAGGACACTTCTTCAACTTCACCACGTCCGGTCAGTGGATGTGGGATGAGCTGAGCGTGCTGATTCCTCCCGCTCAGGACCCATACCCGGTCATCGATGGCATTCAGAAACTCGTCGAACAGGATACTGCGAAGAATGCCAGCAAGGCCGAGGCCGAGTGGCAGGAGACGACCACGAAATATCGTGCCAAGACTCTGTCGGCGTTGCCCGGGATTTACGTACAGCCAACCGCCGCCGGCATCGAAGTACGCATTCGCTACATCACACGCGCGTATGAGCGGCACGAGGCGCGCAAGCGGCTCTATGAGGCAGTGGTGGAGATGTTGCACGGCAAGCGGGAAGCGGTGAAGGCATAGCCAAACTTCGGAGGTTTCCTTAGTGTACCTTCGTGTCCTTAGTGGTTAAGAGGTCTTCCTGCACACTCAAACGAAAACAGAAGCAATGGGCACTCTCATCGTCACCGGCGCCAGCCGCGGCATTGGCGCCGCGATCGC
>DATEHP010000199.1:0-15176 GCA_035279505.1 Candidatus Sulfotelmatobacter sp. | reverse complement strand
ATCAAACGACTGGTGCGGTTCCTCAGCCGACCGATAACACCTGCTACGGAAGCCGCCGCTTAGCTGAAGTGCAGTGCAACACTGGATTGCAGGGATACGGGGAAGAGTTCCGTCCCATCACGGACTTTTTCAACACCCACGCCTGTTTGCGGAAGTTGGCTTTTTCAGAGGTCCAAAGGCACTGACGTAATTCGCCCTGCGGTTATAATATCTAGGCGACATGACTCGCACGGGATTCGCATATCGGGTGCTGGTGGTGGATGATGACCCGCGTGTCCTCCAAGTTTCATGCCTCATATTGGAAGCCAAGGGCTACGAAGTCAGAACAGCGACCGAAGGATTCGAGGCTCTCGTGGAGCTTCGGCGCTCCCCGCCGGATGTGATTATTTCCGACCTAATAATGCCCAATATGAGCGGCTTCGAGCTTCTGTCCGTGGTTCGTCGCCGTTTTCCGCACATTCCTGTTATTGCCATCTCTGGCGAGTTCAACGGCGATTCTCCAGTTGGGCTTATTGCGGATGCTTTCTTCACAAAGGGAGAATACGCACCCGAGGAACTGTTTAGGAAAATCTCTGACCTCATAGCACAATCACCGCTGCGTCCGAGTTCCGCAAAACCGGACAGAGCCCCAGTCTGGATACCGCGCAGCGATACTGGATATTTCGTGATTACCTGCACTGACTGCCTGCGTTCGTTCTCAATCCCAGATGAATTGCCGGAGGGCGGCGCCGAGGTTCGTTCGACTACCTGCACTTTCTGCGGCGCCACAGTGCGCTATCTCGCTGATCTTCGCATGGTCGCTCAGAAGCGCAGACAGGGCTGAGCCCCCAACACGAACGTTTCGATTAGTCGGATACTCAGGCAACGCGGAAAAAGGCCGCTGTCAAGGCAGATTACCGATTGGCCTAACTGAAAGAGAGGTCAATTTGATGAAAAATCGCCATTTCGCTCATTGACCAACGATCCCCGGCCGAACTCAGGCAGTCAGAGGAGGCCCCCAGTGGAAACCCTTAGGAACCCCTCGGGTCTTACAATCAGATGCGTTCCTGTTCTGCCCCCGTCATAGCCACTTAAATCCTCCTCTTCTTGCGCTGTACACCGGATGGTCTTCTTCATCGCGGAAACCTATCGTGCAGACGAAGATGTTTTTCCGGGAGGGGCCACATGGTATGTCCTAGATGTGCAAGAGCACGAATTGAAGGCAACGGAGTAAGCACCCGGTGCGCGGTGTGCGGAATGTCCTATGACCCGCACCATGAATCCACTGCTCCGTCACAGAAACATAGTGCTCTCGCTCCCAACACTGTCTCACCTCCGAGCAGCCGATAGGCCGTTCTAGGACCGTTCTCAGGCCCGTCACTCTAGCCATTCTTTTGTGGCTGGCGAAACATCCTAAGGGTATGCCGGAAGAGTGAAATAGAGGTAAACGTTGACGCACGGCGGTAGCCCTGCCACCGTCTGATTTGTGATTCCAATCACAAACTCCCGCGACGCTTGTCACTGTGATACAACCATCACCGCCCTCTAATAGTTAAGCAAAGACCACGGTGCCGAACTGCACCATCCTTTGCGCGATTTCCCGAACATCGAGGGTGACCATGGTGAATGATGACGTCGTGAAGTGCCCGCTGTGCGGCGGGTTCACCCACATTGAAAAGCCAGATCTGTTGGCTGCGCTGAAGGAGCCTCGCATTCGCGAGCAGATCGAGAAATACATTGCCGAACTGCTGAAATCTCCGGTTGAGGAGTTGAGCAGCGTGGGCGCCACCCAGACGGGACGAGATTTCCAGAAAGATGTTCATAGCTGGAATCCGTGCGTGCCCATGTGGCGGCGTAGCCCGAAGGAATAGCGTCTCAGGTTCCAGTGACCGCAATCATTGCCCAAAACGCGGTACACGCATATATCCGGCGGTATGGATCCTCTGTAGCGGCCGCTCTTCCTGCCGCAAAGAGGTCAACCGCTCCCGCCCTTCACCAGGCCGGTCATTTTCTGTCCGCGGATTCTGCCCCTCCTCGCGCTCCCTGGCGATATTCGTACCACCCCTTCCTGACCCCACAAGTTTCTGTTTCAGGCGCCACGACGCTGCTGCCCAGAAACCAACAGCGCGGACGCGATTTATTGCACGGAGGCAATCATGTTAGTCAGCAAGCAGCAGGCCCTCGATTATCACAATG
Source organism: Candidatus Sulfotelmatobacter sp. (assembly GCA_035279505.1). Lineage (GTDB taxonomy): Bacteria > Acidobacteriota > Terriglobia > Terriglobales > Acidobacteriaceae > Sulfotelmatobacter. The sequence continues at coordinate 13,001 of DATEHP010000199.1, read as the reverse complement.
GGCCGCGCCCTGGAAAGATTGAAATCACGCCGACAAAACCCTGTCGAACACAACGCGACCTCAGCCTGGCCTACACGCCGGGAGTGGCCGAGCCGTGCCTGGAGATCGCCAGGAATCCGCAGGACGCCTTCAAATACACAGGCCGCGGCAACCTGGTGGCGGTGCTCAGCAACGGAACTGCGGTGCTCGGACTGGGCGACATCGGGGCCCTTGCCGGCAAGCCTGTCATGGAGGGCAAGGCCGTGCTGTTCAAGCGATTTGCCGACGTGGACGTGTTTGATATCGAGGTGAACAGCCACGATCCCGAAGAGATTATCAAGCTGTGCCAGTTGCTGGAGCCGACGTTCGGCGGAATCAATCTGGAAGACATCAAGGCGCCCGATTGCTTCCAGATCGAGGAGACACTGCGCAAGACGATGAAGATTCCGGTGTTCCACGATGACCAGCATGGAACGGCGATCATCTCGGGCGCAGCCCTGCTGAATGCTTTGGAAGTCGTCGGGAAAGACATTCGCAAGGTGCGCGTGGTCTTTAACGGCGCCGGAGCTGCGGGCATTGCGTGCGCAGGACACTACGTCCGCCTGGGTGTGAAGGAGGAGAACATCATCCTCTGCGACACCAAGGGCGTGGTGTACAAGGGCCGCAAGGACGGCATGAACAAGTACAAAGAGCGCTTCGCGCAGGAAACCGAAATGCGCACGCTCGCCGAGGCCATGGTCGGAGCCGATGTCTTCGCCGGACTCTCGGTGAAGGGCGCGATCAACGGCGAGATGATCCGGTCCATGGCGCCCGATCCCATTGTCTTCGCCATGGCAAATCCTGATCCGGAAATCACCTACGAGGAAGCCAAGGCGAGCCGCCCGGACGTCATTATTGCGACGGGGCGCTCCGACTATCCCAACCAGGTCAACAACGTTCTGGGATTCCCCTTTATTTTCCGCGGAGCGCTCGACGTGCGCGCCACCGCCATTAACGAAGAGATGAAATTGGCCGCCACGCGCGCGCTGGCGAATCTGGCGAAGGAAGATGTCCCTGATTCTGTCTGCCGCGCCTATGGCGTGGCCCGCCTGCAGTTTGGCCGCGAGTATCTGATCCCGAAGCCATTTGATCCGCGCGTGCTGATGTGGGAAGCCTCCGCGGTAGCGGAAGCCGCGATGCGCAGCGGAGTCGCCCAGGAACCGGTCGATCTGGAAACTTACCGCGCACAGCTGGAGTGCCGGTTGGGCAAGGCCTACGAAGTTGCACGCACTATGATTCACAAAGCCCAGGCTAATCCGAAGCAAGTCGTGTTCCCGGAGGGTGACAACGAGAAGATCCTGCGCGCCTGCCACGCGTTGGTTGAAGAGGCGATCGGAAAGCCGATTCTACTGGGCGATGCGGCGAAGATTCAGGCTCGCGCTCGCGACCTGGGTGTCAATCTCGAAGGCATGCAGATCGTCGATCCGGCCACGTCCGATCACCGGCAACCTTATGTGCTGGAACTGTTCCGGCTGCGCCAGCGCAAGGGTGTCACGCTGCAGGAGGCCGAGACGCTGCTCAACAACCGGAATGTCTTCGGTTCGATGATGGTGCGCATGGGCGACGCCGACGCGCTCGTTTCGGGAGTGACGCAACACTTCCCGGACACGATCCGTCCGGCGCTGCAGATCGTGCGCATGCGCGAAGGGCTGCACCGTGTTTCGGGTTGTTACGCGGTCATCACGCGCAAGGGAGAAGTCTTCTTCATGGCCGACACCAGCGTGAACATCGAGCCGACGGCGGAGGATCTGGTCGAAATCGCGCTGTGCACCGCGCACATGGCGCGGCGCTTTGACTTGACGCCACGGGTGGCCATGCTGTCATTCTCCAGCTTCGGAGGCGTCGATCATCCGATCTGCGGCAAGGTCCGCAAGGCGGTCGAGCTGATCAAGTATGCGGATCCGACGCTGATTATCGATGGCGAAATCATGGCCGACGAGGCGCTGTCGCCGGAGCTGATTCAGGAGCTCTATCCTTTCAGTTCGCTCAAGGGCGGAGCGAACGTGTTGATCTTCCCGGATCTGGCCTCGGCCAACCTGGCGTGCAAACTGGCGGCAAAAGTTGGCGGCGGAGAGCTGATCGGGCCAATTCTGATGGGCATGAGCCGCCCGGTCCACGTTCTGCAACGCACCGCAACCGTCGAAGAAGTAGTCAATGTGGCGGCGATCGCGGTGGTGGATGCGCAGGAGAACAGTACCTACACGCATCCACATGTGCACGTATCGGTCGAGCCTGAATTGGTCGGTGAGGACTAAGCTAAGATAGCGGCGGCGTCTCGCCGGCTTTGGCGCGGCGTTTCGCCTCCTGCTGCAGGGTGTAAGGGAATGCCCGCAGGTCTGAAAAGACCGCGGGGAGAGGATCAGGCATGTCGACGCTCTGGAAGTCGCGGTACGCGCAGCGCACGCTGGGAATCAAGAGTTCCGCCATTCGTGAGCTTCTGAAGGTCACGCAGAGACCGGAAATCATCTCTTTCGGTGGCGGCCTGCCGGCTCCCGACGTTTTCCCGGTCCAGCGTTTCGAAGAGGCATGTCATAAAGTCCTCTCCGAGCATGGCGCGCAAGCGCTCCAGTACGGGACGACCGAGGGCTATCAGCCGCTGCGCGAGATGATTGCCCACAACCTTGCGCGCTACGGGATTCTGTCCACAGCCGACAACGTTCTGATCACCTCGGGCTCGCAGCAGGCGCTCGATCTCATCGGAAAACTGCTGATCAATCGCGGAGACCGCATCCTGGTCGAGGCGCCGACGTATCTGGGTGCGCTGCAGGCCTTCAGTGTTTATGGGGCGCAGTACGTTCCTGTTCCTGTTGACGAGGACGGACTGCAGACGGAGCAACTTGATTCCAGCTTACGCGCGGGACCGAAATTCATGTACGTTCTGCCGAACTTCCAGAATCCCGCGGGCGTGACCTTGTCGGAGGGGCGCCGGCACCAGCTCATCCTGCTGGCCGATAAGTACGGCATTCCGATCATTGAGGATGATCCCTACGGGCAATTGCGTTACGAGGGCGACCACATCGCACCGCTGGTGGTGCTCGATCGGGTGAATGTCCGACGCGATAACGGATTCACGCTCGGCAACGTCATCTATCTGAGCACATTCTCGAAGACGCTAGCACCGGGAATCCGGCTGGCCTGGATTGTTGCGCCGGAAGACGTGATCAGCAAGCTGGTGCAGCTCAAACAGGCGGCGGATCTGCACACTTCCACATTCAATCAATATGTTGCCTACGAGGTGGCGCGGGATGGCTTCCTCGATCAGCATGTGAAGTTGATTCGGCAGGTATATCGCGAACGGCGCGACACCATGCTGCAGGCACTGCAAGAATACTTCCCGCATGAAGTGACCTGGACGCATCCCAAAGGTGGTCTGTTCCTTTGGGTGACGATGCCAGAGGGCACCGACGCGCAGGCGCTGTTGCGCGCGGCTCTCGCCGAAAACGTAGCGTTTGTGGCTGGAGACTGTTTCTATCCGAACAACGATCAAGAGGGTGGCCGCCACATGCGGTTGAATTTCTCACACTCCCAGCCAGACCAGATCCGTGAAGGCATCCGGCGGCTCTCGGTCGCGGTGAAGATGCAACTGCGCACCAACCACGTGATTCATTGATTTCCTTCGTGGTTAGATAAAGTCATAAACCACAAAGTTAGTCATGAGCGGGGGGTGCTCACAACCGAGCATGAAAACAGGCGTCATCCCGAAGCTCCGCGTTTTTTCCAGCGGGGCGAGGGATCTCCCCCGCATCCACTCCAGGGGAGAGATCCTTCGCTCCGCCTGAAGAACGGCTCCGCTCAGGATGACCCCCGCTGGACTTGCATCCGTAATTTTCGAGAGAGGACACGAAGGGACACGAAGGAAGTTTGCTCCCGCACATTCTTTGGGTTGACTGGGGTTGGTATTATCACCAGCGGCTTTCTTGGGGAACGAAGTTCTGGGCGATTCGTGCCATTCACAACTGGGGGGACATGCCAGGTGGGAAGAAGAGGGAGAATTCTGCTCTTTTGTGCCGCGGGTTTGCTCGTATTAATCGCGGTGGCGATTACATTCACGATTGGCTGGCGGCCGTTTATCGGGCCCAGAGTGCGCGCGACATCGAATCGGCAATTCGAGCGGACACCGGAGCGCCTGGCTCGCGGAAAGTATCTGGTGCAGGGATTACTGAGTTGTGAAGTCTGTCACTCGCCATCGGACTGGACGCAGCACGGCGCACCGATAATTGCCGGAATGGAATTCGCAGGCCAGACTATGCCTCTGGCTGGTTTTCCGGGCACGGCCGTGGCGCCGAATTTGACGCCGGACCCACAAACTGGAGCGTCTGCCTGGACCGACGACCAGATTGCCCGCGCGATTCGAGAAGGCATCAAGCACGACGGCTCGACGATCTTTTCCTTGATGCCATATTTCGATTTCAAAAATCTCTCCGATGAGGATCTGGCGTCGGTGGTGGTGTATGTGCGATCGGTGCCGCCGGTGCACAATCCATTGCCCGCGTCAAAGATCAAATTCCCAGTGAATCTGCTGGTCCAGGGAGCGCCCACTCCGGTCACTGCGCCCGTGCCGGCACCGGCGAACGACCAACTCGCACGTGGCAAGTACCTGGTGAAACTTGGATGTGGCTGCCACAACGTAGTCGACAAGATGACCTACGCGGGTGGCGAAGCGCTGGGTGGACCGTGGGGTTCGGTCGTGAGCGCGAACATCACGCCGGATGCCTCCGGGATCAGCTACTACTCGGAGCAGACATTCATCACTGCGCTACGCACAGGATATGTTGGGGCGCGGAAGCTGAACTCCATCATGCCGTTCGGCGAGTTCAAGAATCTCACGGATGAAGATCTGAAAGCGATGTACGCGTACGTGCGCACGCTGCAACCGGTGAAGCACCGCGTGGACAATACGCTGGTTGCAACTTACTGCAAGCTCTGCAAGCAGAAGCACGGGGCGGGGGAAGAGAATTAACCGTCTTACTTTCGCACCGAACAACATTGAAATCCGCAGGTTGCGCAACATTTCGGCCGTCACACTTAAAGTTGTCCGAGGCTTGCCCCGCTGGCATATAATCGTGAACGTATGCGTCGCCTGATTCCCATTGCGGCGTTCGCGCTCCTCTTGTCCGTGCCCTTGTGGGCACAGCGCGGGGGCGGGCATGGCGGTGGAGGCCATGCCGGCGGCATGCATGCCGGTGGCTTGGCCGGACATGCTGGCGGCGGACATATAGGTGGCGGACGGTCTTTCGGTGGCGTGCACTCTGGCGGCACAACCTCCAGACCCGGGTTCTCTCGCGGGTTCAATCAATCGTTCAATCGAGGCTTCTCGCGTGTTCCTTTCCGCGACCGTGGATTCCGCGATCATCGGCGTCACGATTTCGACAGATTTGGTTTCCGCAATAATTGCTTCGGCTTTGCCTGCCGCAATTGGGGTTGGAGCTCTCCCTGGTGGGGATGGGGTGGGTACGATCCCTGGCTGTGGAGTTCATGGGACGACGAGGATCGCCGCTTCGACGAGGACTACTATCGGCAGTACGAGATCGCCAACGAGTGGAATCAGCAGAATCTGGAACAGCAGCGGATGATGCGTCAGGAAGAGTCGGACGGCGATCAGGATGCATACGCTCCACGCACTTCGGAGCGACGTCCGGCGTATGACAGTGCCAGTCAGCCTCAAGAGCCGGTTGCGCAAACGGTCTTGGTCTATCACGACCAGCATCGGGAAGAGGTCAGCAACTACGCCATTGTCGGACAGACCCTGTGGAGCTTTACGGGCCAGCGGACGAAGAAAATTCCCTTGGCCGATCTGGATATCGCGGCCACGCAAAGAGCGAATGACGACCGTGGCGTAACGTTCCGTGCGCCGGGAGCCGCCGAGGGGCAATAGCGTCGTTTTCCGCTGTCCCTGCGGACAGCGTTTTCTCGCCATTCGCTGCAAGAAAGGGCCATTCGCTCCCGCAGGATTTGCTTTTCATCCCGAACCCGATACATTGAAATCAAGAACTTAGACCCGATTCAGAAGAGAGTGGGGAACCTGCGGCAGCACGGGGTGGCCCGAAGTGGGACCCTGTCTGGATGCTAAAATAGCGGTACATCGACAATCTATGCCTTTAAAAACACTGTTCTTAAATCCTCCTTCGTTTGAAAACTTCGACGGGGGCGCTGGCTCCCGTTGGCCCGCCACCCGTGAAATCGAGAGTTACTGGTACCCAGTATGGCTCGCGTATCCGACGGGAATGCTGGAAGGGGCGCGGTTGCTGGATGCGCCGCCGCATCACGTGTCGGGCGAGCAGACGATCCAGATCGCGAAGGATTATGAGTTCCTCGTGCTGTTCACGTCGACACCTGGATTTCCGGGGGACATCCTGCTGGCGCGCGCGATCAAGGCCGCGAATCCGAAGATCAAGATTGCGTTCGTGGGACCGCATGTGACCGTACTGCCCGAGAAGTCTTTGAGGGAATGTCCTGAGATCGACTTCGTTTGCCGCAAAGAGTTTGACTATTCGGTCGTGGACTACGCCAAAGGCAAGCCGTTGGAGGAGATTCCGGGCGTGTCGTTCCTGAAGGACGGGAAGATTGTGCATACCCCGGATGCCCCGCAGCTTCAGGATCTGGACTCGCTGCCGCACGTGACCGAAGTCTACAAGCGCGATCTGGACGTGACCAGGTACAACGTACCGTTCTTGCTGTATCCGTTCGTTTCGCTGTATACGACGCGCGGGTGTCCGGCGCAGTGTACGTTCTGCCTGTGGCCACAGACGCTGAGTGGACATCCGTGGCGGAAGCGCTCGACGGATGATGTCGCGCGAGAGATGGCCAGGGTGAAAGAGAAGTGGCCTGAGGTGAAAGAGTTCTTTTTCGACGACGATACCTTCAATATCCAGAAGGCACGGACGATCGAACTCTGCGCCAAGCTGAAACCGCTGGGGCTGACGTGGTCTTGCACATCGCGCGTTACGACCGACTTCGAGACACTGAAGGCGATGAAGGAAGCGGGTTGCCGGCTGCTGATTGTGGGCTACGAGTCGGGCGACCCCCAGATTTTGAAAAACATCAAGAAGGGCGCGACGGTCGAGCGGGCGCGGCAGTTCACGAAAGATTGCCACAAGCTTGGACTGGTCGTTCACGGCGACTTCATCCTGGGGCTGCCGGGCGAAACACATCAGACCATTAACAACACGATTGCGTTCGCCAAAGAACTTGATGTGGAAACGATCCAGGTTTCGGTGGCGCACGCGTATCCGGGGACGGAACTCTACGACCACGTGGTGAAGAACGGGTTCATGGTTGGCGACAACAAGATGGTGGATGAGGGTGGACATCAATTGGCCCACATACAGTATCCGGGCCTGCCGGCCGATGACATCCTCGGCGCAGTGCACCGGTTCTACGACGAATATTATTTCCGTCCAAAGGCGGTTTTCCGCATCTTGAGGAAAGCGGTGTTTGACGGTGGCGAGCGCAAGCGACTCTACAAGGAAGCGAAGACGTTCCTGAAGCTGCGTGCGGCGCGCAACAAGCTGGTGAAGCAGCACGCTCAGGGCGCCGCGGCCAGACCGGCGAGCGCGATGACGGATTAACGAGAATTCCCTGAGGGGCTCAAGCCCGCGTTTTTTGCGGCTTTCGACGGCGCGGCTGAAGCCACGCCTTTTCAAAACGATTTAAGTGACCTTTCGCAAGTATCTTGTCCTGGCTGGAGTGACCGTTTTTGCAGCGGCTGGCGACTCCATGCTCTCCTATGGAATGAAGCAGACGGGAACTATTTCCATCCATCATCTGCAAGGCGTGCTGCTGGCGATTCTGAATCCCTGGGTTGCGGTAGGGATTGTGCTGCTGCTCGCCTTCTTTGCTTCCTACATGAATGCGCTTTCGTGGGCAGATCTGACGTATGTCTTGCCTGCCACATCTTTGGGATATGTATTGCTGGCGCTAGTGGCGAAATTTGCGCTGCATGAGCAGGTAAGCCCGTTACGCTGGCTGGGGATCGCGCTGATCTCGGGGGGAGTGGGGTTTGTGGCAGGAGGTCCGGCGCTGACGGCGCAACATCCTGACCACAATTCAGAATCCCCGCTTCTTGCAAAAGAGGCGAGAAGTAGGGCACCCGGGCACGCTTCGGCGGCGTCGAGTGGAGCCGAGTTATGAGGCACATCTACACGTGGAGCGGGATTCTGGTCGTTGTCTTTTTTTCTGTCGTGGGTGACATTCTGATTGCCCGGGCGATGAAGCAGGTAGGGGACGTGCACGCGATCGTGAAGCGGTCTGGTGTGTGGACGGTGGTTGGGCGCGTGCTGTCGAACTCCAATTTTTTCATGGGCGTCACCGCGATGGCGGTGGCATTCTTCAGTCTGCTGTTCGCCTTGTCGTGGGGGGATGTGAGCCTCGTAGCTCCGGCGGCCGCCTCGCTGACGTTCATCGGAAATGCGTTTGCGGCGAAGGTCTTTCTGCATGAGAGAGTGGATCGGCGGCGGTGGATTGCGGCGGTGCTGGTGGCGGGCGGAGTGGCGCTACTGGCTGGATAGGCGCTGCGGCCAAAACCTGTCAAGACCCTTTTCGTGAGGGTTTTGAGCTAAGTTGTTCATTGCAGGGCAAAAATATTCATCATTATGTACTTGACTTAGGAACGCTATTGTGGTTCAATGTTTCACGTGGGGTTCGGAGGATTCAATGCCGAACCAGTTTGTCGTTCTACCCTGCCAAGACAAGATTTGCAGGCTTGCCACAACGCTCCCGCTGCAAATGCTTCCAGATGTAACCCAGTATCAAAGGCAGTTCCCATCCAGTCACGGTTTTGTGAACTTTGCATGTCCTCATTGTGGGCTTGGATCAGTTCACTACGTTGCTGATTTGAAACCCATTCAGGCATTGTCGGTGACCAGCCTTGTTCGTCCGCGCCTGTATCGTGCAACCATGAAATGCGACGAAAAACGGTGCGAATCTCCCGTAATAGTTCACACAACAATACAAAGCGAAGACGAAACCGTAAAACGGACCATCGAGGCGCGTAACTGGAGAGTTGCCACATTGGAGTGTAGGGACGGGCACCGCGCAAAGCAACCCACAGAATTCCTATCGGGCCATGTTTTCTAGGGGGCAATGCCATGAACCTCATTAGCGTCCATCAACAGTTCAAGACCGAAGATGATGCGCTGGATTATCTGGTCAAGAATCGCTGGCCTAACGGCGTTAGGTGCGTAGCCTGTGACCATGACAAGGTTTATACGATCTCCACCGTTGGCAAGACCAAGAAACCTTGTCGATTGTTTGAATGTGCCAAGTGCGGCCATCACTTCAGCGGGACTACTGGCACGCTATTCCACGACTCACACCTACCACTTCAGAAGTGGTTTATGGCTATGGCTTTAATGTGCGAAGCCAAGAAGGGCGTTTCAGCACTCCAGGTTTCACGGCATCTGGGATGCCAGTACAAAACTGCTTGGTATCTCTGTCACCGCATTCGCCGCGCCATGCAAGAGCAGGAACATACACCACTTGGAAGTAAGGGACAAGTTGTAGAGATTGACGAAATGCGAATTGGTGGTCGCAAACTCCGCAGGGGCGTTAAGGCTGGCCTAGAGAACAAGATCACAGTTCTAGGCATGGCAGAGCACCACGGACGCATTCACTTTCAAGTGGTTCCAAATGCCAAGGTTCCATCACTAAAACCCGTAATCGACAAGATGCTTAGTCACAACGTCGGCCAAGTCGTTACCGATTCAAAGTCTTCCTACAGTTCGATCATTCCCAAGCACTTGCACGTCGAAACAAACCACAAGGAAGAACTGAGGACGCTAGGCTATGTATCCATGAAAACCATCGAAGGCGCGTTCTCGCTATTCCAGCGCGGATTGATAGGCAGTTACCATAAACTCAGCCAAGATCACCTTAACTCTTACCTTGGCGAGTTCTGCTGGCGCTACAATCGCCGCAAGTCTCAGCCGTGGATGTTTCAGAATCTGCTAACGAACGTCGCCACATTCAGACCAATGACGTACAAAACGCTAACCAGAGAAATCTTCTAATGGTGATCGGTGTCACTGCATTGTGACTGAATACAGTGACACCATCACAACAGTCCGACGTGCTGGATCGGACGATCCAAACCAAGAGGGCAGGAAGGGGTAGATGTATGCCACCTCCGTAACTCGACCAGCGTTAGTCGGGCCCGTCGCAAGACGGGCCTTATTTCTTTGGTTTGGGATTCTTTACCTTAACTTCAGACTTCGGTAGCGGCGGGGTTCGCAGCATCGCGCCAAGTAGCGCGTCAAACTTCCCTTTGTCCACCTTGGCATCTTTAGGCATATCCCCACATGTGAGCACACTCACTCCCAAAACGCCAATCCTCAGTCAAATACTAGATTATTAAAATATTTTTCAAAAGCTTTCCGGGTAAATACGGTCAATTTGATATTCTGAAAGTATAGAGAGAAATTAGTGGCGCAGGCCCTTTCGGCTTGGCGCCATTTTTATTTTGGGCGGATGATGTCGTCTGATGCCGAGCTGGCGCTCGGCGGACAGCCGAGGGCGGCTGTCGCTACAGGAACATTTCGCCAGGAGCGAGTTATGCAGGTTCTGCTTCAGGATATTCGCTATTCACTGCGGCAGTTCGCCAAGAATCCGGGATTCACACTGACGGCGCTGATTTCGTTGGCGCTGGGGATTGGTGCGACTACGGCAGTGTTCAGCGTGATCTATGCGGCGTTGATGAACCCGTATCCGTATCCGAACGCGGACCGGATCGTGCGGCTGACGATGGAGAGCAAGGCTGGGACGGACGATTGGGCAAACCTGAACGGTCCACAGATCCAGCAGGTGCGGCAGTTGGGAGTCGTGGAGAGCGTACTGGCGATGGATTTCCACGCGATGACGCTGACCGGGCCGGATGTTCCGGAGAACGTGAACGTCGTGGGATTGATCTCGACCGGCTTCCGCGATCTTGGCGTGCCGCCTGTGCTGGGGCGTGCACTGCTGCCTTCGGATGCGATTGACGGAGCGGATCCGCAGGCGGTGGTCGTGATTGGCTACAAGTTCTGGCAGAAGCACTTTCTGGGGAATCCGGATGCGGTGGGAAAGACGCTGCAACTCGATCGCAAGAATTATCTAGTTGTGGGCGTGGCGGCGCCGCGATTTACCTGGTACAGCGCCGATGTTTACCGGCCACTCAAATTGTCACAGGATCCGGCGCGGATGAACCTTGTCAATCTGCTGCTGAAGGCGGGTGTGACGCACGAGCAGGCGAACGCCGAACTGAAGCCGGTGCTGGAGCAATTTGCGCGTGACATGCCGAAGCATTTCCCCGAGCACTTCAAAGTGAAGGTAGAGGACTTGAATGCGTGGGTCCGACGCGGGATTAGCGGGACGCTGTACCTGCTGTTCGGGGCCGTGGCATTGCTGCTGGCGATCGGCTGCGGGAATGTTTCGATTCTGTTACTGGCGCGAGGAACGGCGCGCCAGCATGAGCTGGCGATAAGGACGGCGATCGGAGCACAGCGGCGACGGATCATGCGGCAACTGCTGACGGAGTCGCTGCTGCTCGCGACCATGGGTGCCGGACTTGGGGTTGCGGCGGCGTATGGAATCCTGGCGGGTATGAAGTCGGTGTTGCCGCGGGATGCGTTTGCACCCGAGGTGGTGATCAACATCAACCTGCCGGTGCTGCTGTTCTGCGTCGGCGTGGCACTGGCGACCGGAGTTCTGTTCGGGTTGGGTCCGGCGCTGCGACTTTCGCGAACAGGGGTCGGGCAGATGATGCAATCGAGCGCGCGCCGCGTGTTGGGGAGCGTGCATGGGCGCAGGACCTACGATGCGCTGATTGCCGGACAGATTGCGCTGACGCTGTTGCTGCTGGCGGGTGCGGGGTCGGCGATGGAGGGATTTCTCAATCTGCTGCACACGCGGTTGGGATACGATCCGCACAATGTGATCTCGGTGGGGGTGCCGCTGCACGAGAACACGTTTGTCACCTGGGAGGCGCGTAATGCTTACTTCGAGCAACTGCGCGCGAAGGTAGCGGAGACGCCAGGAGTTACGATGACGGCAATCTCGACGAATGCTACCCCTCCGCACAACGGCGAGAATATGCGGTTCGAAATTCTCGGCAGACCCGCGGTAGAGGAACAGATGGGACTGGTCAACTCCGTGAGTGAAGAATACTTTGCGGCACTGCGGATTCCGTTGCTGGAAGGACGGGTGTGGGATGAAGCGGAAAACCATCGTGCGGCGCTGGTGGCGGTGATTAATCGCACGCTGGCGCAGCGATATTTTCCTGATGGCAACGCGGTGGGGCACTCTCTGAAGGTGCCGGGATTTGAAGATCGACCGCCGCTGATCTTGTCGGTGCCCAAGCTGGCGGATTCGTGGCTGCAGATTATTGGCGTGGTTGACGACGCCAAGGACGATGGATTGCTCGAGCCGATCAAACCCGCGATGTATCTTCCATATACGGTGAGCTTGCGGCAGTGGACGCAAATTTTGGTGAGGGCGGACGTGCCTCCGCTGATGCTGCTCCATGCGATTCGGCAGCAGTTGGCAACGGTGAATCCGGAGCAGCAAACGTTCAGCGAGGTTGAGGATCTCGATACCTGGATCTCGGATGAGCAAGTATGGCAGCAGGAACATCTGGCGGCATGGATTTTTGGCGTTTTTGGGGTGCTGGCGTTAGCACTGGCGGCAGTCGGTCTTTACAGCGTGGTGTCATACAGCGTGGTGCAGCGCACGAATGAATTCGGGATTCGCATGGCACTGGGCGCGGGACGGGGACACGTGCTGGGAATTGTGTTCGCGTCGACGGTAGTGAGCGTCGGCAGCGGAATCGTGGCTGGACTGGTGCTGGCGATTGGGCTGAACTCGGTAGCGCAGAAGTGGGCGCAAGGGAATGCGCGGGATCCGTGGATTCTGCTGGCGGGGACGGGCTTGCTGGTGACAGTGTCGGCGGTTGCCTGTGCTTTGCCGGCGCGCTATGCGTCGAGAGTGGATCCGATGACGGCACTGCGGTATGA
>DATEHP010000198.1:0-3554 GCA_035279505.1 Candidatus Sulfotelmatobacter sp. | reverse complement strand
GTACTGGGCGAACTTTGCCAAGAACGGAAATCCCAACGGCCCCGGTCTGCCAAACTGGCCGCCCTACACGGCATCTGACGGCTGGGCGTTGATGATCCTAAGCGCCGAACCCGCCGCGCACAAAGACGACCTGCGAGATCGCTACCTGTTCCTGTCAAAGGAGTGGGCGAAGTAAAAAAGTGGTGAAGTAGGAAGCTGTCGAGTTGAATCTTTAAATGTGGGGACAGCCGCCCTCGGCTGTCCGCCGGGCGAAGCCCGGCTGCTTGCACGAGCCACATTCGTCGGATATCGCAGACGTTCAGTCGTTACTTGCGCGCGAACTCGCTGCGGTGCCGGCTGTAAAACAAGTAAATCATCAGCCCGATGACAAGCCAGACCACGAACCTCACCCACGTAATGACAGTCAGCCCTGTCATCAGTCCGACGCAGAGAACAATTGAGATCAGCGGGAACCACGGCACCATAGGCACCCGAAACACGCGTTTCCGATCCGGCTGGGTGCGCCGGAGAATGATCACGCCCAGCGACACCAGCGCGAACGCAAACAGCGTCCCGATGTTCGAAAGGTCCGCCGCGTCGCTAATGGCGAAAATTCCGGATGGAACCCCGACGACAAGGCCGGCGATCCAGGTCGACCAGTGCGGCGTCTTGAACTTGGCGTGCACGGCCGAGAACAGGCGCGGAAACAATCCGTCCCGCGACATGGCATACCAGATACGCGCCTGCCCGTACTGAAACACGAGCAGCGACGAAATCATACCGGTCAGAGCGCCGATGACGATGATGGACCGCGACCAGCGGCTCGCTCCCAGCACTTTCAGCGCGTAGGCGACCGGTGCCTCGGCGGCCTCGCCCGACACGAAGGTCGTGTACTTCATCATGCCCAGCAGCACCACCGATACGCCCACATACAGAATCGTGCAGACGATCAGGGACATGATGATACCGAACGGTAAGTCGCGCTGCGGATTGCGAGACTCCTCCGCCGCGGTCGAAACGGAATCGAATCCGATGTAAGTGAAAAAGACAATTGCGCCGCCGGTCACGATACCGCCGAATCCCGAAGGTGCAAAAGGGTGCCAGTTCGTCGGATTCACCATCGCTCCACCGACGACCAGAAACACCAGGATCGCGCCGATCTTGATCGCGACCATGACGTTGTTGGCCTCAGCCGATTCGCGGATGCCGCGCACAAGCAACACCGTGAGAATAAAAATGATGAGAAATGCGGGGAAGTTGAAATACGCGCCGGTCCAATGCCCCGATTCCCAGACCGGCGTCGACCATTTGTCGGGCAAATTGATATTGAATGACGCGAGTTGAGCCTTGGTATAGGCGCTAAACCCGATCGCCACCACCACGTTGCTCACCACATACTCAAGAATCAGGTCCCATCCGATGATCCAGGCGAAGATTTCTCCCAACGTGGCATACGAATAGGTGTAGGCGCTGCCGGCAATCGGAATCATCGACGCTAGTTCCGCGTAGCACAGCCCGGCGAAACTGCATGCAATCGCCACGAGGAAGAATGAAATCGCGATCGAGGGCCCGGCCGCCGGCCTCCCGTGCATCAGGACCTGAGCGGTTCCACCTCCGCGCAGGAAATTCACCACGATGTCGAGGACCTGCGCGTGCAGAAGCGAAGGTGCCTGAAAATACTCTCCCGCTGCAGCCGTCCCGGTCAGTACGAAAATGCCGGAACCGATCACGGCCCCAATTCCGAGGGCCGTCAGCGACCACGGTCCCAGCGACTTCTGCAATCGCTGTCCGGGAGCTTCTGATTCCGAAATCAGCTTGTCAATCGACTTGCAGCAAAAAATCTGCTTGTCAGAGGTGCGCACAACTTGGTTCGATGGAGGCTCGCTCGTGGTGGGTTGTGACAAGAGGTTGGTTTTCTCCTGAACGGAGGATTGAGCACAAACGGGTGCCCCACTTCTGGCCGATTTTGCCAGAAGTGGGGATTTCAGCTCGAACCCGTGACGCCTACCGCTTCGCCTGGCCGCGGGCCAACTTTTTGACCTTTGGCTTCTTCGATCCGCGAGGATAGTCGCGGGGCTTCAGCGGTTTGTCCGCCTTGCGCTTCTTGCGCGCTGTGCGTTTGACTTTCTTGCGTTCGTCTCTGCTGAGGGTCGATGTATTTGCCATGTTAAGTTACTAGTCCTTTGCTATGAAATTGGGTTGTCTAGGGCCCGGTGATTGTGCCTAATCCGCAACAAAGACGTCGCCACAGGCATCCATCTTATGAATAGCAGCACAGCAGAACAAATGAAGCCACTCAAAAGACCCAAAAAACCAATAAATATAGACATGAACCAGTAGGGTTCATGCCATCGCAGAAAATATCCTCCGATCGCACCCATTGCGCTGGTAATGACCGGGATCATTACCAGCCCGGACCACAGATATTTTCGCTTCTCTTCAACATTCAGGTGCGTCCACTCACGCCTGCCGGTCTCATACCTGTTTCCGCAAACGCACACATAACATTCTCGTCCTATCGCCACCTCACCGGTTGGGTGCGGTGGTGGTGCCCAGAACACCCGCTCGCATCGGGTACAGCGGTGCCGACGGATCAAGATGAGAACGAGAATGTCGAGGATTCCGAACATTGTCAGGCTCGCTCCAGCTGGGCGTACTTCTCCACCAGCTTCTTCAAGCCGAAGCGTGGAAATTGTACAGTAATCTTGGCTTCTTCGCCTTCTCCTTCGCGCTGATAGACCGTTCCCTCCCCGTACTTCGGATGCCGCACTCTCTGTCCCGGACGAAAGCCGCGCTTGCCTGTCGGTTCCTCGACGGGAAGCGCTTTTGGCGCCGTGAACTTTTTGCCCCGGCTGGCGAAGAATTCGGCAATGTTCTCAATTGAGTTGTAAGCGCGGGCCGCAACGGTCGGCTTGGATGGGCGAGAATTTCCGCGGCTCTCGTCACCCGTATGCCACGATGCGCTCTGATCTTCATCCTCATACGAGTAATGCGAGCCCTCACGGTCGTAGGCTGCGGGACTTCGTCCCGCCGGACGGCCGGTGGCGGCCGTCCCCACACGAGCCTTGCGGGTGCCCACCTCTTCAATCAGTGGACCGGGCACTTCTTCCAGGAATCTTGACGGCACACTGGCTTCAGGCAGATCCGTCCCATACCGCCGCCGGTACACGGCTCGCGTCAGAATCAACTGATCCATCGCGCGCGTCATGCCGACATAACACAGCCGCCGCTCTTCCTCGATATCTTCCGGGATCAGCATGGTTCGTGAATGCGGAAAAAGCCCCTCTTCCAGCCCGCTGAGAAACACCAGGGGGAACTCCAGTCCCTTGGCGGCGTGCAGGCTCATCAGCGTGATTTGCGCACGCTCATCGTAGTCGTCGGCATCGGCGATCAGAGCCGCGTGATCGAGAAACTGGTCAAGCGTTTCCGCGCGGTCCCGCGAATCCATCGCCGCATTCACCAACTCGCGCAAATTTTCAATGCGCGAATACGCCTCCGGCGTGTCCTCTCCCTCGAGCAGCTTGATGTATCCCGTCCGGTCGATCAGGAACTTGAGAACGTCAGCCGTGCTGACA
>DATEHP010000197.1:0-4578 GCA_035279505.1 Candidatus Sulfotelmatobacter sp. | reverse complement strand
GTCGGCGGCGCTGTTTCGCTGGCCGGGCGTCGCGCACGTTGGACCGCTGGCCGCCTACGGCCTCACGCTGCTGTTCCCGATCGCCTGCGCGGTGTACGACCGGTGGTCACGCGGGCGCGTCCACCCTGTGTACTGGTGGGGGCTCGCGGTGATCGCGCTGGGCATCCCGGTGCGCGTCGCACTGCTCAACAATCTGGTCTGGAGGCACGCGATGCAGTCGCTGTTCGGTTAGCTGGGTGCCAGTAGGTTCAACGTTGAGTAGCTGTACCCATAGCGAATAAGGCCAATTGTTGAAATCGCGATAGCACTCACCGACATTCAAAAAGGCGAAGAGAGGGCGCATGCTTGTGACATCGCCTGATTTAAGAAACTGACTTCCGAGTTGCCCGTGATCCGACAACAATCGCGCGAACTTGCCGTCGGGAGTTGAAGGGCGCTGAAAAAAAACAAGCGGTCCGCCCACCGCAGGGAGAATGGATTCACCAAACAGCAGTTAATCAGATTCTCCATCGCGGTCTTGGAGCAGGGAGCGTCTCGCTATTGCAGTCGTGCGTACTCAGCGTTGGCTTGCTTCAGCACTGGGACGTCCAAGTCTGCGTCTTTCCACAACTCGAAGAAGTCTTGGTACGATTTCCTGGCCTTCGCCGTGTCACCCGCGAATGCAAGGCTGCGTGCCATTCCCAGATACGAAAGCGAATAGTACTGTCCCCAGTTCGGGTGCACCCAGGTCGCGCCCCAACTGGCGCCTTTGTGGTCCACGATCCTTTGGAACTCGGTAGCTGCCTCTAGGCCCTTATGCATTCGCAGGTAAGCCAGTCCGCGCAGATAAACTGCCTCGATGTACGAGCGCTCGTAAGGCGAGGCGGATGCGAGCAGTTCCACGCTCACTTCTGGTTGGCTGCGATGGAGCGCGATCATGGCTTGAATTTCGGGTAGCTGGACGGCGTTCCGGATCGTTCCGTTTGGCAACTGCTTAGAGGTCGCCGCGGCGACCTTTTCTGCCTTGGCCACCTCACCGCATATCGTCAATGCCAACGCAGGATGCCCAAGCCGATGCACCGGCTCACAATTGCCTGACAGCGCGTCAGCACGGGTATCGGCTTCTCCGAATTCGTTGGCAACGTAGCGGAATCCCTGGCGCAGCGCCTTCTCGGCGGCACGCTGATACAACTCATGCGATGCATGACGCTGGCCATGGACATTCCGGTCGGCCGCCTGCAAGCCCAAGCTCAGGTACTCCTCCGGTTTGCCTGCGAACCATTGAATCTCGCGGGAGATGCTCTCCTGATCGCCTTCAACATAAGCCAATTCGAGGAAGCGTTGATGAATCCTCGATCCATCGAGCCCAAGCGCCAGTACCTTTTCGGCCACTTGCCTAGCTTCATCAAGACGATCCATACAGATGTAGGAATCCAATATACGGCGATAAGGAGGTTCGACGTCGGGTTCCAACCGAACTGCCTCCAGGCCTTCCTTCAGCCCCTCCTCATATCGCCCCTCCTCGATGTAAATGAGGCTCAGGTCATTATGGAAACCCCAGTTCCGGGGATAATCCCGGACACCCAATTGGTAAGCGTCAATCTCTTTATCCAACTCGCCAGTCGCACTGTAGTAGTAAGCAGTGATGCCGGCCCGCTCGTAATCGGAAACTCGGTCGATCAAAAGGAAAGCCTGTTTCGCATATTCTGCGCTGCCCGTGATATCCCCGGCCTGCTCGAGCGCGATGCCTAAGAGGTAGTACGCCATCGCGAATTTTGGATCGATTGCGATGGCGCGCTCAAACAACGGAATCGCGGCTAGAAAATGGCCCTGGCTCATCACGGAAAGGCCCTCGGTATAATTCCGGAGTGCTTCGAGCGAAGTAGTAGTGACCTGTTCCAGCGGACGATTTAGCTTCTTTATCGAGCTGAGCGATTCCCCCAGCTTGCTGCGCATGCTAGTCGCGGCGGTCCCAACTGTGTTCAACACGTGCTCTTTGTCTTCGGCCTGGATCTGCTCTCGCGCGAGCGTCGCACCTTCCTGACACGTGATTGCCTCGAGCGTAATGACATAGCTTTTTCCCAGGCTAGCGATTGCTCCCCCTATAGTAGCCGCAGCTCCTTCCCGAACGCAGACGTCGTGTGCGATCTGATTGGTAATGCGCGCTCCGGGTTGAAGATTCATCAGGCGCAGATCGCGCCGCAGCTGGGCGTCATCCATGATTTTCAGGAACGGCGATTGTTCCAGTTGGATCGCAAGTCCCTGGCGCAGGGTACCGTCGAAGACAGGGTCGCCGGTTGAGTTGGCGAAGTCGGCGAGCACAACCGCGTCTTTCTCCGTGAGAACTGGCTTGTGATGCAGCAGCAAAGTTGTCCCGCCTGCTATCGCTAGCACGAGGATTACCGCCGCCGAAATCCACCCCCAAGGTTTTGTTTCCTTAACCTGCACCTCCACTTTGAAGTGCTGCGTATCGACGATGCTGACGTCCTGCTCGGGGACCAGGCGCACGTTCTCTGCGAAGCGATAGCCGCGCCCCGGCACCGTAAGGATGTACTGATGGTCCTGCGGACTCTCGCCCAGCGCTTTCCGCAGCATGAAAATATTGCGGCTCAGGTTGGCCTCTTCGACGAAGGTATCCGGCCAGACCGACTTCATCAGGTCGTCTTTCGTGACGACTTCTTTGTGGTGGCGAACAAGAACGAGAAGAATTTGAAACGTCTTCGGCGTCAGCGGAACAGATTGGCCCGCACGCAGCAGAACTTGCTTTTCCGGGTCAACCCGGAAAGGGCCAAACTCGTAGAGTTCTTTCAGCCGCTGATCCTCGCTCACAGACATTCGGAGCGTCCCCACGAAGCATCAGGAGCGGATTCTAGCACGATCCCCGCGTTGCGACTGACGCTGTCCTCGTTTGGACGATGTTACAAAGTCCCTTGTTTTCTTTGTCTTATCGCACTGCGAGAAATTATCAGAAATTTTCAGACGGTTTGTAAGGACTTCGCCAGCCTCTTTCGTGCAATCTGCGGTGGTTTCCGCATGTGGGTGGATTCAGTAAGCAGGCTCCAATGGCGAAGCAGACGAAGATCACGATCGAAAGCGATTCGCTGTTGATACTGCGAGGCCAGAGTTCCCGCCGCGCCTGGTGTCCGCTGTGCGGCACCGACGCGGAGATGTTCGCCTTCGAGAACATCGGGGTGATCTCAAACTTGGATCGGACGGCAGTGGAGCAGTGGCTCAATTCTGGGGAACTCCACCGCTCGCAGGGCGCCGATGGTTCGGCGCAGGTTTGCCTGAACTCATTGCTTGCCCGCGTGCAAAACACGAAAGCCAGCTGATCGCACTCCAATGCGGTTGGCTGAACATGAACATAAATAGGAGAAACCATGAACACCAAACCCGCTCGGTCGAGCGGCCACAAAGGAGACTCTATGGAACGCTTAACAACAATTCGTACTGCCGCGACGGCGCTACGCCGTTCCGCTAAGGAACTAACCAAACACGCGGTAATCCTGGCACTGATTCTCAATCTCGGTGTCGCAGCCGCCTACGCGCATGATGTGCCCGTAAAGATGACATTTTCGGGAACTTCTGACACTAGCGCAACCAATCTTCAACAACCCGATGCGAGTAACGACGCCGACACTTTCTCCGGAAAAGGTACGCTGGGCCCATTCACCGCTCGCAATATACGAGCGATCTCAAATTCTCCGGGACGTCCAGCACTTGCTCGGGCGCAACTCAGCTCTTTCTCCCGGAACTGGCCGGTGCCGGCGTGTTTCGCTTCCAGGATGGGAGCCTGTTAGAGCTGAATCTCACGCAGGGTGGGGATTGCATCGATCTTACGACCGGATTGGCGCACTGTACTTTGACGTTTCAAATCACGGGTGGGACCGGCCGTTTCCAGCATGCATCCGGCGTCCTTACGATGACTGAGACGGTGGGGACAGTAGCGGCCGACGCCCTGGGCAACCCTGTTTTCTTTGCCGCTACGGGGGAGTTTACGGGAACGATCTCTGGGGTGGCGAGTGAGGACAGCCCAGACCGCGAGAAAGAGTAGAGAGTCTGAGCTCTGCAGCCGCACTCAGGGTTTCGAGAGCATGTTGAAGAGACCCTGAGTACTTCTCCTGGCGGCAAATGACCGGATCGACCGCTTCGCGGGCAAAAACATCGTGCAGGCACTCAAGTGTCTGCACGTGCACATCTCTTAGCGTATGGTCGCTAGCCTTGATCGGAAACGCCTCGGCCGGACACTTCGAGTTCGAAGAAGAAGTCGAGCCGAGGCGTTTTCGATAAGGAGACTAGGAGGAAGCCGCTGGCGTTTGCGGCGGACGCGGTGCGCTATGGGATTTGAACGGCAGTTTGTGTCGCGAGTGCTTTGTGAGTGGGTGAGAGAAAGTCGGATTAGCACTGCGTGCGGTGCTGCAAAGAGCCGCAAGATTGTCGGCGCGAGATCGGGAGAGCGGTCGGCGACGCTCAATGAGCACACGAATGCGACATCGTGCCTCGGCACATGCAAGGTCCGGCACTGAGGTTGGGGTTAGGAAGAATCGAAGTACGTGCATGCTGAAAACTCCTCGGCAGTAAATCTCTGAATCACGATCA
>DATEHP010000196.1:0-3075 GCA_035279505.1 Candidatus Sulfotelmatobacter sp. | reverse complement strand
TCGCAGACGCCAGAGGCGGAGTGGCGGCGGATTTCAAGGGTATCTATAGAATTTTATCGGGGAATGGGCGCGATTCAACGAAGTGTAGAGGGGACGGGCATTACTAAAGTACCTGAGGAAATGTGCAGCCTGGCGCCCGGTTTGAGGCCTTGAGCGTTAGGACTATATGGGAATAGGTGCGGGGGCGAGCCCCCCCGCCACAGCCGGCCCGGACGCCGGCACTACTGGTTCTGGAGCTTCTTCATGTCACTCCATCGGATCAGGATTACGTGATTGTCTTCCAGAGCTTTCTTTAAGTCGGAGCTGGTGATGACGTCATAGTCGCGCTGGCGCCAGGCTGCGCCGTAGTCGGGGTGGTCGACCATCACCGCCTGGGATTCGGCGTCGTCATGGGCGAGGTGGACGATGAACTCGGTCAGGCCGGGCTTCAGGTTCTTGATCGCATCGAGGTAGAAATTCTTCCAGTTTGCGGGCTGGACGTTGGGGCTGGCGATTACGACCGAGTCCAGGAGAATGTCGTTTTCCGAAAACAACGATTTAACGTTGGGCGGGGCATTGGGAGTCAGCATTCCGAGGAATGGCAGCTTGTAGTCGTGAGCAACTTTTACGTAGACGGCTGTCAGGTCCGGGCGTGCGAAGAGAACGCCCATGTGGCTATCAAGATGCGTGGGATGTATGCCCAGGGCGATTGCGTGTTCGACTTGCGCACGGATTTCGCGCTCGGCGTCGTCAGCCTTGATGTGCTCGAGAGCGGGAGCGACCTCGGGCCAGAGGTATCCGTCAGGATCGAGCAGGCTCGGGACTTTGTCTCTCGATGCGACAGGCCCCCAACGGTCCGTTTTCCATTCGGCCGTGAGCGTGAGGTGCAAGCCAAGGTCGGCGTCGGGATGCGACTTGGCGTATGCGGTGACCTCGGTGAGCCAAGGGCAGGGAACCATGATGCTGGCAGACGTGGCCGCGTGCCTGTCGAGGGCGTCGAAGCTGGCGGCGTCCTCGGAGTGGGAGACTGCGAGGTCGTCGGCATGGATGATAAGAAGCTTGGAATCACGCGGGTATCCGAGGCGTTCAGCGAGGGTTTTGGATTGGGCTGAAGCGCTGGCGCAGCAGAGCAAGATTATCGCGATTGTGCCGAGACGCATCGAGGCCTCCCGAAAAATCCGGTAAAGCTTAACACGCGCGCACACTGCGGAGATGTGATTGAGAGTTCGGGTAGGGGCGGATTCCGCAAAAGAATTAACCACTAAGGACACGAAGGTGCACGAAGGAAAATTTTAGATCGCGGTTTCACTTTTACCAGTGCGCGCCATTAGTTCCTGGAGTGCTTCTTTTGGGGATCTTCCTTCGTGCAGGATGGCGTGCATCTGTTCGGTGATCGGCATCTCTACACCGCGTGCGTGGGCCAGGCCGACTGCCGCGGTTGTGGTGAACACTCCTTCAGCGACCATGCCGTGCATGCCCTCGATGATTTCGGCGAGCTTCTTGCCACGGCCTAGTTCGACACCGACGCTGCGATTGCGGGAGAGGCCGCCAGTGCAAGTAAGAACGAGATCGCCGAGGCCAGCGAGTCCCGACATGGTTTCTGCGCGGCCTCCACACGCGACGGTCAGACGGGTCATTTCGGCAAGGCCGCGGGTGATAAGGGCGGCGACAGAGTTGTGTCCGAGGCCGAGGCCGTCGCAGATGCCGGCGGCGATCGCGATGATGTTTTTCAGCGCGCCACCGAGTTCCACACCAACAACATCCTGGTTGGTGTATACGCGGAAGCTGGCATCGCCGAATTCCTGCTGGACTGCGCTAAGCAACTGTGGACTGTGTGATGCGATGGTAATCGCCGTCGGATCGCCGCGAGCCACTTCCTGGGCGAACGAGGGGCCACTTAGGGCGCCGATGGAAAAGTCAAAGTCCCCACCCTGTCGCAAAGAGCGCGACATGGGAGGGGCACCCTCGGGGTTGTGGTTAATCGTCAGCACCTGTTGAATCACTTCTGTCATCCGCAGCAGCGAGCCTTCTTCCAGCCCCTTGGTTGCGCTGACGATGTGGGTTCGCGGGCGAATAAGAGGACGCATGTTGGCGAACAGGGCGCGGCAATGCTGCGAAGGCATGACGCTGACGATGATCTCAGCGCCATCGAGAATCGTGGCGAAATCGCTGCTGGCCGAGACCGAGTCGGGAAGGCGCGCACCGGGAAGAAATCTATCGTTGACGCGGTTGCGATTGATCGAGTCGCAGACCTCTGCCTCGTACGCCCAGAGGCGGACGCGATGCGATCCCTTGCGTCCCAGCACGATGGCCAGACCTGTACCCCATGCACCGGCACCGACGATGGCGATCCGACTCATTTGCGCCTCAGAGAGAAATGTGGCTCTTCGCCAGACAGCAGTCGAAGAATGTTGTTGTAGTGTCGCCCAATAATCAGCAAGGAAGCCACCCCGATCAGAGCTAGAACAGCAGGATCCCTCGATAGCTTAAGAGTCCACACCGTGGCTGGAAAGAATGCGGCAGTCACGATAGATCCAACGGAAACGCGGCGCGAGATGAGCACGACCACTATGAAAATGATAACGGCAACGCCCACTGCTAAAGGAACGAAGCGCAGGAATCCGCCGAGAGCGGTCGCGACGCCCTTGCCGCCGCGGAAACGGAGCCAGAGTGGGAACATGTGGCCTGTGATGGCGAGCAGGGCTGCAGCAGCCATGAGGCGAGGATCGGCTGGGGCTCCGCCGTAGTACCCAGCCAGTTCAACAGCAACGAATCCCTTGGCGGCATCGAGGGCGAGTGTGAGGGCACCGAGGGCGGGTGACTTGCGGGAGACATTGGTCGCGCCGATGTTGCCGCTGCCTGTGCGGCGAACATCTTCGCCGCGGAAGGCAAGGACGAGGAGGTAACCGAAGGGAATCGAGCCCAGGAGATAGGCGGCTGCCAGGATTAGGAATAATTTCGACATTTTTGCTTGTGTCCGGGTATGCGGGCAAGTTACCCGCACGACAGCCGGCAGGATGCCGGCGCTACCCTAATGGAAATTTTGCAAGCTTTATGTATTTCGATCCTTTCGGGGAGAGTTGGCTTTGGTACAGA
>DATEHP010000195.1:0-11555 GCA_035279505.1 Candidatus Sulfotelmatobacter sp. | reverse complement strand
CGGCGGCCACGGCTCCGGCAAAGGGGAAGAACTAGTGGTCTGGACCGACTATGTCCTCGCGCTTCCGATCACCCTGCTGGTGCTATTTGCCCTCGGCATCCTGCTGATCGACTTCATGCTCCCCAAGGAGATGAAGTCGTTAAACGCCGTGACGGCATTTATTGGCGTGTGCTTCTCCGCCGCCGGTGTCTACAAGATTCAGGCCTTCATTGGCAACGCTCCTGGCGCAGCCGGAATGTTGAACACGATGGTGATCGACCGCTTCGCCCTGTATTTCTTTTATCTGTTTCTGGCGGGCACCGCGATCGCCATCCTTATGTCGGTGCGATATCTCGAAACGGAGAACGAAAACCACGGCGAGTACTACGCATTGATGCTGCTTTCAGTAGCCGGAATGATGTGCATGGCCTCCGGATTTGATATTGTCCTGATTTTTATTGGCCTCGAATTGATGGCCATTTCGACCTACGTGCTCGTTGGATTTCTACGCCGCGACCGGCGCTCGAATGAAGCCGCTTTGAAATATCTGTTGTTGGGCGCATTTTCGTCCGGGATCTTTGCCTACGGGCTTTCGCTGCTGTATGGGCTGACAGGCAGCACGAACCTGGTGGGCATTCATCAGCAACTGCTGCATCGCGGTTTCGATCCGCAATACCGGCCAGTTGCGATTATCGCGCTCGTAACTACGCTGACTGGACTGTTATTCAAAATTGCTGCAATTCCTTTTCATCAATGGGCGCCCGACGCGTATGAAGGCGCACCGACCAGCATCACCGGATTCATGTCCGTAGCTGTGAAGGCCGCCGGATGGGCGATGTTGTTGCGCATTCTTTTAGGCAGCCCCTTTCATCCATGCGGACTGATCTCTATACGAAGTATCTGGGTACCGATCCTGGTTTTCGTGTCGATTGCCACCATGACTGGTGCCAACTTCGCCGCGCTCACGCAAACCAACACCAAACGCCTCCTGGCATACTCGTCCATTGCCCACGTGGGATACATGTTGCTCGGCCTGATCGCTGGAACCGCGACAGAACTGAACGCCGACGGCATCAAAGGCATCCTGATCTATCTGCTCGTTTACACCTTCATGAACCTCGGCGCCTTCGCGGTAATTACTTCACTACGCCATCGCAATATAGCCGGCGACGATCTCGACGATCTCAACGGTCTGTACTCGCGCGCCCCAGTGGAAGCCGTCCTGATGCTGGTTTTCATGTTGTCCCTGGCCGGAATTCCGCCGCTGGCAGGATTCTGGGGCAAGTACTTCATTTTCCTTAGCCTGATCGAGTCGAAGCACTACGTCCTGGCCTCTCTTGGCGTACTGTACTCCGTGTTCGGCCTCTACTACTACCTGAAGATCGCCAACGCGATGTTCATGCGCCAGCCGGAAAAAGGAGAGGAAAGGCTGTCCGTGAGTCCCGCCATGCGCGTCGCGCTGGGGCTGACAGGTTTGGCCACGCTTTACATTGGCATCATGCCGAATCGTTTCATCGAGATGGTCAACTGGGCGCTAGGAATTGTGCAACAGTCAAAGGTCGCCAACCTGATGCATTAGAAGGAGTGCGCCCTCGGAACCGGAGTCGCGCGTCCGGGCGGCCAAACTGGCTCTCGCCACATGTCTTGACCTGCCGTATCATTTCTTCTGAGCGCCTTGCCCAATGCCTTCCACTCCTCCTGAAGATCCCGACCGCAAGAAAAGCCCTTGGGTCCAATTCGGACGCTACAGCCAGCTCGCTTTCATGCTCCCGGCAGGTACGGTCGCGGGATATCTTCTGGGGGCACTCCTGGACCGTTGGTTACACACTTCCTGGATAGCAGTCGTCGGACTGCTACTCGGTACAGCCGCCGGCCTGATTGAACTAATCCGCACCGTTTCCCGCGATACGAAGTAAGATCAAGTCGAAAGCCGGACCCTGGACTGCATAATCCTGAATCGCAAAAGTCCACCGCTCCAAAGCCATCAATTGCACGATGACCGACCACCAAGGCAGCCCCAGCGTCCCTGACGTTGAACCCACCGCGGAAGAAGGGTTCTATGCCGCCGCACTTCCACGAATCCGCAACTTCATGCTCATCCTTGGCCCCGTTCTTTGCACCGCGGCCTGGGTGAAATTCGGACTTCGGGCCGCCGCTGGATTCCTGCTGGGATGCACCATCGCCTATCTGAATTTTCAATGGCTCAAAACCGGCGTTTCCGCCCTGGCAGATCGCGTGACCAACACCAAGAAAGCTCAATCCGGCGCGGGAATCGTGGCCCGATTCCTGCTGCGCTACGTGTTGTTGGGGCTGGCTGCGTATGCTATATTAACCAGTTTCCCCGCGAGCCTCAGGGGTCTGTTCGCGGGCCTGTTCCTGCCCGTAGGAGCCATCGTCTGCGAAGCGTTCTATGAGTTATACGAGGCGCTTAGGCGAGACGGGTCCGGACACAACTGAGTTCCGCAAGATATCAGGAGCAAGCAGTTAGAAGGTTTCATGCCTGAACAACTTTGGTTCACCCAAATCCTGAATCACCTGTTTGCGGGGCCTGTCACCACATTCCTGCGGATGCTTCACATTGAGCCCAAACACGCCTCCGCGCCGATCAGCGACTCCTTCGCGATGGAACTGCTGGTTTTTGGTTTTCTGTTGATCGTCTTCCTGCTGGTCCGGTCGCGGCTTTCGGTAGAATCTCCAGGAGCGCTGCAGCATTCGTTCGAGGGTATTGAAGGATTTGTGCTCGGCCAGAGTCACGAGATCATTGGCCATCATAGCGAGCCCTACACCCCGTTCTTTACCATCATTTTCATCTTCATCCTGGTTTGCAACCTGATCGGTTTGATTCCCGGGTTCGAGTCGCCGACGGCAGTTCCCATCGTTCCGCTCGGCTGCGCGATTTGCGCTTTCCTCTACTATCACGCGCAGGGATTCAAGCATGCCGGCCCGAAATATCTGCTGCACTTCTTCGGACCGCCAATGGAAGGCATGCCGCTGATAGCGCGGATTCTGCTTGCGGCCTTGATGCTTCCGATCGAACTGGTCAGCCACTTCGCACGCTTGCTCTCACTGACGGTGCGTCTCTGGGCAAACATTTTCGCCGGCGACCTGATCACGCTCGTATTCTTTTCCATGATCCCGATCGGCGTCCCGATCATCTTCAGCGGACTTCATATTGTGGTCGCTGTCTTGCAAGCCTACGTCTTCATGCTCCTGTCGATCATTTACGTATCGGGCGCGGTAGCAGAAGAACACTAGATCAGTGATTAGTGGCCAGAGGTCAGCAAGGGCAGTACAGAACTTGGATTCCCTTGTGTGGGAGCGATCAGTTGCCAGGGGTCAGAATTTAGCTGACCACTGACAACTGGCCACTGGCCACTCGCTTCCAGCGTGAGGGCGCCTGCACGGTATGGCGTCAACCACCTCCTGGCGGCAATTCATAAAGGAGCAACACCCATGCGTCAACTAAGCCGTTTGTTCATGATTCTTTCCGCGCTGTGCTTCGCCATGCCTGCATTCGCCCAAGGTGGAGGTACCAGCGAAGCAAGTTGGATTGCCATCACGGCCGGATTCTCCATGGCCATCGCATCCGCCGTCTGCGGCCTGGCCCAAGGTAAAGCAGTCGCAGCCGCAACCGAATCACTCGCCCGCAACCCTGCTGCCCGTCCCGGAATTCAGTTCGCGCTGATTCTGGGCCTGGTGCTGATCGAGTCGCTGGCGCTGTACACCCTGGCGATCATCTTCTTGAAGGTGAAGTAGGAGAATTTCGCCCGAACTGAAAAAGCCTCTGCGAAGAGCAGAGGCTTTTAATTTTGCTTCGACCTAAATGCTAATCGCTACACTTTTCTCTCACCGCCCCACTCATGGCCCTTATTCTGTGGCGCCGAATTCAACGCTTCGACCAACAACCGGCGGAGTTTGTATCGGCTCTCGAGATCGGTGTTTACGATTTCGAATCCAACTTCATTCACACGCGCGCGACGCAGAAGCACGTGCGCCCGTATCTTGGAGCGCATGCCTAGCGAGATCTCAAGGTCGGCTTCGCTTCCGATGCGGAGATTGTCTTCCTTCGTCCCCATACCGCCGCCGAGGCTCAATTCCCGAATCATGATCCTCGACTTGCCCCAGGAGCTGCCGATCGTACCCGTCACGGTCTTAGCCAAAACCATCCGCTCATAGCGGCGTTGCCGCACCCACGGACATGCCGGGGCTAGATCGAGCGGTGCGATTGCCAGTTCGGCCGATTCAAGCCCGCTGTCATGCATGACTTGCGTACTGTAGCGGGGATCGGTTTTTGACAAAGCTTGTGCCGCAGCAATTCGCAGCTCTCGGTGATACACCCATCCAAAAGTCTTCTTGGCTTCCAGGATCTCCCTGAGCGTGTTTACGGACTCAGCATCCTTCAATCGCCCGAGCGACTCAATGGCCTTCAACTGTATGTATGGGGAACGCGAAGCCGCATCCCCCGGACGAGCCATGGCTATGAGCGGAGGCACGGCGGTCAGATCGCCGCTCATTCCGATTTCGTCCACCGCTTCGGGCAGCACAAGCGCATCGAGCACTTCTGCCAATTCCAGCAGTGTGCGCCCACGGTCTGCCGCATTTCCGTAGGCGATCTGGCGAACAACGATGTCGTGATAGAAACGGTTCCACTCAGGCAGGCGGACCGGAAGCAGTTCCAGCAAAGTACCCACATCCAATCGGCTGATCAGTCCCACTCCGCCGGAAGCTTGCCGGGGCTGGCCAGTGCGTAAGATCTCCCGCAACTGAAGCAGTACCGGCGATCCCAATTCCTTCACCAGTTCGATCATGCGATCGCACTCATCGCGCCGCATGCAGCGAAAGAACCGGTCCGCAAGATGTTCGGCTCCGGCCTGGCTCGTGCGACGCAAGACGGCCAACAAGTCCGCTGGGACCGGGTCCAGCCGTATCGCTTCTTCGATGAACTCTGGCAAACGGTTTTCGACGCCAACACGCGGACGAAGATCGCTCATCAATACCGGACGCTCAACGCTGATCAGTTCCATGCCGGCACAGACTTCATTGATAGCGGCATAATTTTTGGCTGCGCTCGATTCCTGGCTCAAGCGCACGAACGCCGCGCTCAGCAGGCTCTGCATCTCGGCGTCTTTTTCGGCGATGATCTGTTCGCTCAGCTTGCGGACAGCTTGCGCCATGGGTTGGCCACCCAGGCGCGCGTAAAGATCGGCGATCTGGCTCAGTCCGATGGCGGTGCGGCGGCGCGGTTCGACTTCCTTTGCACTCAAGCAGCTTGAGTAATTATTCAGAATATCGGAGGCGAGTTGCTTGTCATCACGTTCCAGCAAACTCTCCACGAACTGCCGAAGGTTGCGGGGCGGAACACAAGGCGCCTCGTGCGACAGCAGCACACTCTTCTTTCCTGCCTCCGGTACTTCAGCCCAGAACATGCGATCCAGGATGTCGGCATGCGACTCCACCAGTATGCCGGCCTTGTTCATCTTGTCTTCCTGGATTTTTAGAATCTGCCGCAACGAGTCCATCTGCCGGCTCATGTGCTCCATCATCTGATGGACGGCGTTTACCTTGACTTCGCCCTTCTGGTAACGCTCAAGCGCGAAGCGGATCGCCATGTGCTCGGCGGCCTTCATCAACAGCGGAGTGTCTTCCTCCGCGGCGGACGTTGCGCGCGCCGCGAGGCTACCCAGCAACTGTTGCAGATTCAAGCGCGTATTAGGATCGGTTCCACTCAGTTCCTTGTGCAGTTCTTCTTCTTTGACATTGGGATCATGCTGCACCTGTCCAAAGCGGGTCAGCAACCGAATCGCCTGGATAACTTCCTGCTCCTGCAGCGGAACCATGCCGCCCTTCCACGCCGGAGCTACACCTGTGCCTGTTCCAGTCCCGCCACCAGTTCCAGTGCCGCCACCCATTCCGCCAGCGACTCCGCCTCCGCCGCCAGTTCCGGTTCCTCCCCCTCCGCCTGAGCCACTTCCGAAGGGAATGTTAGGCACGCTCCCCAGCGGGACCATCGGCGTTCCATCCCCAACCTTTCCTCCTCCGGTGTTGGCGCCTTCGGCAGCCGCGATTAACTGCAAGAGCTTCTGAGGATCGTTCAGCCACTGCCTGAACTCCGGCCCTAGAGTCTGGGCGGCGATTTGGGCCGCAATGCTGACATCTCCTGTCAGTGGGTCGGCTGCGACAAACTTTACTTCATTGATCTTGATCGATCCCTGTTTGCCGCCTAGAGCTTCTTTGATATGTTTCGCAATGTCGGTTGCCTTCGATCCCGCGGCCATGAAGGCCCGGACCAGACGTACGAAATCTTCTTCAGTAACTTCCTTGGAGAAATGCAGGCTGGCCAGACCAGCCGTGGTCAGCAGCGTAGCAAAGCTTTTCTCCGCCTGGCCGGACTCGAGAGGAATACCGTCGAGCAGCAGCTTGTTATCGGAAACTCCCAGCAGGAAACCACCGCTGGGCAGCGCGCTCTGCAGCTCGCCCCAGGTGGTTTCAAATTGCGCCTCGGTGCGTTTGTGATCGTAGCCATACATCCGTGCGTACCTAATAAGGATGTTCAAGCTGTGAACAAACGCCCGCGCCGACGCTGCGCGCGCTCCTTGCGATGTGTCCATGCCGGAGATAAACGCTCCTCGAAATACCGATTTGCACCTCAAGGTTATGCCGAAATGGCAAGCCCTCAAACGTTACGGAGGTAAGTATCCAATGAGAAGTGCACGGCTGAGGCTTGAGGACGTGAATCCGGAGGATTTTGAGGGCTTAAAACGACACAGTTACTTTCGTAACTTTGGCTTCATTCTGATGGGCTTGCTGTACTAGAATTGCAGTTCCCCCTCTGAATCTTTTTTATGGAAAATCTGATCTTCTACCTGATTGTGCAGTTGAACCTGATTTTTGGAGTTGCCGGACTCATGTGGCCCGACAAGCTGATGCCTGTTTTCGGCCTCCTGATGTTCCCGTGGCCCGCCAGTCACCGAGCCATCCGCACACACGGCTTCGTCGCGATCGTTGGGTACCTGTTGGTGCTCGGCAAGATTCTCGTCACCATTCGATGACTCTGGCCGGCGAGATCTGCGAGTCTGCTACCTCTCCCAACAGCCCATAACAACACTAGGCAACAGGAATCCCTGACAGTGAGCGGCTGAAAAAGTTCAGCTTCCTGCTATGCGAGTCTAGCCGGTCGCTGGATACTTGCGTATACTGAGGCACTCTCAAAATAGCTTCGAGCGGAGGCGCTTCAATGAAGTCCACCGTCGGCAAGTTCTGCGGGATATCCCTGCTGCTGATATGCGTCTCGTTCCACGCAGCAGCTCAGCAGTGGAAGGCCCCGACCAGCATGAAGAAGCTTTCGAACGGGCTGATCGTGGTTGTCAGCGAAGACCACTCCGCCCCAACCTTCGGACTTTGTATCAGCTACGGCATCGGTTTCCGCCTCGAACCCGAAGGTCGCACCGGATTCGCACATCTTTTCGAGCACATGATGTTTGAGGGTACGCCCAACGCGCCCAAGGGAGTCTTGGATCGTGTCATCGAAGGGGGCGGCGGGAACAACAACGGCGACACCCGCTATGACCACACCGAATACATCGAAACCGCTCCCATATCCGCGCTCGATCCCGTTCTGTGGATCGAGGCCGACCGCCTCAAGACTCTCGATTTCTCGGTCAAGAATCTCGAGAACCAGCGCAATGTGGTGGAGGAAGAAGTTCGGGTAAACGTCTTAAATCGCCCGTACGGACTTTTCTTCGCCATCGATCTTCCCGGAAAGGCCTTCGACACCTATCCCAATGCGCACAATTTCTACGGCGACTTCCACGATCTTGACGCCGCCAAGATTGAAGATGTGCAGAAGTTCTATGAGCAGTATTACGCGCCCAACAATGCAGTTCTAGCAATCGTCGGCGACGTTAAGCCCGAAGAAGTTTTTGCCA
This sequence comes from Candidatus Sulfotelmatobacter sp., assembly GCA_035279505.1. GTDB lineage: Bacteria > Acidobacteriota > Terriglobia > Terriglobales > Acidobacteriaceae > Sulfotelmatobacter. The sequence goes on along the minus strand of DATEHP010000195.1, from coordinate 3,651 downwards.
AAGTCGACAAATATTTCTCTGCGATCCCCGCACGCAATGTGCCGCCTCGTCCCAAAGTTGAAGAACCCCCTCAAACCGCCGAGCGACGCTCGTCCCAGACTGATAAGCTCGCCAAGGTTCCCGCGCTCGCCATTGGCTACCGCATGCCGCCCCGCCATTCTCCTGATGCCCTGACCGCCGCCGTGACCGGCGAGTTGCTCCACAACGGCCAAGCTTCACGTTTATATCAGGCTCTTGTCAAAGACAAACAGGTGGCGCTCTCCGTGGATGGTGGCGTGAATTGGCCCCTTGGGACACCCTTCGAGTACAACGGTCCTACTCTGATGACGTCTTTTGTCGTCTATCCGCCCAATGTCACCGAACAGCAACTGATTGCCGCTTTCGACGCCAACGTTCGGGACCTGATCGACAAAGGTCCCAGTCAGCAGGACGTCGATCGGGTTGTAACGAAAATGCGCTCCGATTGGTACGCAAACATCGAAGATCCCATCGACCGCGCGTCTGCCCTTTCGCACGCCACCTTGTTTGACGGGAGCTTCGATCTCGTTTATCAGATCCCGGAAGACCTCGCTAAAGTAACGGCTGCGCAAGTGCGCGCGTTCGCCGGCAAATATCTAATCGCGACCAACCGCACAGTGATCAACCGCATGCCCGCACCCAAAGACAAAGATTCACAGGGCGCGAAACAGCCAGGAGCCGCCCAATGATCCGAATGAGCGTACAGACAATCACCAGTGCAGTCGCGCAGAGTAAGGTTGTGAGAGGTTGCTTCGCCCTTCTTTTGCTGATCTCATTCGCCGTGGCCCAAAAAGAGGTGCCTTTACCCAAAGATCTTCCACCCTATGGCCCCGAAAAACCACTCGCCACTCCATCCGTAAACGACGCCACGCTAGACAATGGCTTGACCCTGTGGCTCGTCTCCGAGCCGGGATTCCCCAAAGTTGCCCTGACCGTGGCAGTGCGTGGCGGATTGGCGGCCGATCCTGGAGCCCGCCCCGGACTTTCCGAACTGTTGTCCAAAACGCTAGACCAGGGAACTCGCACCCGCAACGCAAAAAAGATCGCACAGGAACTCCAGGCTGCCGGTGGCGATCTCAACACCTCTGCCAGCAAAGACAGCCTCGAACTGTCGTCGGTCGTCCTTTCCTCGAAGGTCGACAACGCAATCACCGTGCTAGCCGACATTCTTCAGAACGCGTCTTTTCCCGACGCGGAGGTCACGTTGGCCAAGCGCAACCTCGCCGACGAACTCGATCAGCGCGAAGCCGAGCCCTCATTCCTCGCCGCGCGCGCCCGTGACAACGTGCTCTTCTCCGATCATCCTTATCACGTCACTTTTCCCACGCGTGACTCTATCGCAGCTACTACTTCCGCCGATCTGCGCGAAATTTTCGCCCAGCGTTTCCGGCCCGACCAGGTCATTCTGATCGCCACTGGTGATTTCCAGAGCGACAAAATTATGGCTGCTCTCAAAGCTGCGCTTGGATCCTGGAAAGCAGCGGCTAATCCCGCAGTTGCGCCGGTCTCATCTCCTTCCGCCCAAATAGAGCATGCTGTCTATATCGTGCCCCGCCCGGGATCGGTCCAAACCACCATCGAACTCGCCACCATGGGACCGAAGCTCGGGGACCCCGACTACGAATTGACCCAGGTGGCCAATGCAATTTACGGAGGCACATTCGGTTCCCGCCTTACCTCGAACATTCGCGAGGACAAGGGCTATACCTACACTCCTTTCGCCCGTCTCGCCTCCTACCAAAAGGCGGCCGAGATGATCTCACACGCCGATGTCCGCAACGAAGTAACGGCGCCCACTTTGAACGAAATGGAATACGAATTGAACCGCATGGCCACCACTACCCCGACGGATGAAGAACTCTCAAAGGCCAAGCGTTTTCTCGTCGGCCTTGAGGCTCTCCGTCTGCAGGATCGTGCTTCGCTCGCTCGCAGGCTGGCCACACTCTGGATCGCCGGGCTTCAGCCAGATCAGATCGGCATTTCGGGGCAAAAAGTATCGGCTACCACCGCCGCTGACGTCGACGCGGTCGCGAAGAAATACTTCCCCGCCCATCGCTCGGCAATCATTGCAGTCGGTGAAGAGAAGGTTATCCGCGAAGCCCTCAGCCCGTTTGGACTTCACGTTCACACCCTGCAGTAGGTGTTGAGAGAACGAAAGAATCGGTCGCACAATAGGAAACGAGGATTTCTCCCCAGGTGGGAAACGACTCCTTGCCGCGCTGGTGCCAGACCGCAATCCTTAGCTCATGGATCGTCCGCAATCTGATGTGACGTAATCCTCGCTAGGTGGTTTTGGGAGCGGCACGGCGTCAGCCGTGCCGCTGATACCACAAGGTGAACCCGGCTTTAGCCGCTGAGGGACACTTTCAGTTCATTGTGAGATTTCTCAGTAGAATATTCTCTAGTGGCGAAAACGAACACATCGCCGAAAACCACGGGCCTCCGCTACTGGATGCTGCGGGTTCTGGACGAGTGCAACAGAGTCTCCGCTGACTTTAGCGCCGACCCCGTGCACGACCTCCGTGTAGCCTTACGCCGCTGCCGCTCCATGGCAGATGGGATGATGGCCATGGATCCCGATCGCAACTGGAAGGCGATGAAGAAAGCGGGCAAGCAGCTGTTCCAGCGATTGGGAGCGCTCCGCGACGTCCAGATCATGATGGAATGGATCGAGAAGCTCAACTTGGCGAAGATCCCAGCATCAACGCCCGCTAGCGAGAAAGCGAGCTTCGAGATTGTCCGAGGCATGGAACCGGCCGCCACTCTTCCCGATGCACCCGCGGATCCCGCTTCAGCTCTGCTTAGAATCCTGCAGGCGCGGGAGGCCGAGCACAAGCACGAAGCTCGCGCTGCCCTTGCAGATTTCGACCGCAGGCAGTGGCGCCAATGGAGTCACTCATTGCCGCAGCGTGCTGCGCGCTTCCGCCCCGGCAGTGCCGTCTTTAAACATCTTGCGCTGGAGCGCTGGACGAACGCGCGTGAACTGCATACGCTTGCCCTCCGAAACCGGTCACAAGTCGCGTTCCACACTCTACGCATCGGCATCAAGCGGTTCCGGTATATCGTCGAAAACTTCCTTCCCGCGGAGCACCAGGCTTGGGCCAACGATTTGAAACATCTGCAAGACTTGTTGGGCGAGGTTCATGATCTCGACGTGTTGTGGGCTACGGCCCTGTCCTATCACATTCTCGCGGATGACGCGTCTCGCAAGGCATGGCACGAGCGCATTGCCCACGAACGGACTAGGCGCATTGAGGAATATCGCCAGAAAACCGTGGGGCCGGATTCTCTCTGGAATGTCTGGCGCGCTGGGCTGCCCCACGGCAAACAGATTCAGCAGATTGCGACCCGCCGCATGAAGCTCTGGGCCAAAGTTCTCGATCCGGACTTCGCACATTCCGAGCGGGTAGCTCAACTATCAATTCAACTATATGACGGACTGTTGGCCGGGCGCATGTTGAGAATGACTCCTCTCGAGAATGGCAACCCAAGTGATCTGCGCTCCAGTCTCTACGCTGCAGCTCTGCTGCACGACGTCGGTAAGTCCGAAGGCCAGAAAGGACACCACAAACAATCGCAAGAACTGATTCAGAAGCACGGCACGCCGCTGGGATGGAATGAGGACGACATGCG
>DATEHP010000194.1:0-7998 GCA_035279505.1 Candidatus Sulfotelmatobacter sp. | reverse complement strand
GAAGCCGAAATCAACATGAGGACCCGGAACCAGCTCGAAATCCAGCTTTCCCAGTGGCTCGAGAGGCTTCCTCCCGGCTCAACTCTGCTCATGTATGTTGGCGATCACGTCGGAGCCGTCGAACGCGCTGGTATCCCTCTGCGCAACACGATCAACGAAGGGAACCACCGCGTCTGGAAGCAACCCGCCGATCCCGAAGGTCTTTGGGAGCGCGCACTCGCCAATCCATCGAAACACGCGGACTACATCCTCGCGTTTGAGGGCGATCCGGTTTGGCAGGCTGTGCACAATTTGACGCTGCCGGAACTGGTCGAAATTCATGTCAGTGGACAAGCGCGCGCTGTTCTCTATCGCGCTCGGTAATCAGGCGGGTAAACGCGGCGGTGCGCCGCTAGAGTGATAAAATCCGGCCATCCGAAACATCTAGAAGTACCGGGAAGTTCGCATGCACTGGCAACATTTCGTCGACTTGATTCACCGGGAGATGGCAAGCGGCATTGTCAGCAGTTCGCTCACCCGGCTTCTGCTGGCAGCAATACTAGGCGGATTGATCGGCCTGGAACGCGAGTCGAAACACCGTGCCGCCGGCCTGCGCACCAACATGTTCATTTGCTTCGGGGCGGCGCTCTTTACCGTTCTCTCTCGCGGTCTTGCGGCAGAACCCTCGGACTATACCCGCATTGCCGCGCAGATTATTCCCGGTATCGGCTTCATTGGTGCCGGCTCGATCCTCCACACGCGTGGCCTGACCAGCGGACTCACGACCGCGGCGACTATTTTCGTCGTGGCCTCCGTCGGAATGGCCGCTGGAGGCGGACTCTACCTTACGGCATTCTTTGCCACGGCTCTGGTCCTCGGCTCGCTTTTCTTCCTGGGTTATGCGGAGGAAAACTTCAACATCAAGCTTCTGGTGTGTAGTTATGAAGTGACCGGCGCGAGCGTCGAGGAGATTAGCCAGGAAGTCAACCGCGTCCTTGAGACGCATCACCGCCTGATGCAGAACGTGATGAGCGGCAACACTGGCCAGCATGTTCGTCTTCAATTTGATGTCGAAGGATGTAGCCGCGAGCAAAAAGAACTGCTCCGCCAGCTAAAAGCCTCGACGGTTCTTCAAGGTACCGTTGCCCTGGGGCGGGTGGAGCACGAGTGAAGTCCGCCGTTCGCACCATCCCCTTCGTTAAGGCCAGCGCGTGCGGCAACGATTTCCTGCTGGTCGACGCCGCGCTTGCGCCCTCCGATATCGCCGCCTTCACGCGACGCATTTGTGACCGCCATGATGGCGTTGGCGCCGACGGCGTGGAATGGATGTCGCCGCACTTTTCGGCCGATGTCAAGCTCCATCTCATCAATGCCGACGGGTCGCCAGCGGAGATCTCAGGCAACGGCACCCGCTGCGTTGCCACCTACGTCTGCGCCACGCAGGGGAAAGAGCGCGTTTCCGTGCTGACCGGCGCCGGACCCAAGGTCTGCGTTCTAACCGCGCGGCGCGACTCTGAGTACGAATTCGAAATTGAAATGGGGAAAGCCACGGTCGCGTCCCAGTTGGCCGTCAAAGCGAGTTTCGGAGAGGTACGCGGCACTCCCGTGTCGATGGGCAATCCGCACTTTGTCATCATCGTTTCGGAATTCATGCGCAACTGGCAATCGCAAGCGGCCGAGATCCAAAAGCTGCCGCAATTTACGGATAGCGTGAATGTCGACTACGTTGTGGTGGATAGCAAATTTGATCTGCGAGCCCGCTTTTTTGAACGCGGCGCGGGCGAGACGAGATCGTCTGGCACCGGATCGTGCGCGTCGGCCGTAGCCGCCATGAGCGCCGGACGCGTCGATTCAACCGTCAAAGTTCATACTCCGGGCGGCACGCAGACGGTTCGCCGCCAAGGCACCGATATTTTTTTGCGCGGTCCGGCACGCTTGGTGTGCCAGGGAGAATTCTATCTAGATTGAACGAGGGCGATTGTTTGACTACCGCCCACACGCCATGTCTGCCTCAAGTGTTCAACTCGTCAAGCCTCCCGGCCTGCGCCCCGGGGACACGGTGGGCATCGTCGCGCCCGCAAGTAACATCAAGCAGGCGGAACTCGAGGCCGGCTGTGCAGCCCTGCGCCGCGCCGGATATAGGCCGTTCTACCTGGACTCGATCCTCGAGCGCGATGTCTACTTCGCCGGTTCCGTCGAGCGCCGCGTCCGAGAATTGGAAGCAATGTTCGAGCGCGATGACGTGCGCGCCATCGTCTGCGCACGTGGTGGTTATGGGACGAACTATCTGTTGAATCAATTCGATCTCGAGAAGATCGAGTCGAACCCCAAAATCTTCGTCGGATACAGCGATGTCACGAGCCTGCTGACGCATTTCACCGATGTAGCAGGACTCGTCACTTTCCATGGACCCATGGCGGCCAAAGACTGGGCCCACGAAGATGGAGTCGATCTCCCATCCTGGCAATCAGCTCTGTGTCAATCGTCACCTTGGGACGTTCCGCTAAACCCGGAGGCCACAGGCCTTGTCGACGGCAAGGCCCAAGGGATTTTGTACGGAGGCTGTCTTTCAATCCTCGTCGCTTCGCTGGGAACTCCCTACGAGATCAAAACTGCAGGCACAATTCTCTTTCTGGAAGACATTGCAGCCAAGCCGTATCAAATCGACCGCATGCTGATGCAATTGAAACTCGCTGGTCATCTGGAAGCAGTTCAAGGCATTGTCTTCGGCCAAATGCTGGATTGCACTCAGTCTCCACAGCAGGACTATACCCTGCAGGAAGTCATCCAGCGGATCGTCGGTGAACTAGGCCTTCCCGTGGCTTTCGGCGTGAAGTCGGGACACGTCACCTCCGGAAACATCACGCTACCGTTCGGAGCGCAAGCGAGCCTGTCAGTCAAGGATCGCCAGGTAACCCTGAGAATATTGGAATCAGCAGTAAGCGGATGATTTCCTTCGTGTACCTTAGTGTCCTCTGGGGGGAACTGATTTAACGAACGTATGAGCGATTGCAAACACATTCACCTGATTGGCATCTGCGGCACTGCCATGGCCTCTCTAGCCGGAATGCTCAAGCAGCGCGGACATCGCGTCACCGGTTCCGATGCGGCCGCCTATCCGCCCATGTCGGATTTTCTACACGATCTCGGTATCCCGGTGGCCCAGCCGTTCGACCCAAAGAATCTCGAGCCAAAGCCTGATCTAGTCGTCGTCGGCAACGCAATCTCGCGCGGCAATGCCGAACTTGAGCACATCCTCGATCAGCGGATTCCTTTCTGCTCTCTGCCGCAGTTGCTACACGATGAATTCCTTCGCGGCAAGGAAGTGCTGGTCGTTGCTGGAACGCACGGCAAGACCACGACGACTTCCATGCTCGCGTGGATCTTTCACCATGCTGGCCTTGATCCTTCGTTCCTCATTGGAGGTATCGCCGAAAATTTCGGATCGAGCTTTCATCTCGGCCAAGGCAAGCACTTCATCCTCGAAGGCGACGAATACGACACCGCCTTCTTCGACAAGGGACCGAAATTTCTGCACTACTTTCCCGACTCCATCATCCTGACTTCAGTCGAGTTCGATCATGCCGATATTTACAAGGACCTCGACGCGGTCGAGACCGCATTCAAGCGTCTGGTGAACCTGGTCCCCCGCCGGGGACGCATTGTTGCCTTTGATGGCGCCACGGGTGAGTCAGCCGAAAGCCCAAGTCTGGAGCGTTGTCTGGCGAAAGCTTTCTGCCCCGTCGAGCGCTACGGAGCCGGCGTTCGCGCGAACTGGAAAGTTACGAACCTCCGCCTTGATCCGGACGGCACCCGTTGGACCGTGGTTCGTGACGGCCAGCCTTGGGCTGATTTCGAGTTTCCCCTCGCGGGCGAATACAACGTCTGGAACGCGACAGCTGCAGCCGCTCTCGGCGCGTCGTGTGGTGTTCCGAAACAAGCAATCGCCGATGCGCTAAAGATCTTCAAGAGCGTGAAGCGTCGCCTCGAAGTGAAAGCCCAGGTCAACGGCATCACTATCATCGATGATTTCGCGCATCACCCCACGGCGATTGCCGGAACGCTTAAAGCGCTGCGCGCCCGCTGCGCCGGTGGACGATTGTGGGCCATTCTCGAGCCTCGCTCCAACACTCTGCGCCGCCGCGTGCTGCAAAGCGATCTCGCCCGCAGCCTTGCGGGTGCAGATGAAGTGATCGTTGCCAACGTCTTCCGCTCAGATGCCGTGCCGGAGAATGAGCGCCTGGAATTGCCGGCCCTCGCGGCCGAGATCAAGCAAAATGGCCGCCCGGTGCGTCTACTGGCCGATGCGGACGCCATCGTCCAAATCATCGCTCCGGAACTGCGCAGCGGAGACGTCGTCGCCATCCTCTCCAACGGCGGCTTCGGCGGCATCTACGAGAAGCTCCCGGCACGCCTCCGCGAGCTGGCAAATCGAAAATGAGAACGCACGCCATCCGCCGTGCCCTCCAGGTTGTACTTTGTACCACCGTTCTCGCGGCTTTCTCTGCTGCCTCCGATGTTGCTTACAGCGTTTCGCTTGAATCTCCAGAGCGCCATCTGGTGCAGGTGCAGATCATTCTGCCTCCTGGCGCGGCCAGGCGAGAACTCCAACTTCCGGTGTGGAACGCTCTGTACCAGGTCCGCGATTTCGCTCAATTCGTGAACTGGGTTCGTGCCAAAGATCGCGCCGGCAACAGTTTGCTGATTCGGCAGGCGAGCGACAGCCACTGGCAACTCGACGGTGCGTCCGAGGGTGCGATCGTCGAATATCAAGTCTACGTAGATTCATTCGGTCCCTTCGGCGCCCAGCTCAATTCTCATCACGCCTTCTTGAACCTGGCTCAGGTCCTGATGTACCCCGTCGACGCCCGCAACGCCCCACTGACGATTCGTTTCAGCCACGTGCCCAACGACTGGCACATTGCCACACCCTTGCAGTCTGAGTCTGGCGCCTATAGCGCCGAGAACTATGACAGGCTGGTCGACTCACCGATCGAAATCAGTGCGTTCCGCGAGTTCGCCTTCGATGAATCTGGCGGACACTATCGCGTGATCATTGACGCCGACCCAGCCGACTACGACGCCGACAAGATCATCGCTAATCTGCACAAAATCGTAGCCGCCGCAACTTCCTGGATGAATGACCGCCCCTTCGACACCTACACGTTCTTCTACCACTTTCCCCGCGGGCCGGCCGGTGGAGGCATGGAGCATGCTTACTCGACGGCGATCGACTTGAACGCAGCCACCATCCAGCGCAGTTTCTATCCGTTCAATTCTGTAACGTCGCACGAGTTCTTTCATCTCTGGAATGTGAAACGGATTCGCCCGCAAACCCTCGAGCCCATCGACTACACAAAAGAGAATTTCACGCGAGCCTTGTGGTTCAGCGAAGGCGTGACCAGCACCGCCGAGGAGATAATCCAGCTTCGCGCTGGCCTGATCGAGGAGAAGCAGTTGCTGGCTCGCCTGGGCGAGCAGATCTCCGAGCTCGAGAACAGGCCCGCGCACCTCACGCAATCGGCAGAGGAATCGAGTCTCGATGCGTGGCTGGAAGGATTCGATTACTATCGCCGTCCAGAGCGCAGCATCTCCTACTACGACAAAGGGGAGCTGCTCGGCTTCATGCTCGACCTGGCTATTCGCGAGGCCAGTCATGACCACGCCTCGCTGCGCGAACTCTTGCAATGGATGAACGCGAACTACGCCAGGAAAGGACGATTTTTCGACGATTCCAACGGAGTGCGCGAGGCCGCCGAAGCCGTCAGCCACGCCGATCTCGGCTGGTTTTTTGCGAAATATGTGTCTGGTAGGGAAGAGATCCCGTGGAACGACTTCCTGCGCTACGTAGGCCTGCATGTCGAGCAGATCTCGATCAATGTGCCCGACCCGGGCTTCGTAGCCTCCCGAAATTTCGATGGCCCGATGTCGGTTATCGCGGTCACGCCAGAAGGCGAAGCCGAGCGCGCCGGACTCCAGGTTGGCGATTACATCACCGAAATTCAAGGCAAGCCCGCCAGCGAAGAATCCAACCAGCAACTGGCGCGGATGAACATCGGAGAGATCATATCGATCAAGATTCGGTCCCGCGGTCGCGAGCGCGAGCTGCAATGGAAAGTGACGGGCCGCCAGGAAAGCTCCTTTCAGGTCAAAGAGCTTGACCACATCATGCCGGAGCAACGCGCACGCCGCGCAGCCTGGCTCAAAGGAGAGGCGGAAGCGGGAGCTCCAGCCCAATGATCCGCACCATCCTCATGCTTATGTTCTGGGCGCTGGCGGCGCCCTTGGCTGCGCTCATCGGCTTTCCCGCGTCTTTCATCATGGGCAATGTGCGAGTGCTGTACCGCCTCTTCATGTGGGGAGCGTGGGCCGGAGTATGGATCACCGGCGTGCGCGTCGAACCCATCGGCCTCGATCGCTTCGACCACTCCCGCAGCTACATCTTTATGACCAACCACGTTTCGAATCTTGATCCGCCGATCCAGGTTCCGCTCATTCCGCGGCGCACCTCCGTCATGGTGAAGAAGGAACTGTTTAAGACTCCAATCCTTGGGCGCGCTATGCGCATGGGATCTCTGGTTCCCGTCGATCGCGGCAATCGCGATGCTGGCATTGAAGCCGTTCGCGCCGCCAAGGCTGTCGTCGAACAAGGACTGAACATGATCATTTACGTCGAGGGCAAGCGCTCCTTCGACGGCAAGCTGCTTCCCTTCAAAAAGGGGCCGTTCTACCTGGCGATGGAATGCGGCGTGCCGGTAATACCGATGACAATCGTCGGCACGCATTACGCCATGCCCAAAACCAGGTTCGCCATCAAGCCGGGTAAGGTCCACGTGATCTTTCACCCCCCGATCGAACCCGACAATTTCGGCAGCCGCGAATGCCTGATGGAAAAAGTGCGTGCCACGATCGAGAGCGGCCTACCCGCAGAATATCGACAAACGTCGATATTGCTAGACCGAGGGTCCGCATAATCTCTCGTCCCAAGTCATTCATGTTTCGTAAGCCTCAGAGCATGGTCGTGCTGAGCGGAGCCTTCCCCGAGCAAAGCCGAAGGGTCGAAGCATCCCTGCCCACAGGTACACCCGCAGATGGAATTCCATGACGAAGCCGCGGGGCCGGCGTCGCGAAAGCACCGCTTGTGGAAACCGCCCTCAACATAGTCGTTTGCGATAAACTTCCTAACAAGAAATCCAATTCAAGGAAACACACGCGACCTACTCGGGAGGTCAAAATGCATCGCCAAACATTCACGTGCTCCACCGGACGAATCTACACATCAAGTCTCATACGCCAAACCATCCTTGTAAGCGTGATCGCCACCCTTTTCTTTCTTGCGTCGTGCGCGAAGAAAGAATCTCCTGGGCAACACGCAACCATCCTGATGCGCGACGGAACGACGCTCACCGGGACCGTCACCGCGACCTCGCCATCGGAAGTCACCATAGCCGGCGACGACAAGGCGACGCACACGATCGAGATGTCGCAGGTAAAGTCCATCGAGTACGATGACAATGCGGCAGCGCAAACGTCAGGCACGCAACCTGCAGCCGCGCCATCCAGCGCCGGTCCATCCGCCAAAGCTGAATCGGATCGGATGCACGAACATCACCATCATCCGACACGCGCCGAAATTCAGACCAAGACGTATGTTGTGCCTGCGGGCACCAAAGTTTCGATCCGGACCGAAGACACCATCGATTCGTCCACAGCGACCGAAGGGCAGACCTATCCCGCAGAAGTCACCGACAACGTTCTTGATGCGAACGGCGATGTGGTCATCCCTCGCGGTTCGGGCGCTAAGATCGTGATCCGATCCGCTTCGAAGGGAGGGCGTATTCGTGGCGCCTCCGACCTTGTGCTCGATCTGGACTCGATTTCGGTCGAGGGTCAGCAATACCGCGTGAGCACCACCGATCTGCGACGAAGCGGCAAGCAAGGTCTTGGCGCGAACAAGCGAACCGCCGAATACACCGGCGGCGCGGCTGCTCTCGGTGCCATCATCGGTGCCATTGCGGG
>DATEHP010000193.1:0-4013 GCA_035279505.1 Candidatus Sulfotelmatobacter sp. | reverse complement strand
AAGGTACAGGACGTTTAAAAACCCGGCAGCCTGCCGCGCGCAACTGCTCGACCTGTTTCACCGGGACTCCCCAATCTTTGACGCTGACGCAAACTTGCACACCGCGATGCGCGAGCTTTTCGGCAGCGCCGCTCCATAAATTTTCGCTGCCGCCCCAGGGCGTCCACTCATTGGCGCCGATAAATACAATCTTCCGCATAACACTAAGCCGTGTCGCTACGATTAGAGTCCTCTTTGACCCTCTCCACTAACTTTGAACCTACTCGCCCGGGGAACGTGAAGTGGCGTGCGAACTTCAGCTGAAGAATCGCCGACGCAGGACGGATCGCCCGCAGCATCGGATGAGGATCAATTGCCATCACATCTCTCAAAATCGACCACTTCACTCGAAGAGGAACGTGCATGCTCATTACAGCCGGAACCCACCTGTCGCACTCCTCCTTGTACAAACTATGAAGGACTGCACTTGTTGGCGTGACTTCAATGAGCAGCCAGCGAATAACGCGCAGGTATTCCGCCGCTGCCAGTCCTAGGCGCGCACTTTCCGCAGTGACGCTTGTGTCGTGAGCTCTAAAATAATTGAGCGGTTCGCTGAGATATGCTACCCGTCCTGTGAGGGCCATTCCGGCCCAGAGTTTCCAATCGCCGCAGAAACGCAGGCTCTCGTCCGCCCCGCCGACGCGCAGATAGACAGATCTTCGGGACAGGACGCTGCTGGCGTTGCAGATGGGATTCGCCCGCACGAAGTACTTAGAACATTCCTCCTTGCCGTCAGAGTTGAAATCCATTGTCCATTTGTGTTGATCGACCCCTGAGAGGTAGGCGTCCCCATAACCGTCCACCCGACCATCTGCATCGGCGCGCCACGAACGGCAATTCGCAAGTACGACTCTAGGATCGGCGTCGAGCACCGCTACGAGGCGCTCCAAGAAACGCTGGTCGGCATAATCATCGGATTCGGCAATCCAGACATATTCGCCGCTGGCGAGGCGGACGCCCTTATTCCATTGCTTGAACGTGCTGCCGGAATTAGCTGCGTTGAATTCGATTCTTACGCGAGGATTGTTGGCGTAGGAAGAGAGGATCGAACGGCTGTCGTCGGTGGAACAATCATCGAGCAAAATAAGTTCGAAGTCCTGGAAGGTCTGCGCAAGGATGCTGTCTATGCGCTGGCACAGAAAGCGCGCGTGGTTGTAGTTGGGGACGATGACGCTTACTTTGGGCATGGGCCTATCGCGTTCGCCACCAAATAGGTCGGCTTTTCTCCATCCCACTTGTGGCGCGGACGCAAAACATATGGATTCAGAAACCGGCGCTGATGCGTTCCGGTTAGAATCTGCTCGACTACGGTGGTGCGTTCCTCGTCGGTTGGATCATAAGCGACTTGGGGGGCCAGTCTAAATTGTGCGGAGCGGTGGAGGCGATTGAACGTACGCAGCTTTCTCCAAGGTGTCACGTCCGCGGCGAGTGACCGAGGACTCCACCACGGGGCAGAGTACGGATGTTGCGAATAAAAGTCGATTTTTCGGAATCTGGCGTGCAAGGCCGAGAAGAACTCGTCTTCGGTCATCTCGGAGCAGTGGTAAGGATTCGGTGTCGCGACTCCATAGATTCCTTTGTTGGGTGTGGAGATTATCAGCCTTCCGCCGGGTGACAAGACGCGAACGCATTCGTCGAGAAAGCGGTGAGGGTTCGCAATGTGCTCGATCGTTTCGAAGGAGACAACAACGTCCACCGAACTGTCGGCGACGGGTATTTTTTCGGCGTTACCGGGGCGTGCATCAAATCCATACTTTTCGTGCGCGTGCAGACAGACGTCCCCTGCTATGTCGACCCCAATAACATGCGCGGCGCCAGCCTTTTGAAGAGCCGCAGCGCCGTACCCTTCACCACAAGCGATGTCCAAAACGCGTTTTGCGTTCACGTAGCGGGACGCGAACGCGTAGCGGTGCACGTGCTCCCAGAACGTGAATCGGTCGGAGGACTCGGGCACCATGCGCTCACCGGTAGGATTCAGGGTTAGCCGGTTTGTTTTCTGCATGCGGGGATCAGCCTCGGCGTCGTGATTCATGTCTTTGGCTTTTGCGGAGTCGTTCATAAAAGTGCCTGAGTTTGATGCGGCAGCTGTCTGCTCGCTGCCAATTTCGGAACGAAACTCCGAACCTTGCAAACCGATACATCCAGCCGGCTCTCTTGTGTCGCGTTGCTCGCCATATGGCCAATAGCATCCGAGCGGACTCGACATCGTTTCGCTTGTAAAGTTCTTCCGAAAGATTCACAAGCGTTCCAGCAAGCGTCGATTTCTGATTGTCAGTCAGATCTCCGAGGCGAAATTGCTTCAGGCAGATTTGAACGGAATCCTTGAGCATGCGCGCGGGATCGGAGCGTGTAAATGACTTCTGGTGAATTCTGTACTTTGCCGATGGCGCAGGCGAATAGAGGAATGTGTAGCGGCGGGCGATGCGCATCCACATATCCCAGTCTTCCCAGGGCAGATTCTCGTCATACAAACCCACTTCATCATAGCAACTCCTCCGCACCAGCGCAGCTTGGCCCCCAATGAAGTTGCCTTCCAACAGCGAGCTTAGTATCTGGCCTTGCGGCAATTCAGACAGCTTCCGGCAGGTCGCAATCAGCATCTGAGACAAGGAATTTCCGTCTTCGTCAATCTGGAAAGCGTCGCTGTACAACACGCCTACGCTCTCAGGCTGGGATTCCATGATTTCGACCTGGCGCTCGATTTTGTCGGTAAGCCAGATATCGTCCGACGCAATCATCGAGATGTATTTGCCGGTAGTGATGGCGAGAGCCTCATTGAGCGACTTGCAGATTCCCTGATTTTTTTCGTGGCGGATGAAGATGCACTGGATTTCATTTTCGCGCAGCCAGCGCTCGATGACGGCGACAGAATCGTCGGTGGAGCAGTCGTCAATGATGATCAATTCCGTGGATTTGTACGTCTGAGCCTTGACGCTCTCGAGAGTTTCCAAAACAAATCTGGATTGGTTGTAGCAGAGGACGATCATGGTGACCACGGGCACCGTCACCAACTGATTGGCAGCGACCTGGTTGGATTGGGAGGGGGTCAGCATAATTGGCGCACCGCATGAATGGTGATTTGCTGCTGCTGGGGTTCAAAGTGGGGACCGATGGGCAGGCTCAATTCCGTTTTAGCGATTTCTTCGGCTACAGGGAAGCCGCCAGGCTTCCAACCGGCATTTGCGTAGGCTCCGGAGAGGTGCGGAGGCACGGGATAGTGAATCAGCGTGCCGATGCCGGCCTGCGCGAGCGAACATTGTAACTGGTCGCGATGTCCATGGCACAAAGCGAAAAGGTGCCAAACCGGGTCGGCCCATTTGGGAACGAAAGGCAACTTTAAGCCCGGTGTGGCGCGCAACTCGCTTAGGTAACGCGCCGCAACCGTGCGACGGCGCTGGTTCCATTCATCCAGCCTGCGTAACTTCACTCTGAGGAAACCGGCCTGGAGCTCGTCCAGCCGCGAGTTGTAGCCTTGACAATTGTTGTAATACTTCTTTTTTGAACCGTAGTTGCGGAGAGCGCGAACACGATCCGCCATGTCCCGGTCGTTGGTCGTCACGGCTCCAGCATCTCCGAACGCACCGAGAGGTTTTGCAGGGTAAAAACTGGTTGCGGCTGCGTCGCCTAAAGAGCCGGTGCGACGGCCTTTATATTTTGCTCCCTGCGCCTGGGCATTGTCCTCGATGACTTTCAATTTATGCTTCCGTGCGGTGGCGAGGATGGGGTCCATGTCAGCGGGCTGGCCGTAAAGATGAACAGGCATGACGGCCTTTGTTTTTGATGTGATGGCGGCTTCGATATTTTCGGGCGCCATATTGAACGTCTGTGGATCCGGCTCGACCGGGACAGGCGTCGCACCCGCGTATGAAACGGCGAGCCAGGTGGCAATGTAAGTGTTGCTGGGAACGATCACTTCGTCTCCGGGGCCAATACGGTACGCCCTCAGGATTAGATGCAGTGCGTCCAGACCGTTG
>DATEHP010000192.1:0-7969 GCA_035279505.1 Candidatus Sulfotelmatobacter sp. | reverse complement strand
GAAGCCCCCTGCGGCGAACGCGGCGGCGCTCCTGGGCAACTTTTTCTGTCTCTTGTGCTTCCTGTGTCCCGTCTCAAATCCCGGGCTGGCAGGAGCGTTTCCGGTCAAATCCAGACGGCTTAGGAAATAGTGGTCGTCTTTAGGCGAGATGCGTCCCTCAGCGTCGTGCTTTTCTTCCTGAACGTAGGTTTCGACGACAGGCTTGAAGTTGCGCATCAGTTTCGTGAGGCGAGATTCCTGCAGGATGGCTGAATCCACAAACTCGTCAAAGGTTACGCCTTTGCGCGCGGGAGTCGGAGACAAGGACTGGCCTTTTTCTGTCGACTGGTCTGCGGGAGTCGCGTTTTGAGCGGCGACGGGCCATACGAGTACTACCCCCAACAGCACCGGGGCTAGCCCGGAGAATGTCCCGCGTACATGCATGCAGAGGCTAGTTTAAATCGTTTGCGAAGGGGAGGTGGTTCCAGGAGGGCACGATCTGGAAAAAGCAAAAGCCGCCAGCTTTGGGATGACGGCTCAGGAACAATGTTGGGTGCCTCACGCTGCTCCACACTCGCTTTGCGCTCGGGGCGGACGAGGCGTCCGCCCCTACATGGAGCTAGTTTTCGTACAACAGCACTCCTTCCGCCTTTTCGGAATCGACCGGGCGGTAGAAGAGCTTGTTGTCTTCGAGGAAGACCTCGATGAACGCGGGGCGCGTGGTGATGGTGCCCTGGATTAGCGCCTCGGACAGCGGGTCTTCGATGTACTTTTGCAGCGCGCGGCGGAGCGGGCGGGCTCCGTAGCTGCGGTCGCTTAAGGTCTGGTTGAGGATCCAGCGCTTGGCTTCATCCGCAACTGTGACCGTAATCGACTTCTGCGCCAGGTTCTGGTTGAGCTGATTGACCATGAGCTCGAGAATCTGGATGAGATCGGTCTCGTTCAGGGCGTTGAAGATGATGATTTCATCAAGACGGTTCAGGAACTCGGGGTTGAAGGTACGCTTCACCTCGTTCTTGACCAGCTCTTCGACTTTCTCGGCGATTGCATCTTCTTTCGTCGACTGGAAGCCAAGGCCCTCGCGCTTCTGCAGGTGCCGGGCGCCAATGTTCGACGTCATGATGATGATCGTGTTCTTGAAGTCGACCGTATTGCCCAGTCCATCCGTCAACTGGCCGTCTTCAAACACCTGCAGCAGGATGTTGAAAACGTCCGGATGCGCCTTCTCGATTTCATCGAGCAGGACGACCGAGTAGGGAGCTCGCTTCACGCGCTCAGTGAGCTGTCCGCCTTCTTCGTAGCCCACATATCCTGGAGGAGATCCGATCAGCTTCGAGACGCTGTGTTTTTCCATGAACTCAGACATATCGAAGCGGACCAGCGCCTTCTCGGTGCCGAACATAAATTGCGCCAGTGTGCGCGCGACTTCAGTTTTGCCGACGCCCGTGGGTCCGAGGAACAGGAACGAGCCGATGGGCCGGTTCGGATTCTTCAGGCCGGCACGCGAGCGGCGGATGGCGCGAGCCAGAGCGCTGATCGACTTGTCTTGCGAGATGATCCGCTTGTGCAGCTCCTCTTCGATCCGGAGCAGCTTCTGCGTTTCTTCTTCTTTGATCGAGGTGATGGGCACGCCGGTCCACCGCGAGACGACATCTTCGATGTCCTCGCGGTTGACCACTCCAGTGGAAGATTCGTCGAGATGATACTTCTCGCGCAGGGCGCGCAGGTTCTCGCGCTCCTTGCGTTCTTCGTCGGAGTAAAAGCGCGCCTTCTCGAACTCGTGATTCGCAATGGCATTCTCCATGCGATGCACGATGAACTTGATGCGCTTCTGCACTTCAGTCAGCTCTTCCGGCAGCGAAGTCTGGCGCAGCTTGACGCGCGCTCCGGCTTCGTCGACCAGGTCGATGGCCTTGTCCGGAAGGAAACGGTCCGGGATGTAGCGATTCGAATGTGAAACCGCGAAGTTGATGGCCTCGTCGGTGTATGTGACGGCGTGAAACTTCTCGTAACGGTCTTTGATCCCGAACAGAATCTTGATTGCGTCGGTCTCGTTCGGAGGCGGAACCTTCACGGCCTGAAAGCGCCGCTCCAGCGAGCGATCTTTCTCGATCGACTTGCGGTACTCGCCGGGCGTGGTTGCGCCGATGCACTGAATCTCACCCCGCGATAGAGCGGGCTTCAGGATGTTGGCGGCGTCGAGTGATCCCTCCGCCGATCCGGCTCCCACCAGGGTATGCAGCTCGTCGATGAAGATGATGGAATTCTGGGACTCCATCAATTCCTTCATGATGGTCTTCAGGCGTTCTTCGAACTGGCCGCGGTACTTGGTGCCGGCGACGATCAGCGAGAGATCGAGGGCCAGAATCCTCTTATCGGCCAGGAACGACGGGACTTCCCCATCGGCAATACGCTGGGCCAGACCCTCGACGATGGCGGTCTTTCCGACTCCAGGTTCGCCGATCAGAACCGGGTTGTTCTTGGTGCGGCGGCAGAGAATCTGGATGACTCGGTCGACTTCGCCCTCACGTCCGACCAGGGGGTCAAGCTGGCTATCCATCGCGGCCTGGGTCAAATCCCGCGAAAATTCCGACAGAAGCGAACTTTCACGCTGCCGCTGCGGTTGAGCTTTCTCTTGAGTCGTGCGAGCGAGTTCTTCCCGGATCGTCGACAGTCGCAGGCCGCGTTCGTGCAGGATCTCGGCAGCAAAGCACTTCTCTTCCCGCAACAGGCCCAACAGCAGATGTTCAGTGCCGATATGGCGGTGGGACAAGCGCTCCGCTTCTTCCGCCGCATAGGCCAGAACTCGTTTGCATTCATTACTTAGCGGCAAGTCGACCGAGGTCGAAACCTTTTCGCGGATGGTGGTATGTCCCTCGATCTGCTTGCGGATCGATTCAACAGAGGCGTGTGAGCGCAGGAAACGATTGGTTAGGGCCTTGTCTTCACGCAGGAGTCCCAGAAGAAGGTGCTCGGTCTCGATATAAGGAGACCCGAACTGGCTGGCCTCGTAGCGTGCGAAAAAGATGACGCGCCTGGCTTTCTCCGTATAGCGTTCAAACATAATGCCCTTCCCCTTTGACCTTCCTGGGTGGGGAGGATGTCTCCCGACCCTCTGAAAGCTGGACCTACCTCGGTCCTACCTTATTCTATTCCCACATTATGCAATCAAGAGGCCATGAAACCAAAGCTGAGAAACAGGGTCCATGTCTTTGATCACGTTACCGAAGGAATTCCCTGGACACCTCGGTTCCTCCGGCAAAGCCATTCTGCTGCACTTTCTCTAACTAATCTTGCTGTTCCGCAACGTAGGGGCTTAAAGCCCGTATATTTTTTATCGTCTAACGCGGCCTCTAACCACTCATTCATTTGGCTACACCGGGAGCGACTCCGGCGAAATCTCCTCCACGCGCCCTCGCTGCAACCGCAATACACGGTGACAGCGTTTGGCAAATGACACATTGTGCGTAGCGATGAGGGAGGTGAGTTGGTGCTCGCGATGTAGACGTGCAATCAAAGCAAAAACGGCTTCCGCAGTCTGTCCGTCCAAGTCTCCCGTAGGCTCATCAGCGAGCAAAAGCTTGGGACCAGTGATGAGCGCACGGGCCAAAGCAACCCTTTGCTGCTCACCGCCGGAAAGTTCCCCGGAACGATGATGCGCACGCTGCTCCAGTCCGACCTCACGCAGCCAGCGTGAAGCTAACGGCTCTACCTGCTGCCATGTTTGCCCCCGAAGCAGCAGCGGCATAGCAACGTTCTCCGCGGCCGTAAACTCCGGCAGCAAATAGTGAAACTGCCAAACGAAACCGGTTTCACGGTTGCGAAAGTCTGCGGCTTCGTCGTGGGACAACGAATTCAATCGCAAGTTCGCGCAGTATACGTCACCGGCGGAAGCGCGATCAAGGGCGCTCAGGATGTGCAAAAGTGTACTCTTTCCCGCGCCTGATTCTCCCACGATGGCGAGCATCTCTCCTCGCTTCACCTCAAACGACAGATTCTCAAAGAGCACCAGATCCGACTCGCCGGACCGGAAAACCTTCTTCAAGCTTTCGACCCGAAGCATTTCACCTTCATCCCTTAGATGCATGGAGCCTGGCTTTCGTTCCAAGTGGCTGCCGGAGTGCGGGTTGGCAGATTCCAACCTACAGTCCCGGCGGTATTTGTTGGATCGATCTTTATGAACATATCTCGGGGCTGCTTTCGTTCATGTGATGAGAATCACTATAGTTACGCATATCCGGATCGTCTGCCACGGATACTCGTCGCTTCGCGACTCGGCGCGGACGAGGGCGTCCGCCTCTACACAGCCTACTCATAGCGCAGAGCCTCGGCTGGTAGGATGCGGGATGCCGACCACGACGGGTACAGCGTTGCCACGAACGAAACCAGCAGCGTGAAGACGGTAATCCACAGGCCATCTGCGACGCGAGGCGCGAAGGGAACGTAGTTGATCGAATACACCTCGGGCGAGAGGGAAATCACGTGGTACCGGCCGCCGGCATACGCCATGGCGTACCCCGCGATGAGGCCGATCACGGTACCAACCACTCCGATCAAAACTCCCTGGGCGATAAACACGTTCCGCACCTGCCTCCGTCGCGTGCCCATCGACATGAGCACGGCGATGTCTTTGGTCTTCTCCATGACCATCATGATGAGGCTGATCAGAATATTGAGGGCAGCGACGAAGACGATCAACCCGATCGTAATGAAGGTGACCAGGCGCTCGGTCTTGAGAGCCTTGAATAGCGCGCTGTTCTGCCGAAGCGCGTTGGTCGCCATAAACCCTGAGCCGGCTGCATTTTCGATCTCACGTGCAACGGCATCGGCCTTGTCGAGGTCGTCGATCTTGAACTCCAGCACAGAGACTAGATTGCCAAGCCCAAACAGGCGCTGCGCGTCGAAAAGACGGGTGAAGGCCCAGGTCGAGTCGTAATCGAAGAATCCAGAATTAAAGATGCCTATCACGCGAAATCGCGTGTACTTCGGGACAGTTCCAAAGGGAGTCAGTTCGCCTTGGGGACTGACGACCATTACGGTGGAGCCCACCGTAGCCCCGAGATTGTCGGCCATCTCTTTGCCGAGGACGATGGGCGGCATGGCCGCAATGCGCTGCTGCACGCCTGCGAGGGAATCGGGAGATTGTGTAGGGGCGGACGCCTCGTCCCCCCTCGCCGAAGGCGATGCAGGAGCCGCCGCCACATCGGAGTCCAACTCGGCGGCCGAGCCCTGGGTGACGGAGTTCAGCAGATCGCCCACCTGCCGCTCGTATTTCGGAATCATCCCCTTAAGCACCGCTCCGTGGGCCCGCGGGCCACGAGAAATAAGAACTTGCTCAAAGATCGCAGGCGCTGCAGCCACCACATGGGGCTGACGTGAAAGCCGCTCCATCAGCGGAGGCCAGTCTCTGATCCCGTCATCGGCGATGCGCTGCAGGCTGATGTGCGAGGTGGATCCGAGTAGCCGCTGCTGTAAGTCCTGGCGGAATCCGTTGTTGATAGCGAGCGCTACGACGAGCGAAGCGACCCCTGCGGCAACTCCGGCGATGGAGATCCCGGTGATGATGCCGATGAAGGCCTGCCGCCGTTTGGCGCGGAGATAGCGGCTCGCGATGAAAAGCTCGAAGCGCATGAAGGGCTCTCAGCTGTCAGCCATCAGCTATCACCGATCAGCCAAGTCGGACTATGGGCAGTATAGCGGGGACTTTGCGTCGATAGGCCATGAACTCGGCGCCGAATCTCTTTTCCAACTCCGCGTCCTCCATTCGAATCATCACTGCGCCGGTGACGATCGCGAATGCCGTCAGTATCCAGCAGACGAGTAGGCCTGTGCCGAGGCTCCAAGCCAGCATCTCGCAGAGATGACCTAAGTAGACGGGATGGCGAACGCGGGCGCGAATGCCGGTCGTTACCAGGCGGTGATGGTCACGATTGGAGCGAACTTCGGGCAAGCCTCCGAGTTGGGCGAGGCTGAAATGGGCGCCGGAGCGGACATAGAGAAAGGTGCCGGTCGCAAAAAGCAATGCGGCGGGAATCCAGGCCCAGGGTGTCGAATACACTGCCACTCTGCGCCATGGGCCGGTGAGAGCGCCGATGCCGATCCACATGGTGATCCACGCTGGAACCAGCATGCGAAATGGGGAACGCACACGGGCGCGCCAGCGGTGCGCACGCGGGTGAACCATCAGCCAGAATGAAGGGATAGTGGAATACAGAACGCAAGCGAGCCATGCCACTGTGCGCAGCAGTTGCATGAATCGATTCTAGCCTCTGGGGGCGGACGCATTCGTCCGCCCCGCACCGCGAGCGAAGGGTGACGCCGACGCCCCGCGCGTGAAACTTGCGCGGGGGGGGCCCCGGACGAATGCGTCCGGGCCTACACAAGAACAGCGGTAACTACCCGATTTCATGAACTGCTGCCATACTGTAAGAATGGGGCGTACTTTCCTCAACGAAAATTGGCTTCCGAAGTCAGTCCTCTTGCTGAGGACCTATGACCGTCACAAATTTCTCCTCGACTTAATCGCCGGCGTCACTGTCGGCCTGGTCGCGTTGCCGCTGGCCATGGCCTTTGCCATAGCGTCGGGACTTACGCCGCAGGCGGGTATTTACTGCGCCATTGTCACGGGCTTCCTGATTTCTGCGCTCGGCGGCTCCAAGACGCAGATTGGCGGACCGACGGGCGCGTTCGTGGTTGTCGTGGCGGGAATCGTGGCGGTGCACGGCGTCGACGGACTGTTCATGTGCACCGTTATGGCGGGCGTGCTGCTCGTCATCATGGGAGTGACGGGGCTCGGCACAGCGGTGAAATTCATCCCTCGCCCGGTCGTAATCGGATTTACAAACGGCATCGCGGTACTGATCGCCAGCACGCAGGTGAAGGATTTCTTCGGGCTCCATCTCGACAACGTTCCCGGCGTGTTCTGGCTGCGCATGGAGGAGCTGGCGCGCAGCTTCCACACACTGTCGTTCGAGGCTACGGCGCTGGCAGTGTTCACGCTGCTGACGCTGATCATCTGCCGCAGCCTTTCGGCGCGCATTCCCGGCCCGATTGTTGCGCTGTTGCTGGCAACGTCCGCCGTTTATTTCTTCAAGCTTCCGGTGGAAACGATTGGCACGAAATTCGGCGGGATCCCTGGCGGGCTGCCCCACATACAGATTCCGAAGTTTCACTCCAACCTGATTCATGGGTTGCTGGGACCGGCATTCACGGTGGCCATGCTGGGAGCTATCGAATCATTGATGTCGGCCGTCGTGTCAGACCGAATGAGCAACGACCGGCACAATCCGAATGTTGAATTGGTGGCGCAGGGCGTGGCCAACGTGTTCTCGCCGATGTTCGGAGGATTGCCAGCTACGGGAGCGATCGCTCGCACCGCGACCAACATCCGCTCTGGCGCGCAGTCGCCGGTGGCTGGGATCATTCATGCGCTGACACTGCTCTGCATCCTGGTGTTTGCCGCTCCGCTGGTCAGCTATGTACCGATGGCTGCTCTCGCCGGCATTCTGATGGTGGTTGCCTACAACATGGGCGAGTGGCGCGAGATCCCGCAACTGCTGAAGCTGACCAAAACCGACATCAGCATCTGGCTGGTCACCTTTGCCTTGACCGTCTTCGCTGATCTGACTGTCGCGGTCGAAGCGGGGATGATCCTGGCGGCGCTACTCTTTATCAGCCGCGTGGCTTCGACTACCACAGTCTCGCAGGTGACCGATGACTATGTGGAAGATGGTCGCGTGCACATTCTGCAGGACAAAGATATTCCCTATTACGCAACGATCTTTCGGATTCACGGGCCGTTCCTGTTTGGGGCAACCGACAAGATTTCGGCAGTGACTGAGAACCTGCACAAATTGCCGCCGGTCGTCATCCTGCGGCTGCGCAATATGACTGCTCTCGACGCGACCGGATTGTTTGCGCTGGAAGAAGCGGCGAAGGCACTCCATGCCAGCAAGAGAACCCTGATCCTGTGCGGGGCGCGCGAGCAGCC
>DATEHP010000191.1:0-5606 GCA_035279505.1 Candidatus Sulfotelmatobacter sp. | reverse complement strand
CTGAGATTTGCCGTGGAAATCACATTCCCCAGCAGCAGCAAGATTGTAATCGGAGCGAGAATTCCCGCCAGACCGGACTGATGAAGCCCCATTCTAAGCGCCTGCGGAACTGGGCCGATGAGATTGACGTGACCGGAAGGGACATAAGCCAAAATCGCGCTCGTTCCCAATATATAAAGAACTGCGATGATGGGAGCAGCGATCACGACTGAGCGTGCCAAAGTCCGTGCCGGGTTTCGGCATTCGCCCGCAAATATAGCGACGAATTCAAAGCCACAGAGTGCTCCAAAAGTCATTTTGGAAAACACACTGACACTGAACAGCGATAACGTCGGGCGGACAAAAGGCAACGGATGATACGGCAGCGCAACATCGTGCTTGGGGTGGACTATGGGCAGGCAAACGAGAATTCCGAGGGCGATTACCGTAAGGGAGCCACCCGCGTTAGTGATCCACTTTCCGACTCTAAGACCGAGTATCGAGACCCAAGCCAAACATCCAACCAGCACAGCAGAAGCCAGTGCCGTCAGCCACTTGCTGGAAGTCATCCAAGCTGCGCTCGGCCCCAGTGCAAATGCACAATAGGTGACAATGACGAATCCGTACTCTGCAACCAGCAGAATAATGTAGACCCACAGGTTCCACGCAACCAAGAAGCCTGTGGCGTCGTTGAAACCGGAGCGTGCCCACTCATAAAGTCCTCCCTCCAGCGGCAGGAGTTGGTTCAGGTATCGAACGACAATTGCCTGCGGCACAAAGAACAGGAAAATGGCGGCGATCCACAAGAACGCATGGGATGATCCAGCCTTGACCGCTGTTCCGAAGAATTCGAGGGTGATGATGTACGTGATCTGTGCGAGCACCACGTCCAGAAGACCCATTTCCTTGCGGAGTTCTGCTTGATGAGCTTGTGCCTCAGTCGGAAGGCTTCTGACCAGTCCGTCTGCCCTTGACAATGTGCCGTTGTCGTATGGCATCCACATTCTCGCCACCAGAAGTGCGTGGTACTCGCCGGAGTTCTTGAGCTTCGTGGGTGGGTAGGCTCGAAGTTTATACCAGTTGCCTTTTGCTTACGTGCTCGCAGCGTTGACTTACGTTCCTCGCCTCCCTACCATTGCTGCCTGAGTCTCCGCATTCATGATCGGGCAGAACATTTCGCGCTACCGCATTGTCGAGAGGCTCGGTTCGAATGATGGAGGTTTTGTATGTCGCCTTCGACTCGCGTTCCGTCCGTTCTACTCCCTTCGCTCCGGTTGCGAATTCGTTTTTTGCTGGTAGCGATCACGTTCGCAGCCTGCGTTCCTTGTGGAGTTGGCGCGAGTCAGCCACACTCCTTGACCCCGGACGAAGCTGTCGCAATTGACCGAGCGGTGCGTGCGTTTATGCAGACCGTTTCCCACTCCGTTACGCAAGACGGCCCCATGGCTTGGATTAAGTATTTTGATGCAAGTCCCGCATTCTTCATGGCAGTCAACGGCCAGATGGCCTTCCCGAACGCTGCTGCCGCACAGGATGGTACTCGCAAGTTTGCCCAAACCATCCGAAAAATTGAATTGAACTGGGGAGATGATTTGCGCGTTGATCCGCTTACCAACGAGTTCGCCATAGTGGCAGTCTCATGGCGCGAAATGCAAGTTGACACAGCGGGGCACAGCATTACCGAAACGGGATACTTTACTGGACTCGCAGAGTACCGTGAGGGGCACTGGCAGTTCCGTAACGCTCATTGGTCTGCGCCCGTTCCATCGCGCTAGTTCTTGCGGTCGAAGTGGAATGAGGAGGGCACCATGCGTCGAGAACGGACGCTCAAGGTCGTTTTGGTCGTTGTCGGATTGTTGTTCACGCGGAGTAATCGCGCTGACGATGTTTTTCTCGCGAGAGCCTACGGTGCCAATGATAATGAGTCTCTATGTCACACTCGGAATTTCTTGCTGCTGGCGGTGCGTGACCCATCGGCGAACCGAAGTCTGATGGCCTTCGCCGGATGGGCGAATCTTGCGCATGCTGCTGTAATGGCAGCGCAAGAATACCGAAATGTGATCGAACGGCGGGAACTCGCGGGGGTGGTTGTGTTCGCAATCGTCGGTGTAATGCTGGTCGCACTGGCTCCCTCGAAGCAGCCAGTCGAGAAGGCCTCTGCGTGGTCGCGTAGGCTCGTACATTAGATAAGCCCACAATCTGCGCTAAAATCGCCTTCTCACCCTGATCCTGCTATGGCGATGCAACAAAAGCGACGTTTCTACGCTGTGCTTTGGTCTGCTCTAATCGCATTTCTCATTCTTGTTCTGGGGCAGACAATCTGGGGAAGTTTACTCGTAGCGAACTTCAGGAGTTCTCCACGGGCGGTTCCATGGTCAGTCGCGGTGATGGGTGTTGTGCTCTGGCTCTTGTGGCAATACCTTGGCGGACGCTGGTCGCCCCGCACGACTTCAGAGTCGCGTAAGCGGGCGCTTCGCGCTAATCCAGTTTCGGGAAGTGTTCTCATGGGTGCGCTGCTCGCAGGCGTGCTTTCGATCATTGCGCTGGCTGGATTGTGGATAGTCTTCTTTCGGCTGGTCAAGACACCAGCCAATGTCCTAGATGATCCGTCGAAATATCCGTTGCTTACAATCGTGGTGATCGTCGTTATGTCATCGTTGGTGTCGCCGATTGTGGAAGAGATTGCTTTCAGGGGCTACTGCCAGCAAATTCTGGAGCGTCATTTCTCTGGAAAGATAGCGGTTCTGTTTTCATCGCTGCTATTCATGCTGGCTCATGCGAACCACGGTTGGTACTGGTCGAAGTTGAGCGTGTACTTTTTGGCAGGAGTCGTCTTCGGCGCGATTGCTCGGTTGACGAATTCGATTTTAACTTCCCTGCCTGTACATATCTTCGGTGATCTCACATTTTTCGTTCTGATTTGGCCTCGCGACTCTGCACGCGTTCTGGTGACGGTGAACGGCGCAGACAAGTGGTTCTGGATACATGTCGCGCAGGCGATTCTATTTGCTGTGCTCGCGCTGCTCGCATTTCACAGGTTGGCAAAACAGACGCGGCAAATTACGCATTGATGATCGACTGAAATCATGGAGAACATGGACTGTGAGCGTCGGAGCCATCATCGTCATCGCCATCGCCGCCTCAGGCGTTCCCATGATGCGGTTCCGCAATCGCTGGCTGGCGAAGATCAACATCGCTTTCACGAACCGGATCACCAGCCTGTTCGCGGGCTGGCTTCCGGGTTTCGGCATTCTGACGCACATGGGTCGCAAATCAGGAAAGGTCTACCGCACTCCGGTGAACGTGTTTCGAGCATCGAACGGCTTCATCATTGCCCTGACCTATAGCAGCCAATCCGAGTGGGTGAAGAACGTGCTCGCGGCGGGCGGTTGCGAACTGAAGACTCGCGGGAAGAAATATCAGCTTTTCGCACCGAAGGCAGTGCGTGATCCGTCGCAGCGGCGGTTCCCGTTCCCAGTTCGGGTTGTTCTGATCGTCGTCGGGGCGGATGAGTATATGGAGCTTTCGTCTCCTTGATTGGTGACCCCGTCCCCGTCTTAGCCAAGCGAGAGTACCCGCCCGAACCTGCAAGAGATTGTCCTGCGCTACCATGTAGTGATTGCGAGTGAGAGGGGGGCAGCATGTGGCGAGAAGGTGCGCTAAAAACTCTATTGGTATTGCTGGGCTTGTTCTTCGTGGCTGGCGTCTATCCCTTGATAACGTTGGTACGGAGTGCGTGGCAAGCAAATAATGAGGATGCTACGCCGATGATGCTCAGCCTTTATGTCGCACTTGGCATCTTCTTGCTCATGGCGGTGCGGAACCCATCGGCGCATCGCAGCCTAATCGCCTTCACGGCATGGTCGAGCTTTGCTCACGCCGCCGTTATGACGGCCATGGGGTCTTAAGCGCATCGATTCCGAGTTTCTCGAGCGATGTCTCGGATTCGGCAAGAACCAATGGACAGCCACCATTTTGGAGAGTCTGCCTGTATCCCTCAAGAATAATGTCGCACGCCACTTTGCTCTTCACGCTCAGCAGACCGAGCTCTCGGGCAATCTTCACGCTCGCGGCCAAGCGGACCAAGTCGTTGGTGTATGGCAAAGGATGACATTCATCAAAATCGTCGACACCCCAACATAGCCGTCCTTCAGAGTCCGCCAGGTTCCGTAGCTATCGACGTGAAGGTCCCCCACGGCGAGCACCTGGGGAGCATGAGTACATTCTGGACAGATCTACGCCCACGTTTGTGCCCAGCGGTAATAGCACCCCCGGAAAAATTGAAATGGATCCTCCTTCATTTTCCCGTGTTTGTGCCGAAGATGTTGTTCGACAACCGGTCCGCAATCCTGCATCCAGTCTTCGTAGCTTCGTGTTGCAGCTCGAATATTCATATGGGACGGAAGCATCTAGCGAACTCCGCCACTCCTGCCTTCGACTCCAATGAAACAAATGAAACATCCCTATTTAGGCCCTGCTTCATCGCTTGGACCATTTTTTCCGGTCCACTTGATTCCGGCAACTCATATCGACTTCCGCTGGCACCCGGTCATCCCCCGGAACCTCGCTAATGAAGATGATCAGACCTTGGAGACATGTCTTTCGAAATAGCCTCGTCAAATCATCCACAGCGACTCTTGATAGCCGATGGCAGACTGGGAGGATCCCGCACCGACCCATCTCGATCTCGAACCGCGCCTGTATGGGACTCATGACCGAAACTACTTTCATCCCTCCATCGCGAAGTGCGATTTCGCGTGAAGTAAGAACGGCTTGTCTGAACTGAGCGAGAGTACCGTCTTGTTGTCCATGGTTTTGTCGATATTTTGGCGACGTGGCCTCAAACGCCCGCCTAGTCGGCTTACAGCTTCTAAGGATGTGATCGGACCGGCCGGGGGGTTGGTCCTTCATAACGCCACAACCGTAGTAAAGAAGTCGTGCTTAGCGACGGATCGAGAATCTCGAATCGCAACTAATTCAGGATGTCTACTGGATTCAATGTAGTTAGCGTGCATCTCTAAAAATGACATCAATCACTTTGTTCAAAATCCTGTAGTGCGAGGCTAATAAACAAGTCGAACAGCACGGCCGTCGCCGACAGGGCTCACGAACGCAACCCGTATCGATGTAAATGTCAAAGCCAACAACATTTCTGTGGCTGAGGCGGCCAAATTTGCTGCAGCATCGGGGATGGCGCTCTCCAGGGAACAACTGCGACGGGCGCCGTAAATGCGAACATTAAAGCTACTGGAGCGGTCGATAAACCCGCTCTCACTGGAACTGTGACGGCTAGCAATCTTCAAATGAGTGGGAAGGACGTCCCCCAGCCCGTTCAGATTCAGTCGATGAACTTGAATTTGAGCCCTTCTGAAATTCGATCCAATCCGTTCAACATAGTTTCTGATGCGACTACAGTGAATACGCAGTTCACGATGCGCGATTACGAGCGAGGGAGAGCGAGAGACACCATCCCTAAGCCTTCGGCTTAGCCGGGTGCGATACGCCCGCGCTGATTCGGATGTTTTTCGCACAAGCTCGAACAGGGTTCTATTTCGTTCGGTCGGTGTCTCACTACCGTTCGAATGCGGAATGACGAAGGTCGCTGCTACCGCTTAAGGGGTTCTGTT
>DATEHP010000190.1:0-4371 GCA_035279505.1 Candidatus Sulfotelmatobacter sp. | reverse complement strand
TATGGGATCAGCTGGAGTAAAAACAAGCTGTTCGTCTGGACCGTGGCCTCGACCGGAGTAACGCCGGCCCCGGGGTCGCCGCACTTGATTCCCAGTGTGCAGAACCTGATTGTGCTGCCGAAATAGTAGTGAGAGTTCGAGGATTCATTCTAAGAAGTCAAAGACCCCATCCTTGTCTCAATAATCGCGGCAAGGGTGGGCCACCTCCTTCTGCAGAAAGAGTTGCATCTGGAAAACTGGCAAGTCCGCTGGTAGCATCCACGCCATGTTCAAACTACTTGTTGTGATGCTGACTTTCATGGTGGCAGTTTCTGTGGCTGAACTGCCAACCAAGAAGCGTCTGGACCTGTCCACGATCAAGGCGTTGGTGGCTGCGGCTGAGGCGGAGGCCAAGAGGCTGAACGTTGAGGTGACCATCTGCATCGTCGACGACAGCGGAAATCTTCTCTTTCTGGAAAAAGCGGATGGCGCGTCGCTCAACACGATTCAGTTCGCGCAGAAGAAGGCACGACACTCGGCGCTGTACCGGAAGCCATCAAAGGATGGCGCTGATGCGCTGAAGGCTGGGAATCTGGAGGTGCTCGCATTTCCCGATTTCTTCCCTAATCAGGGTGGGCTGCCGATTCAGGTGGACGGGCAAACGCTCGGAGGGATTGCGGCTAGTGGCGCCAAGTCGGAAATTGATGAGGCGATTGCACAAGCGGCGCTGGATGCGGTGTTTAAGAAGTGACGAAGGCGCTAAGACGGGGAGCAGAGTGCCACGATTGGTCGTGCCCTCCCGTAGTAGAAAATCCAAAACCCACTTCTCCGTGCAGAAGGTGCGCGAGAAATCGGGCCCCGGCCTAAGGCCTTGCGGAACTGTGCGCGGAGTCTAAAGTCAAAAACCCCACCCTGTCGCAAACACCGCGACAGGGGTGGGGCACTCTCTTTGTTCCTCGTTCCGACTACCCTTTGACGATCTTCTTGGATGACTTGTCCCAGACTGCGACAGTTTTTTCGAAATAAGAGAAGTTCGCCAGATGGCATCCTATGGCGGCGTTGTTGCCGAAGACTTCGTTTTCGACAATTGGCTTGCGGGTGCGCACAGCGTTGTAGAAGTTCGCCTGGTGATCGACGGTGTCGCTGTAGCCCGGAGGGTTGACGTAGGATTCGCCGGTTTCGTCAACCTTCCACCTCAGAGCTTCCGGTTCGGGATGCTCCTCGTGCCACTTCTGCAGATACTGATCACGCAGCGCCTTCGGCCAACCGAAAATTGAATAGCCTTCGGGCTCGGGACGCGTGTCCTCAGGCTTGTAAGTGAGAGTAGCGTCTTTGATGATCATCGTGCCCTTGGTGCCGTAGAAGCCGATGAATTCTCCGCCGTTATTATTCAGGTTGCAGCGCAGGGTCACGCGGCAACTGGGATAGTCGTAAAGCGTCTCGATAAGGTCGGGGAACTCGCGGCCATCCTTGAAGTGAAAAAGACCTCCGGAGGACTGAGCGCGCTGGGCGGGCTCGTTGATTCCGGCGACGAACTGGATGCCGGAGAGCAGATGAACGAAGAGATCGCCACCGAGTCCCTCTCCGTAGTCGCGGAAACAGCGCCAGCGGAAGAAGCGAATGGGATCGAAGGGGACCTTGGGAGCTTTGCCGAGGAAGGCATTCCAGTCGATCGTCTTTTCACTCGCGTCGGGCGGAATGGGGTAAACCCAGGCACCACTGGGCGAGTTGCGGTCCCAGTAGGCGTTGATGGAGAAAACTTCGCCCATCTTGCCGGAATCGAAGATCTCTTTCGCCTTGGCATACAGGACGGAGCTGACGCGCTGGCTGCCGATAGCGACCATGCGTTTATTTTTCTGCGCGGCCTCAACCATGGCGAATCCGTCTTCGGGGGTATGCGACATCGGCTTCTCGCAATAGACGTCTTTGCCAGCGGCGCAGGCATCTTGAAAGATCTGAAGGTGGTTGTGATCCATGGTGGCGATCAGGACGGAATCGACGTCTTTGCGGTCGAGAATCGAACGATAGTCGCGGGTGGCGGGGACGCTCGGGTTATTTACGGCTTCGCGCGCGGCGGTATGGCGGCTGTCATAGAGATCGCAAACCGCGACGCACTGAATACCCGGAACCGAGAGAGAGGCTTGAAGGTGCTCACATCCGCGAATGCCGGTGCCGATTGAGGCGAAGCGCACGGTATCACTGGGCGCAACCGGGCGCGACGCGGCATTTAGGATGTGGGGTTGCAAAACGGACTTAGCGACGGTGGTGGCGACGAGAGCGCCTGAACCGATTTGCATGAATTGGCGGCGAGACAGGGGATTTTTGGACATAAGATTTTTTCGCCCTCACAAGTGCTGAAGTGATTTTCCGCGACAGACCTGTACGCGGTTGCGGAAATCATTTACGGTGAGGAATTATCCCACAGCGGGGGATGATTTAGTAAAACGATTTTCTTCGGTATGGCAAGGGTGGTCCTTCCGATTTTGGGCTTGCACGCGCGACTGCGAACCGCCGATGGCGATCCGAAAGTCAATCACGAAAATCAGCGCTGCGAAACACTCGCGCGAGAGAATCGTGCTGCAGGGGCCTGAGGGTGGGACGAGCGGTCCTCGTAGTTTACAGGCGGGAAAGGTAGGGAACCCGCCAAATCGGGCCACGGACGGCCAAGAGCGACAGCCGGGTCTCGCGTTTAACGATTGACCATTCGCCACGATTGGGGGTAGGATGTCGCTCTCAATTTGCCACTCGTCATCTCAACTCTCAACCAGGCTCAACCTACACCGAAGTTAGTCGGCTCCTTTGTCGAGTAATTCGTGTTAGTGCGAACGGACTTCACGTCCCAGGAATGACGAGTAAGTCCGAACATACGGATGTCTAGTCAATACAGGAGGAGTACATGGACTCTAGCAATGCAGTTGTGCTTTCAGCCAAGAACAAAGCAGTACGGGCCATATGGCTGGGGCTCTTTGTGGTGGTGTTGATCGGGTGCCTTGCATCGCAGGGCCTTGCTGCCACCGGAAGATTCATTGCGCATAACACGCCAAATTATGTGGCGACGGCGAAAAATGTCGGGACCGAAGACCCGACGAAGGTGATTGAGGTGAGCATCTGGCTGCAGATTCACAATCAAGAGCAATTCGATGCGCTGACGCAGTCGCTCTATGATCGCAATTCGCCTAACTACCATCACTGGTTGACGAGGAAGGATATCGCTGCCCGTTTCGCGCCCACGGCGCAAGAAGTCAGGACGGTGCGGCAGTTTTTTGCGGCCCACAATCTGAAGGTCGTCAAGACGGGCCCGAACAATTTTTACGTGCGCGCGCGTGGCACCGTCGGCGATGTAGAGAAAGCGTTCCGGGTACAACTCAACAATTATCAGGTCGGCAACAAGACGATCCGCGCCAACGCCGGCGACCCCTATATCGCGGGAGCGGCGGGGGCGTTGGTCAGGGCAGTGTCGGGACTGGATACGGGAGCATTCGAGCATCCGCTGATCGCCCGCCCGACGAGCTTTGGCGGGAACAAGCCCGCTGCGGCATTAGCGAAACCGGCCACGGCTGCGAGTACCAGTACCAGTACCAGTACCAGCATCTTTTCGTCGCAGTGTTTTACAACCACGGAGACCGAGTCGTTTTCTACCAACAATACCGGCGCGCTTCCGATCGGCACGTATTCCGGCAACAAGCTGAATCTGCAGACCCAGACCAGCCCGGGATGCGCCTACGAGCCGCCCTCGATTCAGACTGCGTACAATCTGACCGGCTTGTACGCCGAAGGATACGACGGTACCGGCCAGACGATTGCCATCGTTGACTGGTGCGGTTCGTTTACGATTCAGGACGATGCCAACGCATTTTCGGCGCAGTACGGCCTGCCGCAGCTGACTGCGGCGAACTTCGCCATCACCTATACGGCACCCAGCCTGTGTATCGCCTACGATCAGGTCGAAATCAACCTGGATGTGGAGTGGGCGCACGCCATCGCACCAGGCGCGAATATCAACCTGGTCGTTCCGCCGTCAGCCAGCTTTCAGGACGTGAACCAGGCCGAATTTGATGTTGTGAATCTAGGTCTGGGAAACGTCCTGTCGGGCAGCTATGGTTCACCCGAAGCGTTCACCGCAACGACGGAACTGCAAACGGAGAGCCTGATTTCCGAACAAGCCGCGGCCATGGGGATTTCAACTAACTTCTCGACGGGCGACGACGGCGACTTTTCATTTTTCGGAATTCCTCCGACCGTCAGCGCACCGGCAGATTCTCCTTGGGCCACCGGCGTTGGAGGGGTAAGTCTAGCGCTGAATGCTGACAATTCAATCGCTTGGCAGGCGGGTTGGGGAACCAACGAAACCCTGCTAACCGAGACAGGGTTCATCTTCGATCCTCCCCTCTC
>DATEHP010000189.1:0-9600 GCA_035279505.1 Candidatus Sulfotelmatobacter sp. | reverse complement strand
CTGCATGCACTCGTGTCGAAATTATCGGAAGGCAGTTCATCGAAGTAGAAAGGTCATTGGAGTCATGAAAAATGGAGTCATGAGAAATCGTATTGCCGTCTCCATGGCGCTTGCCATCACGCTGTGCGCTGGCTACTCGGCGGCGGCGCAATTGCCGGGTATGCCTCCACCGAAACACTATCCATGGTCTGATGCGAGCCTCTCTCCCGATCGGCGGGCGAATATGGTCATCAAGGAAATGACCTTGGATGAAAAGATCTCGCTGCTGCACGGTGTGGGCGCCTATTTCTTCCGTCCTCCGGAATCGGATGGTCGGTCAGATGGGACGAGTGCTATTCCTCGCCTGGGTATTCCCGCCATCCAGATGGCGGACTCTTCGTATGGTGTAACGCACGGCGCGGCAACAGGGCGGTATTCCACAGCGCTTCCGAGCAATCTTGCGGTGGCTTCCTCGTGGGATCCCCAAACGGCTTTCGAATACGGAGCTCTGATTGGCCGCGAACTCCGTGACCAAGGCTACAACTTGTCGCAGGGCGGCGGCGTGAATCTGACCCGTGAACCACGGGGTGGCCGCACCTTCGAGTACGAAGGTGAAGATCCGGTGCTCGCTGGCACGATGGCAGGCAACGTCGAGCGTGGCGTTCAATCCGAACACGTCATCGGCGATTTGAAGCATTTTGCTCTGAATGACCAGGAGAGCGGCCGCAATTCTTTTAATGTACACATCACCAAGCGGGCCATGCGTGAAACCGACCTTCGCGCATTTGAGATTGCTCTCGGAATCTCCGATGCTGGTGCCGTTATGTGTTCCTACAATCGGTTAAACGGAGATTTTGCCTGCGAGAACAGTTATCTGCTCACTGACGTCCTTAAGAACGATTTCCGATTTAAAGGATTCGTACTCTCCGACTGGGGAGGCACACACTCAACTGCCAAGGCTTCGCATGCCGGGCTCGATATGGAGCAGCCTCACCAACTCTTTTTCGGCGATGCACTCAAGAAGGCAGTGCAGGAGGGCGAAGTCTCGGAAGATGAGCTCAACGACCACGTACACCGTGTTCTGCGAAGCATTTTTGCAAATGGCCTTTTCGATCACCCTGTAGCCAGGCAGGTCCTCGACGTGGAAGGAGGCTACCGGGTGGCTCAGGAGATTGCCGAGAAGAGCATCGTTCTGCTGAAGAATCAGAATGAAGTGCTGCCCCTTTCCGCCGCCTTGGGTTCAGTGGCGTTGATTGGCGGGCACGCCGATGTGGGCGTGCTCACCGGGGGAGGTTCTGGACAGGTCGATCCTGCGGGAGGTTCTCCGGTGCCGCCCCCGCCACCTCACGATATTTTCACCGCCGTTTTTCGGCCTGCCTGGATGCCCAGTTCACCGCTTCGCGCCCTCGCAGCGAAAATGCCCTCAACCAGGATTTCCTATAACTCCGGCGAGGACTTGGCGGCAGCCGCTGCGGCTGCGAAATCTGCAGACGTGGCCATCGTGTTCGCATATCAATGGGAATCGGAAGCCATCGACATATCCACCTTGGATCTTGCTTCAGAGCAAAACAAGCTCATAGAAGCGGTTGCCGCTGCGAATCCGAAGACCATTGTCGTCTTAGAAACTGGAAGTTCCGCGACCATGCCGTGGGTCGACAAGGTGGACGGTGTGATCGAAGCCTGGTACCCGGGAATTCGAGGCGGCGAGGCGCTGGCAAACATTCTTACTGGATCAGTGAATCCAAGCGGCAAATTGGCTGTCACCTTCCCAAAGAGCGATGCTGATCTGCCGCATCCGAAACTGGTGTTACCCCCACCTGAATCATTGCCCGACTTCAACAATCTGCGTGCGGACGATTCGAACATCTTCGGGGTATTGTTCCATGCCCTCCCCGCATTTCAGATCAACTACGACGAAGGATTGAAGGTTGGCTACAGATGGTATGACGCAGAAAAGAAGTCTGTGCTCTTCCCCTTCGGCTTTGGCCTCTCATATTCAACCTTCGCCTATTCCGGACTGTCCGTTAAGCAGGGCGAGACCACGTTGGTTTCCTTCACCGTGAAGAACGCGGGCAAACGCGCCGGGGCGGAGATCACGCAAGTCTATGCTTCGTTGCCCGATGCGGCCGGTGAACCGCCGAAGCGCCTGATCGGCTGGACGAGGGTCGAACTCGCGCCAGGCGAATCGAAGCAGGTCTCTATTCCCGTGGACCGTGACCGCTTGAGCGTGTACGACGAAGGGTCAGATTCCTGGAAGCTCGTCTCCGGCACATATACAGTCCGGGTAGGCGGTTCATCCCAGAATTTGCCCTTGCAACAGATGGTGTCTTTCTAAATAAGCTGATCCAACAGCGGCCAGCGTCCGATCGTTTGTATTGGGCTGAACAAATTACCCCAAGTGAGCTGAGAAGGGACAATCGCGAGACCATGAAGATACTAGTCCTGGGGCCAAATGGCGCGGTCGGGCAAATCGTGATCGACGACCTCTTGAAGGCGAACCATCAGGTGACCGCCTTGGTCCGAAACCCGACCACGATACAGAAGAAGCACCCGCGGCTGACTGTTCTACAGGGCACACCAACGGATGCTGAAGACCTGGAAACGGCACTCGGAGGGCAGGACGCAGTGATGAGCACGCTCGGCGTTCGCAAGAACAAGAAAACGACCGTTCGCACTGACGTGGTCAGGAACTTGGTCGCTGGAATGAAGAAGCACGGTGTCCGCAGACTCGTCTGGCTCGATGGCGCCGGCGTCGGTTCCAGCAAGGAATTTGTGCAGCGCTCCTCATTCTTTTTCGGGAGGATCGTCATGCCGCTCCTTCTCAACCACATGTATAAAGATGCCGCCGTGGCTGACGCTCTCATTCAAAAGAGCGGCTGTGATTGGGTCATCGTGCGTCCCATGTCGTTCACCAATGGCACGAAGACAGGGAACATCACTGTCGTGACCGACATGAGCCTTCCTGTCAAGCTGCGACTACGGATCGCACGAGCGGACGTCGCGGCGTTTCTCGTCGAGCAACTTACGAGGGACGATTACGTCGGCCAGATGCCAATCATCTATTCGTGATACCGAGATTGCCGTCATTCCGATTTAGACGGACAGCTACTTTATGGAGAGATTAATGCAGAAACGAATTGCTTTTGTTGTTGGTGTGGCCTTCATCCTCGGACTGTTCAATGGCTGCCAGAGGGGACCAAGACCCAGTCCAGCCGCTTCGGCGTCGTGCGACCTGAGCGGCAGCAAGACAATAACAACAAACTATTCCAGCCCGCGGATGAAAGGCCGCAAGATCTACGGAGACCTGGTGCCCTTCGGGCAAGTCTGGCGGGCGGGCGCAAACGAAGCGACAACTTTCGTTACGACCCGCGATTTACTCGTTGGCGGAAAGACAGTGCCCGCCGGAAGCTACACAATCTTCACCATACCCGCTGCCGACAAGTGGACCCTTATCGTCAATAAGAAAACTGGGGAATGGGGAATCCCTTACAAATATGAGAAAGATGAACTGGCGCGCGTGGACATGAAACTGTCAACGTTGCCCACGCCGGTGGAGAACTTCAGCATCTCTTATGACCGGTTTGGGACGGGATGCACCCTGCAGATGGATTGGGAAACTACTCGCGCCTCAGTGGACATCACCGCAAAATAAAGGATATGGGTGACGGGAGACAGGCGATGCGCGTCTCGTGGTACAGAAAGTGGATGCGGTTTCTACTCGGGCCAGAAATCCCCAACGTCTAGGCAAACGTATCTTAGTCCCGGCGAAATCCGTAATAGAGATGAATGGAGGTTTGCCGATGACTAAGTACATTCACATCGATTACATCGTGAAGCGAGACGTCGCCCTCGATGAACTGAAGGGGGCCATTGCTGAGTTCGTGGCTGGGATCCGCGCCCATCATCCAGAACACCGCTACACCTCGTATCAACACTCGTCAGATCCCTTGCGGTTTATTCATATTGGCGAGTTCGTTGAGGAGGTCCTTCCGGATTTCCAGAAGCAACCATTCTTTCTCCGCTTCACCGCGCATTTAAGACAACAGTGCGCCATCGGACCGGACGTGACCCGGCTGGAACCCGTCGCTTCCACGAATTCGATCGACAGACCAATCTTGTGAAGGCTGCGGGAGCCGAATGTCACAACGTATCCTCGGCGCCGGTCGGATCGTAATAGAGAGTGTTAGTTCAAATTTAGTATTTCCGAGAGGGGTATTACATGAAAAAGAAGCGGTATCAATATCTATTGTTCATTTTAATTGGCCTCGCTGCGATAAGCGCGATGGCTCAGGAGGCCAAGTATCCCCCGCTCAGCGAGTACCTGATGGATCGAGGCGCTGAAATTGCGTTGGCGAAAAGCGCGGCTCCGGACAATGTTTCGGATCACGCGACGATAAAGGTCTTCACCGCGTCCGGATTTCAAACCACGATCGAAGGGGACAACGGTTTCGTCTGCATGGTCATGCGCGGCTTCACCGGAGCTCCAACGTTCACTCCGGTCCAAGTCCGGGCCTATATCAATTACGACGCAAAAACCCGCGCTCCCATTTGTCTGGATCCACTGGCCTCGCGAACCTTACTGCCTTATTACGAGCTTCGGACAAAACTGGGATTGGAAGGCAAGACGGCCGAGCAAATTGCCGAGAGCGTACAAGCCGCTTACGCCAAAGGCCAAATCCCAAAGCGGCCTGAAGTGTGTTTTGCGTACATGTGGTCGGCGGACCAAGTGCTCGGACCGGCAGGCCATTGGCATCCACACATAATGGTTTACCTTCCCAACTACACAAGTCTTCTGGGCACCAATCATCCCCAAAATCCTCTTCCCGCGATCGGAGACGATGAGGGAACACCGTTTGCCGTCGGGACCATCCCCGTGGACGACAACCTTGCGATCAGAGCAAGGCCATGACCACGCTAAGACCGCAAAACCAAACCACTCTACGGAGACACTCATGGCACAGGACACTGTTGCACAATTTCTGATCGCAGGCGCGGGGGGAAGACATGGAGCAACCGGCAACCTTGCCGTCCGACAACTGGTCGCTAGAAAGCTGCCGGTGCGGGCCTTCGTCTTCCGCGCCGATGAGCGTTCCGAGCATCTCGCGGCACTGGGCGCCGAAATTGTTGTAGGAGATCTGCACGACATCACGGCGGTGCGGCGCGCCATGCGCGGCGTCACCCGTGCATACTTGACGTATCCACTCGTGAAGGGCTGCTCGAAGCCACC
Organism: Candidatus Sulfotelmatobacter sp.; assembly: GCA_035279505.1. Taxonomy (GTDB): domain Bacteria; phylum Acidobacteriota; class Terriglobia; order Terriglobales; family Acidobacteriaceae; genus Sulfotelmatobacter. The sequence goes on along the minus strand of DATEHP010000189.1, from coordinate 4,394 downwards.
ACCATCTTTGCGGCTGCAGCCAAAGAGGCGGGGGTCGAGGCGATCGTCAACATGTCACAGATCACAGCGCGAGAGGATCATCCGAGCCCGGCCGCGCGCCAGCATTGGCTGTCGGAGCGCGTACTCGATTGGTCCGGCGTCGCCGTCACCCATCTGCGACCGCCGTTCTTTCTCGAGAACCTTCTCACATTAGCAGCGAAGACGATTTGCGAGAAATCGAAGATCTTCTTGCCCTATGGTCAGGGCAAGCACGCGCCGGTTTGTGGCGAAGATCTGGCGCGTGTCATCGTCGGCGTGCTCGTTGCTCCACAATCGCACCAGGGCAAGACGTACATTCCGACGGGCCCGCGATCGCTTTCCATAAACGAGATGTCGACGATCTTCGGGCGTGTGCTCGACAAGCAGGTGGATTATGTCGACCTGCCGGTCGAGCAATGGGCCCGGATACTGGCGCAGTTTCAGCTATCACCGTACTTGATAGAGCATCTCCGCCATGTAGCGGAGGCTCACCAAAGCGGAGAATTCGACGCGGAGACGGACGTCGTTCGGAAGATCGGGGGAGCGTCCCCGAAATCACTCGAGACGTTCATCGTCGAAAACCGTGCGGTGTTTAGCAACTGATGACGAAAAAACGCGAAAGGGAGAAGCCTCGCAGTTTATTACGACGAGTCGACGTATCTTTTCGCCCGCGAGAACCGTAATACGAATGCGGGTATGAAACGGCCCTCCCCGACGTTCGCCGGATTGGACTTCTGGCCTGTTCCTTCCGGGAAGAAGGACTCCAATCCGGCGCTCGGTATACAGGAGAAACCACCCATGCGAATTTACAATGACAGAAACCAGTTCGATCAGGAAACCCAAACGGATCCCGCCTCTCACGGGGTAGGTCTCTCGCTTGTAGAGTTCTGGCGCGATCAATTGAATCGAATCAAAGAGTACGCTGAATCGCAGGCGGCGACAGAGTCAGAGGGTGCGGGGTGACTAGCGGCAACCGGTGGATCTTTGTTGGGAGATATTGGATTCCGATCTCTCCTTACGCTTGGCGCACCAGAGGGTCAAACGACGGTAGAAGGACCGCTCCGTGGCGCGTGTTAGTAAAACGACAAATGGAAGTAGCCTTAGGAGGCCCGAATCCCGGAAGCAACGGCTGGCGTAACTTCAGTATGGAGAGCAACCTTATCATTTCAACAGGTCCTTTTGAGGCGCGGTACCTCGCGTTTCTCGAAACCATCGCTCAACTCCGTCCACGCCTACATCGCTATTGTTCCCGAATGACGGGTTCGGTTTTAGACGGAGAGGATCTAGTCCAAGATGCGCTGTTTGAAGCCTATCGAAAGCTCGACCAATTTGACGAGCGTCGACCTCTTGCGCCTTGGCTTTTCCGTATTGCGCATAATCGTTGCATTGACTTCTTGCGACGCCGGAGCCCGCGCGATGTGGCTGAGGCAAGTGCTGCGGGGCCCGATTCAGTCCCAGCCGCTGTCCCTGCTTCTTTAGGAATCGGGCCGGCAATTGAGCGCCTCGTCCTAATGCTGCCTCCAAAGGAGCGCGCATCTGTGCTCCTCAAAGAGGTCTTGGGGTTATACATTGCGGGAAAAATTCGGCTACACCCCTGGCCTCTGCTCGCCCGTTTTTGACTTGGCTGCTCGCCCCCCGCCTGCGCGTCGGGGATCGTGCGTGTGCGTATCAATCCTTTGAAGTGCGACGCCGTAGCTCGCCCAACCGTGCAAGCCGTTCGTCGTGCTCAATCTGCTCCCGCAGACTCTCGCTGGGCACAAAAACATATAATGAGCCCACCGTGCGGTAGTGCTGGAGGGCCCGAATGCCATCAGCGCGTTACCTGCAGTTCGATACCATTGATGCGCGGAGTGCGGAAGTCAGTTCACGATGCAGCGCGTGCGGTCAGGAGTTTAGAGCCGAGATCAAGCTGGGCGAGCGCATCGTTGACGTGATCCAGAGGATACGGGAGGAGTACAACAAGCACGAGTGCGGTGCTGCGGCCTGACGGTACCGATGTACTTCCGACTCCTTAATGTTCATCCCTGCCGACGGCTGCGTAATTCAACGCACATCCTATTGGAGTCGTGGACGCAAGTCGCGCATCAGCTTGAATACCACGATCAGATGCACATGATTCACAATTTTCGGACTTTGTCCGGCGAATCACACTCAAAACACAGCCGCAGGATTTTGAGTGAAATCGAGATTTATCAACAACAAACGCCACCTCATGATTAATTATCCTTTCGGTATCAAAGCATTTCGGCCCTATAAACGTATGTCCGTGGAGGGAAAACATGCCTGACGATATCGTCTCGCTGGAGCGCAGAATCTCGCAATTGAAGAAACAAGTTCAACTTCTCATGTGGCTGTGGGTTGGCGCGATTTCAATAGCGGTATTTATGAATACCCCCTGGCACGTCCGTGCCGCTACAGCACAAAACCTCAAAGTACGGCGTCTGGAAGTTGTCGATGAAAAAGGCGTTGCCAGAGTGATTATCTCCGCCCCGCTCCCGGAACCAGTGATTAACGGGAAGCAGGGAAAGAGAGACACTCCGATGTCTGGAATACTTATCTACGATCCCAAAGGGAACGAGCGTGGCGGATACGGAACTTCTGATGCGGCGGACTTGAGCGCACTGCTTACGCTCGACTCGGAAAACAGTCAGGTATTCACCGCGTACGCAAATGGTGCATCATCAGGCGCAACTGTCTGGGTTGCCAATGAAGACAAGCAAAATGTCATTATGAGCACGCATAACACCGCACTCTTTGAGATCACTCGCGGCAAAACTGTCATTTATAAACAGCCTCCTGATGCTCCTGACTTGAAGCAGTAAATTGCAATTCGCTAAATCAAGCGAATCGCACGTTTTGATCTGCGACGGCTGATTTGATTTTTCACCAATTTACAATTACCGGAGGGCGGGTCGATCATCCTCTTTGGAGAGAAAGGCGTCGATGTCATTTGACTGTTCCCACGCTGCCTGTCGTCGAATCGAATCAAAGGAGCATCGAGCCCTTGCCAGCTTCTGCCACCATATTTTCGCAATCCTTCTTTCACGGAACGAAGGCCGATCTGAAACCTGGGGATCTCATCCTTGTCGGCTTCCCGTCGAACTACACTGGCGACAAACCGCTGTCTTGGGTATATTTTTCAGGCACTCTGGATGCAGCGATCTGGGGCGCAGAACTCGCCGTCGGCCGTGGGCCACTACGAATTTATGTCGTAGAGGCCACCGGGCCGATTCAAGACGATCCCAACCTGACAGATAAGAAGTTCCCCGGGAATCCGACCTTGTCCTATCGCTCCCGTGAACCTCTGCGAGTCATTGCAGAGGTTATAAGCTGGCCGGGACATTCGCCGGAGAAGCTGCAGCAGATGAAGGACGGCCTCGCGCGTTCGAAAGCGGGCGGAGCCACAAATATCATCGACTGATGTAGGAGTGGGACTGTGGGTCCACCACCAAAGATCACATTCGACGATGACCGGTGCAAAAACAGGAGGTGTAGCGGCTTTTGGTTCTCCTTTCTCGATGACAATGAGTGCTATCGGGATTTCGCCAACTATGACCTCCCAATTTGATAGGCCGTAGCGCCAGCGACAAATGCAGTTTGCAGAGTCATCCCGCCCGCGACTACAATTCGCGCCGTCCCAGTCTGAATGCTTTGACATGGAGGCAACATGAAGACCAGAAGCAGTCTGTTAACGCTCGCGTGCTGTTTGTTTGCGATCGTGTGTTTCGCAGCCAACGATACGATGATGGGTACTTGGAAGCTGAATGAGTCAAAATCGAAACTCTCCGCCAGCGCACCGAAGAACGAAACGGTCACATACGAAGCCGCTGGCGACAGCGTAAAGGTCACAATCGAGGGTAGCGCACCCGACGGGAAGGCAACCCACAGTGAGTGGACGGGGAAATTTGATGGAAAGGACTATCCCTCTACCGGAAATCCGAACGAAGACACGCGCTCAGCCAAACAGATAAATGACCGCACTCTTCAGGTCGTCTCCAAGAAGGAGGGGAAGGTCGTACTCACAGCGCATGTGGTCGTTGCGGCGGACGGCAAGACCCGCACCGTAACCGTCAATGGAACCGATGCGCAGGGAAAGAAATATAAGGCCGTTGCGGTTTATGACAAACAGTAGACGTGACCTGAATTGTTGATAGACGGCTGAACTACAAACTGACGTAGGGCCACTCCTTTCAATTAGGTGGCCCTCTTTTTCCGCATTCCGATGGCGAACTGTCGGATTAATGAGATGGTCCGCCGCCGAGTAGGATAACTCGGCGGTTTCACTGGAGGATCATCATGATGGACATCGCATCAATCGGCATCGATCTGGGCAAGACCACTTTTCACCTGGTTGCACTGGGAGAGCGCAGCAAGGT
>DATEHP010000188.1:0-23697 GCA_035279505.1 Candidatus Sulfotelmatobacter sp. | reverse complement strand
GAATTGGTCCAGGTGCTGGATGGCGCTGCAACTGGAGACCAGACTTACCGGCTGATATTCAAAACGGAAAAGCCGCTTGTCGGTCTCGAAGACACGGGAACGGAAGCCGCCTGAAACAAGCAGAGCGATTGCGGGGCAGTGAGAGTTCGCTTGTCGCAGGTTCGCGCGACTTAGGCGTGCGCCCACTCCCATTGAAAAGGGAGAAAACATGATGAAAGAAAACATGATGAAAGAAAACATGATGAAAGAAAACATGATGAAAAGAAGTTCTGAAGTACAGCTGGCAAACAAAGGAATCCTTGCACTTTTTCCGGAACATCATTTGTTCGACGAGATGAGGGATGTCCATCACCTGATTGCCCAGCGGGCATATCAGCTATTCGCAGATCACGGATCTAACGATGGTCATGATCTCGATGACTGGCTCCGGGCGGAGCGAGAGCTCTTCCATTCCGCTCCCATCGAAATATGCGAAACCGACTCCGAATTTATCTTACGCGTCGAGTTGCCAGGATTTCGCGAGAACGAGGTCACCGTCGCAGTCGAACCCTCGAGTGTCCTCATCACCGCAGAGCATGAAGTGGACGCGGAACAACGAAAGGCAAAGACGCTCTATTCTGAATGGAGATCCAAGCGGGTATTTCGCTCGCTCCGTCTTCCGGCGCCCGTCAACCCACACAAGACGACGAAGCGCCTGAGCAACGGCCTGCTGGAGATCAGATTACCGAAGGCCGCAATCGCAAAAGATGAACGCTTGGCTGCTTAGCTACTCATCACGGGATTAGTAGAGCAGGATTCCGTCCCCTGCTCCACCTTCAGGCCGCGACTTTCGCGCGGTCCTCTTGCGATCCTCATGGCCCGCGAGACCACGTTCTTGACGTTAAACCCGAGCTCTCCATGACAACCGTGCCCGGAGTCCGACGCTCCAAAGCGATCCAGCCCAATGATGTCTCCGCTAGGGCCTACATAGTCGCGCCAGCCGCGTCGTCACACCGGCCTCAATGGCAAGCTTCGGAATCTCTGCTGGCAACGCTCGCCCGGTAGTCTGCTGCTTCCCGGTCGAACAGTTCCCACGAGGGCATCGACCTCATCCACGGCAAGAAAACGGAGCGTGTTGACCGAAAGTTGATCAAGATCGTTCATGATTATCAGCTCCCTCAAGAAACCAAGGTTGAGGAAGGAACATCCGGACGCCGGAAATGGCAGCACTCGAACCCGTCGGGCTCTAGTACCCCGCAAACTCTTCCACGCGAACGTTGTCGTCGTCCACTCCTGAATCTAGGAGCATGGTATGCATCGCTTTCACCATCGGTGGCGGCCCGGTGATGTAATAAACAGGTGAAACAGCGCCGTTGAGATACTTGTCGAGCATCGCCTTGGTAATCACCCCTCGCTCTCCTGACCAGGGGCGTGAAGATTTCTCCATCTCCGTCATGCAAGCGATCAATTTGTAGTTTGGGTTCTGTTTCTCGAGCTCTTGAAGTTCACGAAGAAACGGAGCGTCTTCCGGCCGCCGGTTGGCATAAAACAGAAAAATGCGATGGGATAATTTCTGTTTCGCGGCGTGCCAAAGAATACTGCGGAAGGGGGTAATACCGATTCCTCCCGTTAACACCACAGCCACGCGCGACTTGTCATTGTGAAGACGCAAATTCCCGAAAGGCCCCTCCACTTGTACTTCGGTACCCAGGGGAACACGGCTCAACACTTTCTTAAACGCGGTATCGCGCAGGCGAGTTGCCACCATGATGAAGTCTTCCTCGGGTGCGCTGGCGATCGAGAACCCCCGTGCATTCCCCTCGCCATCGGTCTCCGGCGGATTCAGTAGCGTAATGTCCACAAATTGCCCGGGAGTGAACTTGAAGGTAGCGGGCTTTTCGAAACGAAACGCGATCGTGCGCTCAGCGACTTCTTCTCGATTGCGAAGTTTCGTGAGAAATTTGGGCCAATCGGCAGCAGCTGTACTCATTCTTCTTGCCTCCTCAATCTGCGTACGTTCGGTTCAACATGTTCTAGTTCAATGTTCTGCCGCAAACGGTCGGTGGCTCAATGGTTCGTTCGTACCAGAGACTCAAACATCCATTTCTCCCTGTGTTTTGCAGACAATCTACGTTCACCGAGGGTCTGCCCAGCACCAGTCAACAAGCAGGTCGCGTCTGTTCGCCGCGTTTTTCCCAGAACGAACGCGAAAGACTGCGGCCACAAGTTAAGGTGGGGTGCGGTGGTCCAGGCTTCGGACGTAGTAAGTCAATTGCCAGATTTGTTCATCGGACTGAATCCGTCCGAAGCCCGGCATCCCGCTCAACCGGATCCCATTCTTGATCACCCAGAACAGTTCCTGATCGGACATTCTCTGCACCGCAGGCGAACTCAGATCGAGCACCCGGGGATACATGGATTGGCCTATGGGTGTAGGCTTGCGGCCGTCCTGCCCGTGACAATTGGCGCAGCCCATTCCAAAGAGCGTTTCTCCCGTACTGATCATTGCAGCGCTGCTCTGTAGCGGCATGGACATCGAATGGCGCGCTGCCCGGCGGATGTACCAGTCTTTCGCCCTGGTGGTAACCGTGGATTCCACTCTTCCGGGTTCGGGAAGAGCGCTGATATCCATGTACAGCACTTCGTAGGCTGTTGCGATGCCGATCAGTAAAGGACCATCGCCGCAACGAGCCTTCCCCTGTGGGGCACGATCCCTCCTTCGGTGCCGCGCAGACTGGCGCGAATGCCTCTGTCACGAGTCAACGTCAGTGCGCCCGCGCACCGAGTTCGCCTTCCGAGCGTGCCTAGGGAGCCGTCTGGATCGTGTCGACGTGAATGGTCTTGGTGGCGTGATTCAGAGTGCCTTCCACCTTCACCTTCTGACCTGCCAGATCTTTTGCCTTATCCTGATTGTCCAGCTCGTAGACGGTTTTGTTCGAGGCATTGTAGAGCACATACTTTGCACCAGACTTCACGCATGCTTCGGTGCAATCTTTCGCGGTGCTTGTGCCTGTCAGCTTGTAGCCGGCGTCATGATTGCCCATCTTGGCGCAGGTGCTGTCCATGATCTCGCCGGTGTACGCCTTCTCTCCCTTCGCGCCGAACGAAAGGGTTGTCCCGGCCATCAGGAATACAACAATCAACCAAAGGTTCTTCATCAGATTCTCGTTCAAGACTGACTTCTCGGCGGCGAAGCGGAACTACACTCGTCGCGCGCGCCGGTCTCAGAACCTGATGGTGTCCGCTGTGCTTCGAATTCACAATAGAAGGCTTGTACCAAGGGCTGAACGCAATGTCACATATGCACGAAAGTTGCTGATTGTGTTAAATAGTCCCATCTCCGTGCGTAGCTGGAGGACGCCGGCTGGTTTGGAGATGCTGGCAGAGATCTTAGGCTGTAATGCCGCACTTAGATTGCCCGCTTCATCATTTGTACTGGGCGGCGCACCTGCTGTGAAAAACTTTTTCGAGACTCAGTATGCCGACGACACCACGGTTCAAACGAAGGTTCAAACGAAGTAAAGAGCCGATCGAGGTGCTGACTGTGGGGCACTCGACGAGAACCACAAAAGAATTTGAGAAGCTGCTCATTGCCCATGGCGTAGAACAATTGGTCGATGTTCGCACCATCCCGCGTTCGCGTCACAATCCGCAGTTCAACGCCGACCGACTGCTTCGCTCACTGCAAAAGGTGGGGATCCGTTATTGCCACATGGTTGGGCTTGGCGGTCTGAGGCATGCCCATCGTGACTCCATGAACACCGCCTGGCGGAATGCCAGCTTCCGCGGCTTCGCAGACTACATGCAGACCCCAGAATTTAAGACCGCTCTTGACGAACTCATTCGGTTGGCGCAGATGAGACGGACGGCAATCATGTGTGCTGAGGCTGTCCCTTGGCGATGCCATCGCTCATTGATCGCCGATGCACTCCTGGTTCGAGGCATCCACGTGGCGGAGATCACCAGCGGGACGCACACTCGGCCTCACACTCTTACGCCCTGGGCCCGGGTTGTGCGGAAGCGAGTTATTTATCCAGCGGCAAAAGCCCCCGGCAGCAACAGTCCACGAAATCTCGAGTCAGAGTTCGAGCGGCAACCGCGGCTCGTATCCAAGCGGGGCAATCGAGCGAGCCGCAGTGAAATGGAGGAAGCATGGCCGACAGAACGGTGCGCCTCAAGATTAAGCGTCAGGACCGCCCGCAGTCCGAACCTTACTGGGAGGAGTTCGAACTCGGGTGGCGGCCGGGCATGAACGTGATCAGCGCGCTGATGGACATCGCCATGAATCCGGTGGATTGTCGCGGCAAGCAAACCATGCCCATCGTCTACGATTCGAATTGCCTGGAAGAGGTTTGCGGCTCCTGTGCCATGCGGATCAATGGCCGGGCGGCGATGGCCTGTTCTTCCCTCGTCGACAAGCTCGAACAGCCGATCCGCCTCGAGCCGCTTTCACGGTTTCCTGTGGTGCGCGACCTGGCGGTCGACCGCAGCGTGCTGTTCGAGAATCTCAAGCAGATCCATGCCTGGGTTCCCATGGACGGAACCTACGATCTCGGCCCAGGTCCACACATCGACCCGGCGGTACAGGAGCAGGCGTATCCACTGTCCCGGTGTATGTCGTGCTGCCTGTGCATGGAAGTCTGTCCGCAATTTACCGAGTCCACGGGATTCGTTGGCGCGGCCATCATCAATCAGGTGCGACTCTTCAACCTGCATCCCACCGGCGCGCACCTTCGCCGTGAGCGGCTGGCCGCGATGATGAGTGACGGCGGAATTCACGAATGCAGTTACGCGCAGAATTGTGTCCAGATCTGCCCCAAGAACATTCCCTTGACCACGTCAATCTCAATGGTCTACGGCCAGGTGATGCGGCAGGCGATCGGAGATCTGTTGCAACAACCTGAACTCACAAGCGCACACAAAGAACCGGGTCATCGATGATGATGCTCGGCCGACTTGATTAGGGGGAGGGCCGCGATGCTGATGGAACTCACAATCATTCCGCTGGGGCAGGGTCGCTCGATCAGTGGCAACATCGCAGATCTCGTCAAAATAATCGAAGACAGCCGTCTCGATTACCGGACGACTGCATTCGGCACTCTCGTCGAAGGCAGTTGGGATCAGATCGTCGCGCTGGCGAAGGAGTGTCACTTTACGGCTCGCAACAAAACCGAGCGGGTCCTCACCATGATTCGCATCGACGATTACGGGAAGCGGGTTGGCGAGATTGAGGGCGCTGTGAGTCGCGTCGAACAGAAGCTGGGCCGAGCAGTCAAGAAGTCGTAGATCCAGATCGATTTTGTTGAAATAAGCGATTTTGTGAGGAGGCCGTGATGGACCCTGCAGAGCAAGTCTTCGAGGAATTACTACCGTATCTTGAAACGCTTGATTCCCAGATCGGCGGTCTTGTCCAACTGTTGAAGGACAAACGCATCACCACAACTGAAGAATTTGCGCAATACGCAAACCAAGCAGATCAAGCAAGCAATGTAAGAGAGCGTGGGCTGCGTGTGAGGATGGAATACTTATTTTCCAATGCTGTGAAGCGAAGCACATGAGAGTGGTATGGTCGCCAATTTCGAAACGGTCACCCGACCCGAACCGTACATTGATGGGCCATGAAGTATTCGCAAGACTCGACGATGCCTTGCGGGTTCGTGAAGCGCACTCATTGGTTCCCGAAAAATTCCTGACGAATCCTGCGGAACGGACGGTCTTTTGACGGACGGGGTAGTTGCAGCCCACACCCATCGCGGCGCGACAGAAAGTAGGAAGGCCAACTCGCACGGTGAAGAAAAAGTTAACGACCACCTCTATATTCCATAATTTTCATAAGCATTTGCCCAGCCTATAGTGGGTCCATGGACAGCGAAAACCAGGAATATCCGGAAACATCGTCGGCGACAGAGGACGAATACTGCACCATCTGTCACAGCGTCTACGCAGGGGCGGAAGGGTGTTGGTGCGAGCCTGGACTGAGCCGCGCAAACGAGTCGGATAGGACCCGGTCCCGGTCTTAGTGTCCACGAACATTTACGAATTCTATCGAGGTGTCTTATGCCGGTCGCAGAACCATTGGTTCAAGTCGCATTGCAACGGATTCTTGTGGCAACTGATTTTTCGGAGTGGTCCAAGCGCGCGCTGTTGGCGGGCCTCGGGATCGCTCAGCGGTATGCCTCTAATTTGCACGTTGTCCATGTGGTTCCCAGCGAAGGCTACGGGATCGCGGGAGCGGGGATGCTGGGTGCCGTGAACTTCGCGCGGCACAACGCGCGGGACCTTGAGTCCGAGTTCTTGCAGAAGGGATACTTCGAAGGCATCCGCTACCAGATCTCGGTCGAAAAAGGCGACGTCTGGCCTGCTGTCTCTCGAATCATAGAAGATGAGAGCATTGACCTGGTGGTGGTGGGCACGCGCGGCAGAAGCGGGGTTGGCCGGCTGTTGCTTGGTTCGGTCGCGGAGACGATCTTTCGTCAATCTCCTTGCCCGGTTTTGACCGTGGGGCCGAACTTTGAAGTGTCGTTTCCGATCACCGCGCGGCCCAGGAGCGTGCTATTCCCCACGGATTTCTCACCCCAGGCCGAACATGCCCTTCCCTACGCAGTGTCGCTGGCAGAGCAACACCAAGCTCAGTTGACATTCCTGCATGTGGTTGAGCCCGTCGGCGAGGCCACCTTCAACAAAGGTCGTAGCATACGTTATGCCAGTACGCGGCTCGAGGAACTGATGGCTGAAACCGCGAAGCTAATCGGAGAGCGAGAATTCATCGTTGAGACAGGGGAGGCTGCGGAAGCGATCGTGAAAGTGGCGGCCGTAACGGGCGCAGAGTTGGTCGTGCTCGGTGTGCGAGCACCCGCGACCCTTTACGATCGCCTGGGCTGGTCCACTTCCTATGGGGTTGTCCGGCAGGCTCACTGCCCGGTGCTGACCGTCAGGCATACAAATCCGTAGCGGAAGGACTCCCAAGGGTTCATGACGGACACGCGAAAGCCAGAATCGGGAAGGACGAAAGCGGCTACAACGCGGTGGTAGCCACAAGTACGTTGGGACATCAAGCGCTTCGAAAGGGTTCAGCGGCAAATACCGCAAGTCCTGCCTTAGTGTGCGGCGCGGCCGGCACATGCTTCAATCGCTGCCAGGATCGCGAAGACGTTGGCTACTACACGGTCGCATCGAGGGGCATGAAAGGGAAACACCTCTGCGGTCGAGATTCTAGCCTTGGCATAAAGCTCGCTCCGGAGCATGCCGTGCGCCCGGTACAGTCGAATCTTGACGTTATTTTCTGTGAGAGAAAGACATTCGGCCGTCTCCGCGGTCGTCATTTGTTCGACGTCGCGCATCATCACGACAGCTCTGTACTGCTCCGGCAGGTTTTCAATCGCTTGTTCGAGAATCTTGCTCATTTCCGCCGCGGCGGTCTGCGATTCCGGGTCTGAGCGCAATGGGGTCGGTCCAATCTTGTCTTGTGGTCGAATGCGGTTCCGTGGTGTGCACCTCATATGGTGTGCACCTCATAACGAACCCGGCGGCCGCATTCTGGAAGGTGCAGAACGACTTCCATCATCCCAGGGCGGTGGTTTTTTACTTCATCGGGATCATCGCGGCGTCGTGGCATTTCGGGTACGGGATCTGGCTGTTTGCGGTGAAATGGGGCTTGACGACGGGCGCGCGGGCGCGGCGGAGATTAGGCTACGCGTGTTTCCTGATGTCATCCGTTTCATTGCCGTAGGATCGATGACGATGGCGGCGTTCCTGACTGAGCCGCCCGCATCGAAGCCATCGCTCAATTCCGCGCTGATGCTTTTCGAAGGTCGGCGAGTACGCGCTTAGCTCTCGGCGCCGCACGCTTTTGGCTGAGTCGTTCGTACCGGATAGGTAAACAATCGTAATGAAGACGGTCGGCCCAGATGTGGTGTAACTTCCGGCCTAGGTAAAACTAATGTGCGCCGATCCAAGCCAGGTTTTGTTGTGCGTGATCTGCAACCGGCGCGTTCCAGTGGAATCATGCAAGTGTGACGACGATGGCCAGCCCGTGCATGAAGAATGCTACGTAGAAAAACTGAAGCAGATGCAACGTGACTCTAAAGCGATGGAGTCGTGACCGGGGTGCCGGCGGAATAGGAGTGGCGGCTTGCCTGAAAAACGCGAAGTGTTGACTGCCGACGTCTTGATTATTGGCGCGGGACCGGCCGGGCTTTCTTGCCCGTTGCGTCTGGCTGAGCTGATCGAACAGCACAACCAGACGCCGCACTCTTTCTCCAGACAACATTTATGTGCTCGAAAACGGGCGGGAAGTCGGATCGCATCAGCTCTCCGGGGCGATTCTGGATCCTCGTGCCTTGCGTGAGTTGGTCCCTGATTTTGTCGGCAGCCTTTCCTTCGGGGCCCCGGTAACCAGCGATGCCGTGTATTTTCTCCGGGAGAAAAGAGCGTGGAAATTCCCTTATACGCCGCCTCCTTTGCGCAATGACGGCAACTATGTTGTTTCCATCAGTGACCTGGTGAAGTGGCTCGGCGGACGGGTGGAAAAGGCGGGAGTATCGGTATTCACCCAGACGGCGGGAAAACAACTCCTCTAGCAGAAGCAAGGGCTTGCCGGCGTGTGGACCGATGAGAAGGGGTTGGACCGAAACGGACGGCCCAAACTCAACTTCGCTCCCGGCTATGAAGTGCGCGCCAAAGTGACGGTGCTGGCCGAAGGTGCTCGAGGGTCCCTGACCAAGGATCTGGTGAACCAGTTCAAACTTGACGGAATCAACCCTCAAATCTATGCAGTTGGCATCAAGGAACTGTGGAAGGTGGTGCCGGGACGGATCAAAGCCGGCCAAGTCGTGCATACACTCGGCTGGCCCCTCTCGAATGAATTTTTTGGCGGAGGCTGGATATACGGGATGAGCGATAACCTGGCCTCCGTCGGATTGGTGGTGGGCCTGGAGTATAACGATCCGTTATTCGACGCTCATGCGGCATTTCAGAAATTCAAGTCCCACCGCCTGATTCGAAACCTGCTCCAAGGCGGCGAGTTGATCCGCTATGGAGCCAAAGCGGTGCCGGAAGGCGGCTGGTATTCGATGCCCCGCATGTATGTGGACGGCGGTCTGATCATCGGGGATTCTGCTGGCCTGGTGAACTCCGCACGCTTGAAAGGAATCCACATTGCCATGAAGAGCGGAATGCTCGCGGCCGAGACCATCTATGAAGCGCTGCAATCCGGCGACTGTTCTGCACCAAGGCTGGGTGTCCTCGAGAGCAAAATTGAACAAAGCTGGATCAAGCAGGAGTTGTGGCCCGTCCGAAATTTTCATCAAGGATTCCGAGGCGGTCTGTGGAGAGGACTTGTCCACGCCGCGATACAGCGAGTGACCGGTGGCCGCGATCTCTGCGATCCGATGCGCGTTCGGGCCGGACACGAGGAGTATCACAAACTCGAAGGAGAGCCGCCACCGTTTGCCCGCACGCGAGGCGACGGAGTGCTGACGTTCGATCCCCTGACCGATGTCTACTATTCCGGCACCCGACATGAAGAAGATCAGCCCTGTCATCTGGTGATTCTGCGGCCGGACATTTGTCAGGGGCGGTGCCGGCGCGAGTACGGCAATCCATGTCAATACTTCTGCCCGGCGGCAGTTTACGAGATGGTCCCCGAGCAAGGAGAGTATCGCCTTAAGATCCACGCTTCCAATTGCGTCCATTGCAAGACTTGTGATATTGCCGACCCGTATCAGATCATCCAGTGGGTGCCTCCGGAGGGTGGAGGTGGTCCCAACTATGTGGGGATGTAGGAAAAGAGTGCTCACTCGGAATTTTGGCTCTCGACGTCAGCGCGAGCTCTGCTCCAGGAAGAATGCCGCAGAGGTGTTCCAATCCTGGTGAATCTCAAGGGAGCAGTGGATTTGAACAGTTCGAGCACAGATACCTGACGTTTCAGTCAAGATGGTTCTGTTGCTGCTCGCCGTCTGTACTCCAGCGTGATCTTTTTCTCCTTTTTCGGATGGGTGTGCCAAGACCCACCAGTTCCTTGACCTGGCTGAGCGTCGATTCGGCAATCGTCCGTGCTAGTCCGGCTCCGCGGCGGAGCACAGCGTCCAGATAGGTGGGCTCGCGAACAATCTGTCGGTAACGATCGCGAATCGGCGCCAATCGGGTAATCGTCAGGTCCGCCAGTTCACGTTTCATGTAGCCATAGCCCTTGCCTTCAAAGTGCGCTTCGATCTCCGGGCGCGTACCGCCGGAGAGAAACTCATACATCATTAGAAGGTTCCGGATCGCCGGCGAAGCCTGATCAAAACGGGTCTCTTTTCCCGAATCCGTCACAGCCCCCATAGTCGTCTCCCGAATCGTGTCTGGCCGGTCCAGCAGGCCAATGGCATGGCCACTCCGCGATTCGCCCAGGCTCTTGCTCATTTTTATCGTCGGATCATCAAAGCCCATAATCCTTGCACAGTCAGCCCGCAATAGCGGCTTCGGAATCACCAGCGCCTCGCCAAATAGCCGGTTGAAACGACGTGCAATGTCCGCGGTCAACTCGACATGCTGCTTTTGGTCTTCTCCGACCGGAACGAGGTCGGTCCGGTAGAGGAGTATGTCAGCGGCCTGCAGGACCGGATAGTCCAGAAGGCCGGTGCTTACGCTCTCCATTTGCGCGGCCTTGGACTTGTATTGCGTCATGTGTGCGAGCCAGCCCATCGGGGTGACACAGTTCAGAATCCAGGCCAGCTCTGCATGCGCGGGGACCTGGGACTGGATGAAAACGACGGAGTGCTCGGGATCCACTCCGCAAGCAAGGTACAACGCGGCAACTTCCCTGATTTTTTCCCGAAGCTTTTCTGGCTGGATCGCCTGAGGGATGGTCAGTGCGTGCAGGTCAACGATGCAAAATATGTTGTTATACCGTGTCTGGTTCTCCACCCATTGGCTGAGAGCCCCAATGTAATTTCCGAGGTGAATTTTTCCAGTCGGCTGCACACCGGAAAACACGCGTTTCTTCGGGCTGTCATCCGGCATGACCTACCGTCCCGCGCCGGCATCGCGGCCGGCACCCATTGTCCCAACCTCATTCCTGGCTGGCCGCACTTCCTGCACCGACCGCAGCGGCGGGCTGGTAGCTTCCTGCCACGGCACGAAAGCCAACGGCCAGTCGATTCCATGAGTTGATCGCAATAATGGCCATCGTAAGGTCCACGAGTTCTTTCTCGCTGAACTGGCTTCGAGCGAATTGGTACACCTCATCCGGAGCACCGGTCTCGGAAATCAGGGTGACCGATTCTGTCCATCCAAGCGCGGCACGCTCGCGATCGCTGAAGAACGGCGCTTCGCGCCAGACCGCTACTGCGTAGAGACGCTGCTCGGTTTCGCCGAGCGCGCGGGCATCCTTGCTGTGCATGTCAACGCAATAAGCACAGCCATTGATCTGGGAAGCACGCAGCTTCACCAGTTCCAGGAGCTTCTTTTCCAGACCGCTGTGGTCGACGTAGCGCTGTACCTCGAGCAATGCCGCCACCGCCGCCGGAGCCATGCGGTGATAATCGATTCGTTCCACAACTCCCCCTTCTGGGCTATAGCGAAAGAAGCAGACGAACCCTTTCGCTGACACGTCCGAATTTGCCCTCGACTTTTATCTCCCTTTGCCGCGCTTTGCCTCTCGATGCCCCGCTCTATGCGGCACGAAGTTTCACGACGGCCGAGTTGCGCCAGGTGCACGTTGTTTTCGAGAAAAGCCCTTGAAACGGACAGCTCTCAGCCGTCCGTCATCGACCCCCAGCCAAACTCGCGTGGAACCTGCTTCTGAGGTCGAGAGCAAATCTCACATTACGCAGCTCGCTCGGTTCTCTTCGACCCCGCTAAGCGCGATTCCACGTAGGCTTTGAGCACCACTGCATTGTTGTGCTCCTGGTCGTGGGAGCTGTAGATCAACGTTACTCGGCCTCGACGCGCGGCTTTTAGAATCGGTTCCAAAGCTGCGGCGTTGCGGTCCAGTTCCGTTCGGTATCGCCGTTCGAACTGGGGCCATTTCGCCGGATCGTGGCCGAACCACTGACGGAGTTCGGTGCTGGGAGCAACATCCTTGAGCCACGCATCAAGCCGCAAAGCGGCTTTCCTGACTCCGCGGGGCCAGAGGCGCTCGACCAGAAAGCGGGTTCCGTCTTCGCGGCCGGCAGACTCATATGCACGCTTCAGCGTGATCATTCTTCGTCTCCTTTCCAACCGGTGTGGGAAACACATGGTTCCTAACAAGAACTCGTTCAAACAGGCCACTCCGGGGGACTGCATTCCGGACACTGACCGTTGATAAAATCCAGCCATCCGAGAATCTCTTGCGGGCTGGGCATCGCCTGCCTTTCCACCTCCCGGAAGGTGGCAAACACTTCCCCAAAGCGATCGGTGATGTACACAGCCATTTCAGGTTGACCTCTTCTATCTTGCGCACCCATGAGACGGTGTATCCGTCCGTCTTTGTCAACCAGTACCGGGAACTTTGCCCTCACCTCGTCTTTGATCCGAGCCACTTTTCCGGTTGGTCCCTGCAGGACTGCCAATATCTCCGCTTGTTCCTCTTGAATTTTGCTGTAGTCCTTCGCGATCCCAGACAAGAATTCCAGGCTGCCAGTACCTGCGTCGGCAAACACAAGCACCAGGTTGGCACGGCCGCGATAATCGGAGAGGCTGATCTTTCGTCCTTTGGTGGAGGTCAACTCGAAGTCGCGGAGTAACTCACCTTTGACCGGGCGCTCCTCTGCCATCTTGAAGATGCGGCCGGCAATTTCGGCTTGAGTCAGGTCGTTCACCATGATTCGAGAATACCTCCCTGCCCCGGCGCACGCTTGTCCAAAGGGCGCGGATCAGAATTGGCCATCATTTGTGCGCATAATGATCTGCATTCATCGAAGCGTACTGCTTCCACTTCTCCGGCAAATCGTCCAGCGCAAAAATGGCTGAAACTGGACACACGGGCACGCAGGCTCCGCAATCAATACATTCGACCGGATCGATGTAGAGCTGATCTTCGGTGGCAAAAGTCTCCTCATTCTTCCGGGGATGAATGCAGTCAACGGGGCAGGCATCCACGCAAGCAGTGTCTTTCACGTTGATGCAAGGCTCGGCGATTACGTA
This sequence comes from Candidatus Sulfotelmatobacter sp., assembly GCA_035279505.1. Lineage (GTDB taxonomy): Bacteria > Acidobacteriota > Terriglobia > Terriglobales > Acidobacteriaceae > Sulfotelmatobacter. The sequence goes on along the minus strand of DATEHP010000188.1, from coordinate 10,608 downwards.
AGCCATTTCTCTAGGACCTCCGGTTTCATCCTAGCCGCCTCTTATCGCGGAGTCCGTGACAAAAGTCACGGCTCCCATCTCCCGGCTCAGTGATAAAGCCCCGAACTGCGCTTGCCGGTCAAGATCTCGATCTTCTGCTCGTACAGAATGATCTTGCTGAGCAGCGGGTAGCCGGGATCAAACGTCCAAGCCGGATCACCATGTTTTGCCAATAGGCGATCCAGAAACCATGATTTCTTCTCCCGATCGTGATACAGGATCCGCGCCGGACCAAACACCATTACGCTCGAATAGACCAGCGCAGAGTCGCAGGCATAACGCTTTCCCTTGTGCAGCGGGCCAATGTCGGAAACTTCCACGCAGATCCGCGGATCGCGTTGCAGATTGGTCAGAAAATGTCCCTGATGGGCGCCAGTGTGCAGGTAGAGGTACTCTCCACCCTCGTAGATGTAGACCAGCGGCACAACATAAGGCCAGCCGTTCCCATCTACCGTGCCCACGTGGGCTATATTTTGATGGCGCAGGAACTCTCTGGCCTCGGCATCCGGCATCAGACGTTTTGTCCGGAAGATCTTTCCCCGCAAGTCAGGAACTGTGGCAGGCGTCATGGTCTTCTCAGTGGCTTTCTCCTTCCGTGCTTGTCGTCTTTCCTAGCGGATGCAGGTTCCCGCCTGAGTGATCGACTGATGGAATTCTTCGACCAGCTTAGGTTTCTCCTCAAATACTCCACGAAGTGCGAGCGTCGTCATGATTGCTTCCGGGCAGCGTACTCCTCGAGCGGCCACGCAATCGTGTTTGCCGGTGGCTTTCACCACGCACCCCAGCGGCTTGACGACGGATACAAAAGCGTCCGCGATGTCCGCAACCAGATCCTCCTGGACGACCATGCGTGAGGCCAGGCCTTGTACAAGGCGCGGAATCTTCGAGATCCCGACGATCCGGCCATCGGGAATGTATCCGAAGTGCACTTTGCCGCCATAGACCAGCAGATGGTGGGGGCAAAGAGAAAAGAACTCGATCTCGGACACCACAATGAGTCCTTTATTGCGCGAGGCAAACGTCTTCAGAATCTCTTCCGGATGGAGGCGATAACCACGAGTGTACTCGCGGAAGAAGCGGGCGACGCGCGCCGGCGTATCCCGGAAGTGCTGGCCGTCGACGTCGACGCCTAGTTCTGACAGCAACAACTTGACAATCACCTGAAGGTTGTCTGCTGGTTTAAGCGGTTCTCGTTGGCCGAGGGGCATAACCCCGCTCGGCGCAGGTAATACCGAATTCACTGCGATTGCAGGAGTTGCTGTCAACTCCGCTAGTTCCGCCTTGCCATTGCCGTTATGCATACAATTTTCCTTGCGCGCTTGCTCTCACCCCTTGTAAGTCACGACCCGCCCCCAAAGGCTGGCAGTTCCCCAGATACCTGAGCGCAGGCATTCCAATTGGACGACCTGGCTGTGATCCACGAACAAATTGACTTCCGGACCCCAGTTCTTGATGTACCAGGCAAACACTTCCGGATCGGCAGCCTCGAACATCACTTTCTCGAGGCCGAGCGCATTGATGATGCGGGCCGGCACATCCGTGCGCCACTGCTTCACATTTTCTGTAATGCCTTCGGATTCGATCATGATCATGTAGGCGCCGGCGTCGAGAAATCGGCGCGCTAACTGAATCGGCCACTCGGGATCGCGCGTTCCCTCGGTCTCCAGTTCCTCCGCCCGCGTTGCTCCGCCTGCTCCGAACTGAATTCCAATCTCTGGCTTCGCTTTCAAGCCTGCCTTTTGTACATCCTCGACCAGTCGCAACCAGTCGTCGGCGGGAAGAGTAATAAAGCCGCTGGAAATCTCGACAATGTCAAACCCTACCTCTTTGCACTCCCGGATGTAGCTCTTCACCGCATCCTTGCCTTCGGTGATCACGTGTTCGATAAAACCCCCGGTTGAGACCAGGACTTCGTGTTCATGACACAGCCGGATAATTTCCACGAGGACGCGCCGGGGCATGAGCGAAAAGGAACCGCCGGCAAACTTCAACGAATCCACGTAGCCGCCCATGGTCGACAGGATGTCTTCCAAGGAATGTCTGCCTAATGGCGTGTAGTAGGGGCCGCGAATCTCGGTGATTCCTTCGCTGCGCGGCTTCTGCTGCCGCTCGTTCAGCCTCAAGAATTCGAATGCGCGTTCCTCCCGAACCTGCGCGATTGCCATTTCAGGACTCCTGTCTGCCGGGCACGTGCCGTACCGCGCCCAATTGCTTCATCAACTCACGAACCGAAACTTGTTCAAGATGGGCCACGGTTTCGACAATGGAAACTCTTTGACCTTGGGACGCATTCGGAGCAGCGAGCTGGTTGAATTTCTGAACTGCTGTTTCCCAGGACATGGGGCGGGTGAAGAATCCTTCGTAATCGCTGGTTTCCTGTTGCACGACGCGTCCATCCTTCAGGGTGATCTCGACCCGGCAAGGCATTTCCTTGGGGAAACGCTTTGAGAAACTGGGGCTGGGGTCGACCGAGATCGCTCGCAGCAACGTTTGCACGTCCTCCCGTTGAATCCGTTCGGGCGTGTACTGCTCCGGCATGACCCGGCCGTCGATCAAGGCCACAGCCAGCACATAGGGCAGACTGTGGTCGGCCTGCTCCTTGGTGGAGACCACCTTCTTATCTCCTTCTTCGCCGCCCCCAATGATGTTGTAGGCGACATCGAAAATCCCCACCCTCACTCGGTCGATGTCTTTCCATGTGAACTGGTAGCGTTGGCGCAGCGTGAGCACAGCCTCGATGGCAGTTTGGGAGTGAATTTCCGCGTTGTATTTCTTGACTGTGGTCCGCCTTACAAGTCCCAGATCCTCATCGTCCCAAGAAATCTCAAAATACCCGGTGATCGCGTCCATCAGGCCCTTTTCCCCTTCGATCACCTCCAAAGGACCCGTGACACCTTCTCTGGCGAGCAGGACCACGCGGAGGCAACAGGCAGCAAGGTTTGGATATGCCAGTCCTTTCCAATGCGACAACTTTCCGGTTCGGGTCACGCGGAGGGCGTTAAAGGCAGTTCCGCTGATGGCAATGGCATTCGCCGTCTGAACTGGATCAAGGCCCAGAACTCTGGAAATTCCGGCCGCCACCGCGTACGCACCTTGAACGGTGTGATCGAATCCTCGTGCGCGGACGGGGGCAAGCTCGCTCAACCGGCATTGGATTTGATAGGCAACCGCCAGGGCAGTCATCAAGTCCTGGCCCGTACTCCCGGCCGACTCACCGGCCGCCAGGATCGCTCCCAGATTGTCACTCGGATGGCAGGTCTCGCCCTTGGCGAGGAAGCTGTCGTTGAAGTCGAGATACCGGATCAAGGCACTGTTATAGAGAGCAGCTCGATCGACATCGGCTGTCCCGCCACCAATCAGGGTGCAGCAACCTTGGTCGTGGAATTCATCGATGTATCGCTTGATCATGCCAGGCGGTTCACTCCCCAGGGCACCAATGCCGCAGCCGAGTGAATCCAGGATTCTGATCTTGAGTTGCTCGAGAGTTTCCGAGCCGAGACACTCAAAATGAGCCCGGTCCACGAACTCCGCCAGGCGCTCAACCTGACTGATGGCATGCTTTTCCGGAAAAAACACGACCTTTGACTCGTCTGGCTCCATCGTGCACTCCCAAGTCAGCGTTCTGTTCGGACGAAAAGAGCTGCTGACACTGTGATGGTCTTGCGGCTCGTTTGGCACATCGACTGGTTTGTCCTGCACTTCAGCTCCCATTTGCTCACCCTCGGCGGCACTTTGAAATAGATCATTCGTACTCATGGCAGAAACAAGCATCATGTTGGGAAGAGAATCGCGTTTCAGTAGACTGCCGGCACAGTCGGAATGGGTGTCGTGCGTGTCATGGAGCAAAAGAGGACCCACTGCATGGTTCGCGGGAACTGTACTTGCTCCTCCGGGCCGCACGCGGCGATGCCGGGGGAGGAACATACAGATGCGGAAAGCACTGCTCGGCGCAGACGAGCTCAGGCAGCCTGTTTTACGAGGCGGGGCTGATAATCGCCCGAGTACTTTTCGATAGCGATATTGAACCGATTCCAGCAATTGATGAGGACGATCACCAGAGTCAAGTTGACGAGTTCGGGATCCTCGAACTCCTGCTTCGCGAACTCATAGACTTCATCGGGTATGTGAGTTTCCGAAACCAACGTGACCGCCTCGGTCCATGCCAAGGCTGTCCATTCTCTGCCGTATAGAACGGTGTTTCGCGCGACGCATGGAGCCCGTACAAACGTTGTTCAGTTTCGCCGGACGCTCTAGCTTCCTTGCTGTGCATATCGATGCACTCCGCGCAATTGATTGGTATGTCGGGTCCGTTTCCTAGCCTGATTGGCGACTTTCTTAAATGGGATGATGCCCGGAATTCGGAAAGCCATTCGCTGCGTCAGTGACTTCATCCTGGCGGGCGCCTCAGCGGCAAAGTTTAGACGCCATCGTGAGAGCCTGGCTTCCTCTGTCTTTTTCACCAACCTCTCCTAAGTTTGGTAAAGCTCAACCGGCGATTCCGAACCTCGAAGCTGTTCAGGTAGTCCAAGTGCCAATTCGTGAGAGTGGTCCTCAATCAGGCGCATCCAACCTTCACCCCCATTCCATTCTTGTGATCCTTCTACTTGGAAGATAACTCTCGTTCGGGAGCTTCGAACACACGCTGTAGTCACTCTGCCCGGTGCGACGGTGCTCATGGAACAGCATTTCACTCAACGAGTGAAGCGCCTCCACCGCTTCGTGTGTCTTGACGATCTTTTGACGCATCCACCGACATTATTGCCCCCGTCTTGACCTTGCATGTCGGACAGTTGAACAGTCGTCGCGGCAGGAGAAAGAAAGGCACTCAGGACACTGAGTCGACCGAGACAGGTGAGCGCAAGGCAGCCTTCGATCGCCAACGTTGTAGGAACATTTGGTTCAGGCGAGACCGTAACGATTGCCCGTTCTCGGATCGCATCAATCGCAAAACAGAACACTGTGGATGAATAAAAGACGCAAGAGAGGCTGCCCGCCTCGGACCGGGTAGCCGGAGGAGAACTGAACCATGGGTTGCTATCTTCGAGTCAAGAATAAGGGGCTTATGCTCGCTGCTCTCTTCGTCGCAGCGTTCTTTTTCTTTGAGGGATCGGTTTTGTTGGCGCAAGTAACCTCTGGCACCATCTTCGGAACCGTGAAGGACCCCAGCGGGGCCTTGGTGAGCGGAGCATTTGTGACCATAGCCAACCCGTCGAACGGGCTCTCCCGCACAGTTACAACTTCGGGCGCGGGTGAATTCGTGGCACCGGGCCTGCTTCCCGGAACGTACAACATCACGATCGAAGCGGAAGGCTTCAAAAAGCTGCAGTCCTCCGGATTCGTTCTGGGGGCCGCCGATAAGCTCAGCGCCGGTGACCTGGTTCTCGCCGTTGGAACGGTCACCGCTCAGGTGACCGTCACCGCCGACTCCGGCCAAATCCAGCTGCAATCGAATTCCGGCGAGCGTTCCGACGTGATTACCGACAAGCAGCTCAATGACGTCGCAATGAACGGCCGCAACGTCCTCGATTACATGAAGCTGATTCCCGGCGTGACCAGCGCATTTAACGGCGCCGTTTCGGGTACTGGCGGGATCGACGCATTCAATATCAACGGTACGCGCGCCAACGAGCACGAGTTCACCATCGACGGAGCTTCCAACGTGGACACCGGGAACAATGGCGGCACCCACGTCACCATCAATCCCGATGCTATCGACGAAGTAAAAGTCCTGACCTCAAACTACGCGGCCGAGTTTGGCAAGGCTGCCGGCGGACAGATTGCTATTACCACAAAGAGCGGAACCAACCAGTGGCACGGCGACGCTCGCTTCTTCCATCGCAATGAGAGCTTGAACGCCAACGAGTGGTTCAACAAAAAGAATGAGTTGCAAGGGGGCAGTCCAAACACTCCCGCGCTCTACCGCTACAACTACGTCGGCTACCAAATTGGGGGTCCTATCCGGAAGAACAAATTGTTCTTTTTTTGGAGTCAGGAATTTTACCGGCAATTGATTCCCATCGGTGGAACCGCGCAATTCTATACGCCGACCGCCTTGGAGCGGCAGGGCGACTTTTCGCAATCGGTTGTTCCCGACTCCAATTCCAAGAATCCTCCTGACCCAGTCGTGATCGCCGGGCCAGGAATCGCAAATAACGTGATCAGTTCCTCGCAGATCAATCCACAGGTACAGAAAATTCTGAACCTTTTTCCTTTACCGAACGTGAGCGGATTCGGCGTCAACGGACAGAACTACAATTTTTCGGAGGCCCTTTCAGGCCAAGCTCCGCGGCGAGAAGACATTCTCCGCGTTGACTTCCAGATTAACAGCAGCAACCGTCTCTACGGACGCTGGATCCACAACTCTGAAGAAGACACTTCGCCGTACGTACCTTTCCCCGGGCCATTCGGAATCTTCGCCTGCTCTTCGGGCGTTACTTTCCCGGGTGGCTGTACGCAGAAGCACCCCGGCTGGAACTTCTCGGCTAATCTGGTCAGCACTATCACTCCGACGCTGCTGAATGAGTTCTCGGTCGGCCCCAGTCACACCCTGTCCATCGCGGAGCCCGTAAACGGCAACATCACTCGGGCTAAGAACGGCATCACATTGCCGTTGCTCTTCCCGCTGAGTCCGAATCAAAGTATTCCGGATATGAGCTTCAACTTCAACGGCCCCAATGTCAATTTGCCGGGTGGATATTTGGGCGCGACTCCCTGGCATCAAGCCAATACCACCATCAACGTAAACGATAACCTGACCTGGGTGCGGAACAACCACACCTTCAAGACAGGCTTGTTCTACCAGCGCAGCCGCAAGGACCAGATTGCCTGGGGCAACATCAATGGTCAATTCAGCTTCAGCACCGCCCCTACCAGCGGAGGCACCTGCCCGGCAGGCGTAACTTGCACTTTGGGTGACCCGTTCGCCAGCGCCTTGTTGGGAAACTTTGACAGCTTTGATCAGTCAACGGCGCGTCCGCTCGGCAAATTCCGATACAACCAGTTCGAATTCTATCTACAGGACACGTGGAAGGCCCTCTCCCGATTGACCCTCGACTACGGCGTGCGCTTTGTTTGGATTCCGCCCCAGTACGACGCCAATAACCAGATTGCGCTGTTCAATCCGTCGGCTTACGACCCAGCCAAGGCGGTGACCATCGATGCCAGCACGGGAAATATAATCACAGCCGATGGCGGTGACCTGCTGAACGGCATGCAGTACACCAAGGAAAATCAAATCCCGATGGGCGGCTGGAATAGTCGCGGCATTATGCCGGAGCCGCGCTTCGGTTTTGCATATGATGTATTCGGCAGCCACAAAACGATCCTGCGCGGTGGCTTCGGGATGACGCATGACCGCACTCAGGGCAACCTTATCTTCAACACAGTTTTCAATAACCCAGCGTTGGTTCAGACACCGTCCGTATCGGCCAACAATGTTGTGAATCTTCCCACACTGTCGACATCCTCCAGCGAGGTCCCGGTGCAGAGTAGTGGCAATATTCTTGGCGCAGCCAGAAACGGGAAAGTGCCGACGGTATACAGTTTCAGCTTAGGCGTGCAGCACGAAATCGGCAGCGGCACAACCCTCGATGTGGCGTATGTGGGCACGGCGTCCCGTCACCTCGTGACCTCGCGCGACATCAATGCCATGCCCTATGGCGAAGCCTTCACTCGAGCCGCCCAGAATCCGAACTGCGTAGATAACAATGGCAACCCGGTGTTCCCCGGCGGCGTTGTGCCCAGTGTTCAACCGGGTCTGCAACCACAGTATGCAGCGGCAGGGTATGATTTCAACGGATTCTGCGCCTACGGATTCAACAGTTTTACGTCCAACTACCTGGTTCCTTACAAGGGCTACGGGCAGATTCCATATCTCGAGTTCAACGGCACTTCCAACTACAATTCTCTGCAGGCATCATTGCAGCGCCGTTTCAGCAAAGGCCTGACCTTCGGCGCGGTCTACACCTTCTCGAAGGCGTTAACCACGGCGAACACGGATCAGGACACGCAGGATCCCTTCAATGCCCTGCTCGACTACCGCACGGCGTCGTGGGACCGCACGCACGTCTTTGCCGCCAACTACGTCTACAATCTGCCCAGCCTCACCAAGCACTTTGGCGGTCCGAAGTGGCTTGCCTATGTCACCGACAACTACCAACTGAGCGGGGTGACCCAGTTCATGACCGGAACTCCGGTGGACCTGAACAGCTCTTTTTCGTTCCCGCCAGGAAGCCTGACCGGCTCGGACCAATACGGAGCGATCCCCTTCTACTACAGTCTGGACAAGAGTGGGAACCTGGTTCTCCCTCGCGTCGGCCCTCCGGTACGGGGATCGCGCGACACTCTCCGCAGCGGCGGAATGCAAAACTGGGACATGTCTCTGCTCAAGAACATTCCCCTGGGTAAGAACGAAGCGCGCTATCTGCAACTGCGCCTTGAAGCGTTCAACGCCTTCAACCATCCCAACTTCAACGACAAGTACTACACACCCACTGTGACCGGCCCGTGGGCTTATGCGAGCCCGACGGCCCCGTTGACGATCACGAAGAACGCAAACTGGGGGACATACGCGGACACGTACTCGGGATCGGGAGGTTTTCGCGTGGTTCAGCTAGCCGCCAAAATCTACTTCTAACCCAACGCGCTTTCCGAGGGACGCCTGCGGCTTTGGCCGCAGGCTGTCTCGATCCCCTTCCCAGATCAAGTTCGTGGAGGAGAAGAATGTCCACCGACTGTACGCGTCGCGATTTCCTGAGAGTATCCGCCTTGGGAGGTGCGGCCGCGGCCGCCACCGCGGGCGTCTCCGAGCTGAAATCCGTTTCCAGGAGACGAGTTGGAGCCACCAATCACGGGACGATCGCGGTCTGGGTGACGGACGAGAATCAACGGCTTGCTTCGGCATCGCCCATTGAATGGCGAGCTGCTACCGGGCAAGCACCGAGCGGCTCAGTTCTTCTCGATCCCGGCAAGAAATTTCAGACGATCCTAGGCTTTGGCGCCGCTTTCACGGACGCGGCGTGCTACATGTTCAATCAGTTGCCCGGAGAGGCACGAAGCGAGTTGTTTCACAAGCTCTTCCATCCTTCAGAGATGGGACTGAACGTTTGCCGCACTTGTATGGGATCGAGCGACTACTCGACGAGGGTTTACAGCTATGACGAAGGTGAGCCGGATCCGGAGTTACAGCGCTTCTCCATCGAACCCGACCGTGCTTACATCCTGCCGATGCTGCGCGAGGCGCGGAAGGTGAATCCGGATTTGTTTCTCTTCGCTTCCCCGTGGAGCCCACCCGGATGGATGAAGGCGAATGGCTCCATGTTGGGCGGCTCCATGCGACGCAAGTACATGCCCGCATATGCCAACTATTTTCTGAAATTCCTTCAGGGCTATGAATCTGAGGGTGTGCCGGTACAGGCGGTGACGATTCAGAACGAAGTCGATACCGACCAGGACGGCCGAATGCCCGCTTGCATCTGGCCACAGGAATACGAAGCCGACTTCGTCCGCCAGGATCTCGGGCCGCTGTTCGAGAGCAGAGGGAAGCAGACGAAGATCTGGCTGATTGATCACAACTACAACCTATGGGGACGCGCCATCGCCGAACTGGAAACTCCCGGACTTCGCACATATGCCAATGCAATTGCCTGGCACGGATATCTGGGGGAACCGGAATGGATTGACCGGGTTCACGATGTCTTTCCCGATGCCGCAATGTACTGGACCGAGGGCGGTCCTGACATATCCGACCCGAATTACGCAAAAGATTGGGCACAGTGGAGCCACACCTTCACTGGAATCCTGCGCAACTGGTGCCGATCGATTACTGCGTGGAATTTTGCGCTCGACGAGCACGGCCGGCCGAACGTTGGCCCTTTTTCCTGCGGAGGGCTCGTAACGATTCACTCGCAAAATAAGGCCATCTCCTATAGCGGACAATTCTGGGCGCTGGCGCACTACTCGCGCTTCATCGGACGCAGCGCTGTCCGTTTCGACTCGCAGGGCCGAGCACCGGACTTGACTCATGCTGGCTTCGAGAATCTGGACGGGCAGAGAATCCTCGTACTCACCAATTCGGGCGTGGCCAGAATCTGCGAGCTTCGAGAGGGCGAGAGGGCAGCCACCGTTCCTTTGGCCAGCAACTCTGTTACTACCCTGCAGTGGAATTAGTTTATTGACGTTCGAAATGTGGAGCCGGGCGTTGGGCGAGGTCGTCGAGCTGGCCGAGGAGTGCCTTTATACGCGCAAGTTCTCATGCGTTGACGTGGAAATGAGGGATGGTTCGAATCTGCCTTCGCAGGATCGTGTCGCAGGCTGCTTGAGTCATGATTCACACCCGGTTCCGGAATGATCTGTAGGACCGGGTGGCATGGCCTATGAGGAAAACGTCTACGGCTGACACTAGTCACAGAGTTCTATGGGTTGCAAACGGTCATCTTCGGCTACCCGATGTTGGGAGAGGTGATTCATGCTTCAGCTTGAATTGAATGAAGTCCTCGAGGAAACTGCCGACGCCGCATTCTGTGTGGATCCCCAAGGAGAGATATGCTTTTGGAATACTTCAGCCAAGAA
>DATEHP010000187.1:0-19785 GCA_035279505.1 Candidatus Sulfotelmatobacter sp. | reverse complement strand
TTCTTGGCTGAAGTATTCCAAAAGCATATCTCTCCTTGGGGATCCACACAGAATGCGGCGTCGGCAGTTTCCTCGAGGACTTCATTCAATTCAAGCTGAAGCATGAATCACCTCTCCCAACATCGGGTAGCCGAAGATGACGCGTAAGACTCATGGCTCAGCACCTGCAAGGCGGCATGATGAATGACTTGTGGTGTTCGCAATTTTCGAGAGCTGCGCAACACGATTTGGCCATGGCTTCTGAGGTGGAGTAGCCGAAAAGCCGCTCGGCAGCCGTGTTCCAAGAACGTATCTGTCCCTCTTGGTCCACGCAAAAAGCGGCGTCAGCTGTTTCCTCAAGAACAGAAAGCAACTCCATCTGCAGCATCACAACCCTCCTATGACGATGCTTGTGCCTGCAGATCCTCCCAGAGAAAAACAGCCCCGAATGTCCATCTCTTGAGGCGAAGGATTGCGCCTTGAACCCCGCCAACCTCATAAGGCGCTCCAACGCTTGGCGAATCAATTCGTCATCGTCAACAATCGCAACCATTGCGCGCCTCATGACTGTGTTCGTTAGGCATGAAGGTAGTACCAAGCAGGACGCGCCGCAATCATACGTTCGTATGAATAGAGACGAGAATCACTACAGTGAAAACGCGGCGGTGAAGGCGAGCGCAGCCGGTGTACTCCCAGTGCGTGGTCCATGGCACCACCCTCACGCGGATTCGAGAGGCAGAAACTAGTCCTCTCGGTAGCTTTGCTACGATACCAAGCGCGGCATGTTGCGCTCAGCCTTGGCAGCAATCCGGAAACTGATCCCCAAGATAACTTCCGGACAATCGGTTTCATTGGCCAATCATGATGCCCGCGCGAGTCTAACTTGAACGTATGCCTATTTTTAAGGTCCGTGCGCGGCGACTTCGATGGGCAAGGTAAACTGAAATGTTGCGCCCGGCCCGGGAGTCGAGGTGACCCACAAACGCCCGCCGTGCGATTCGATAATCGATCGGCCAATCGGCAATCCCATGCCGGTGCCTTGGGGTTTGGAGGTATAGAACGGATTGAAGACTTGCTCGGCCCGTTCTGGCCGCAATCCCACCCCAGTATCGGAGACCAAGACCAGGAGTTCACGATTCTCAGTTTGGCGCGACGTGATTGTAAGTTTGCCCGGAGCAGCCATATCCTTCATGGCTTCAATGCCATTGAGCATCAGATTCATAAAGACCTGTTGCAATGCCACCCGATCCGCCATGATCTTGGGAAGACCATTGGCCAGCTCGCTATGGATCGAAATCGAATAGCGGCTCGCCTCGCTGCGCAGCAGGGCAATCATCTCTTGAATGACTCCATTTACGTCAACCAGCTCGCGCTGCGGAACGTCCTTCCTGAATAACAAACCGATCCGATTGATGATGTCAGACGCATGAGTTACGTCTTTCATGAGTCTTGAGGCTGCTGCTTGCGCCTCTGCCACGTCGGGCTGATCACGCGTAAGCCATAACAAGCAGGTTTCAGCATCTGCTGCTGCGGCGGCAATCGGCTGCTTGATTTCGTGCGCCAGCGAAGCGGTCAGCTCTCCCATCGTGCTCACGCGGTTGATGTGCGTAAGCTCCGCGAGCGCGTGGCGTAATCTCTCGCGCTCCTCCTCGGCCCGCTTGCGCTCTGTGATATCCATTATTGTGCCGATGAATTCAACATCGCCGGATTGGCCCACCGCGCAGTGGCCCAAGCTGCGCACGTATTTGATTACGTCTCCAGGCAGAAGGATCCGGTACTCAGCTTCGAAAATCCTCTTCTTCTCTCTAATAGCTGCCCACCGAGCCTCCTCAATTTTGGAGCGCTCCTCTGGATGGATACGCTCGACAAATGACGAATGCGAAGGTGTGTCTTTTTCTGAATCAAAACCAAAAATGGCAAAGAACTCTTTTGACCAGAAAACTTCTCCGGTGCTGATATTCCAATGCCAACTGCCGGTCTGGCTGAGCCTCTGCGCTTCAGCCAAATAAGCTTCGCTGCGCTCCAGAGCCAGCTTCTCTTCGGCCAGCCCGGCTTGGGCCTCCGCTAATTGCCTGTTCCGAAGCTCGAGCTCTTCAGTCCTAACTCGAACTTGCCTCTCCAATCCATCGGTTAGTTCACGCAATTGTGTTTCCGCCTTTTCGCGCTCGGCAACTTGGAATTTGAGGTCGTCGATCGATACCAGAGCTTGATACGCCGAGGAGGCGAATTTGCCCAATGAGCCCATGACCCGGTCATCTTCCGCGTCGAACTTGCGACGATCACTGTGCATGATTGCCCATATCGTCCCGACTGCCTTGCCTCCGACGTAGAACGGAACCAGCAGGCACTCTTCTGCCGGAGGCATGACTGGGATCAAATACGGGTAACGGCGCTCGAAGTGTTTGAACAACAGAGTACGATTGCAATCAAGGACATCTCCACAGGGACCGAAATTGCGCGGGGTTCCGCCTCCGACATGCGGCTTCCAGACGCCAGCGATGGCCGGCCAATAGAATCTTTGCCCGCCGACATCCTTCGTTAGCAGACTGAGGCCAGCGGAGTCAGATTGAGTAATATCCAGGATCGTTTCGGCCAGTGCCTGAAGAATGGTGAGCGGCGAGTCGGCTAGTGCGCTGACCAGTACCACAAGCGCGTGGTTCTCCTTCTCGTAGTCTGGCAGACGCGACGGGCGACGATGCAACTCATCTGTGCAGAGGATCGATTCCAAAGGAACTGCGCCTCTTAGAATTGAAGTCTCGATCGGAACCTCATTTTCTGATTTGGCGGACTCGGTCATGTTTCACCTCCGTGAAGTGCCGACCCCACGGGCCTCAGGATCTCGAGGTTATGTCGCTTTCCACAGTAAACACTTCCTGCGAAAATTGGGAGGTCAAATATTCAGTGCTGTGCGTACACTGTCAAGCAACACTCCCTTGTCTAAGGGTTTAGTCAGGAACTTCACTGCTCCCGCCCTTAAAGCTTGCATCCGCATTTTTTCGTCACCGTGTGCCGTAATAAAGATGATAGGAATTCTGCGATCATCTTTGTTTAGCTCTGATTGGAGTTCCAAACCTGACATTCCCGGCATGCGGATGTCGACGATCAGACATGCGGTGTGCTCCTGTTCGCCGGAGTTCAGGAATTCTTCGCCAGATTCGAACGCCACAGCTGGGAGCCCAGCCGCTTTCATCAGACCACGCAGTGACTCCCGGATCAACTCGTCATCGTCGACGATTGCGACGACTGTCGCCCTTTGTTGTGGAACCATACTAAGCACATACCGCTTCGTAGGTTGGGGGTGCAATCATACCTTAGTATGACGAGCTTGATAACGCGCAGGTAAGAATATCGGGCGCGACTCGGCAGACGATACTCTATCGCCTAGCCGAAAGCTCGACCTTCTCCGACATTCTGACCAAGTCCGCGAGTGACGCAGCTTGCATTTTGCGCATCACGTGACCGCGCTGGATTTTCACCGTGATCTCGCTAGTTCCGAGTTCCGATGCGATTTGCTTGTTCAACATGCCAGAAACTACCAAGCTCATCACCTCGCGCTCGCGAGGAGTCAGCGTCCCATACCGCTGCTGTAGTTGTGCAATCCCTGCCTGCTGTCGGCGTCTGACACCATCGCGTTCCAGGGCCTGCTGAACGGCATTCAGCAGAACCTGGCGTCGGAAAGGTTTGGTCAGGAATTCCACCGCCCCCGACTTTATAGCCTTCACTGACATCGGAATATCGCCGTACGCGGTAACGAAAATGATCGGGATGTAGACGCCGGCGTTCCTCAACTGCAGCTGAAAATCCAGGCCGTTGATTCCAGGAAGGCTCACATCCAATATCAGGCAACTGAGACTATCCGAAGGTTTTCTTTGGAGAAACTGTTCGGCCGTCTCGAAGCCTTCGGACCGCAAGCCGGCCGATTTCAATTGGCCCTGTATCGACGCGCGTATGCCGGGATCATCGTCGACGACAAACACTATAGGAATATCCGCGACTGCCATTTGCGGCCCTCTTGTAAGGAGCCTCGACTTCACTGGACTGGGTGGGGAAGTTCGATAATCAGCCCTCTTACTTTTGTTCTTTGAAAAGAGCATCATAACTCACCTGCGGCCTAACTTGAATGGAAGCGCGAGCGTGGACCAAGCCCGATGCTGGGCGCGAAACGCCGACTGCTTTTGAGGAAGATGGCTCCAACGACAAAGGAGGTCGCCATGAACTTCTCGTACGTGTTGTACGGCGCCCGATCGGCAGTCGGGCCGTTTGGTATAGCACCGGCATGAAAAGCACCACGGCCGTGATCTCACATGCCCTCGCGATTGCCCTAGAAAGCTTCGTTTAGGTGTGCAACGCATGACAGTCGACATGCAGACGTCTTTTTTCTCTGAGGAGACCGGTTGCCCACAACATCTCGGTTCAGGGATGCGCGAGGCCACGATGTGGCGCTCCTCAAGATCCATGGTTCGATGAAGCAAAATATAAGTTCTTACATCCGCCCTGGCAGGCTCACTCCGTTACGGGAAGCAAAGCAATATGTATCGAGGTCCTTTCGAAGCTGAGCGGTTCGCATGAGTGACTGTCGTCACGAACCCAAGTACAAAACGCTCATTGCCTAAATATGGGCAAACGACAAAAACTAGATTTCTGAGTCCATGGTCAAGGCGGACTATCGTGGAGCCCCAACTACGGAAGGCCCACCTTGACAATTGGGGCTTGCCGTAACGCAAAGCGCTTCATCGCGAGGTGTTACGTGGCTGACCATGCCACCGATCAATTGCAAGAGGCTTTCGGTCGACCGGGAATTCCACCCAGGTGGACATCGAGTTCGAAAAGCGGAGTGGGAACAGCTTATTCAACCTCAAGCCGGGTGTGGTTCACGATATCACACGGAATTCTCAATGAAATCTACTTCCCCACGATTGATCATCCGCAGACACGGGATATGCAGTTCCTGATCACGGATGGCGAAACCTTCTTCCATGAAGAACGGCGCGACCTGGACAATGAAATTGAATGTGTCGAGTCCAATGCTCTGGGTTATCGCGTAACCACCTCAGACCGCAACGGCCGGTATCGGCTGGTGAAACAGATCATTTCCGACCCCCACCAGCCTTGCGTCCTCATCAACGTACAAGTAGAAGGAGATGCCGAATTCCTGAAGAAGTTGCGGATCTATGCGCAGCTTGCGCCTCACCTAGAGGTTGGCGGTTACGGAAATTCAGCGCGCCGCTTCAAGACTGCTGGTCAAAACGTTCTAGTCGCGTGGAAGGCTGGCAAGTTACTAGCCATGGGTGCCAATGTCGGGTTCAACAAGACTTCATGTGGTTACATCGGGCACAGCGATGGATGGCAGGACCTGCATAAGGACTTTCGATTGGACTGGGAATTCGAAAAGGCCGAGGACGGCAATGTGGCTGTAATCGGCCAGATTAACCTTACCTGGAGCAATGACGAGTGGGTGAAGGCGAGCGACACGTCATCAACTTCAACGGGACTTGGAATTGAATTCGTTGATATCGCGATAAACGACAATCAGACTAGCCCTGTGAAATTTACGTTCTTGTGGACCGGTCGCGATCGCTGGGAAGGGCACAACTACAAAGTGCGCATCAAGCAGAAGCGCGCTCGTGTTTTGGCTGCCTGAAGCACGAAAACGCTGAATTGAATACAAACAAGTATATGGAGGATGAAATGCAGGTTGGGATGATTGGACTGGGAAGGATGGGCGCGAACATGGTGCAGCGCCTTCTGCATGGCGGGCACGAATGCGTTGCGTTCGATACTAATCCTGCGGCCGTCACGAAGTTAGTGAAGGACGGAGCTATCGGAGCCAAGTCGCTCGATGACTTCATTGCCAAGTTAAAGCCACCGCGTTCCATCTGGCTGATGGTGCCTGCAGCTGTCGTCGATAAGACTCTGCAGGACCTGGCGGTTCGCATGCAGCAAGGCGACATCATTGTCGACGGAGGCAACTCTCACTACATCGACGACATCCGACGCGCCGGCGAACTCCAGCCCAAAGGGATTCACTATGTCGACGCCGGGACGAGTGGCGGTGTCTGGGGTTCGGAGCGTGGGTACTGCCTGATGATCGGCGGCGAGCAGAAAGTCGTGCAGCATCTTGACCCGATCTTCGCCACCCTCGCTCCGGGGATTGCAACGGCGTCTCGCACGCCTGGTCGCGACAAGACCGGCGGCACAGCCGAGTACGGCTATCTGCATTGCGGTCCCAGCGGTGCAGGCCACTTCGTTAAGATGGTCCACAACGGAATAGAGTACGGCATCATGGCGGCTTATGCGGAAGGGTTGAACATCCTGCATCACGCCAACGCTGGAAAGAAAACCCTCGAGGTCGATGCCGAGACCACACCGCTGCCGCGGCCCGAATATTACCAATATGACTTTTACTTGCCGGACATCGCGGAGGTCTGGCGTCGTGGCAGCGTGATTGCTTCGTGGCTACTGGATCTCACAGCGACCGAATTATTGAAAGATGCCAGCCTGAACAGCTACGCGGGACGCGTGTCTGATTCGGGCGAAGGACGCTGGACGATCAAAGCCGCTATTGATGAAGCCGTTCCTTCCCCGGTCTTGAGTGCTGCACTTTATGAGCGCTTCAGCTCGCGCGGCAATGCGGACTTTGGCGATAGAGTTCTGTCCGCTATGCGCCATGAGTTCGGCGGCCATCTGGAAAAAGCCGCGTGACAGGTTGAAAAATGACGAGCATTCATTCGGATGCATTTGTCTTCTTCGGCGCTACCGGCGATCTGGCGTTCAAGCAGATCTTCCCTGCACTTCAAGCTATGATCCGGCACGGCCAGCTCAATATGCCGATCATTGGAGTGGCGAGGTCCGCTAAGGGTCTTGCTGGACTTCGGGCCCGCGCACACGAAAGCCTTGAGAAACATGGTGGTGTCGATCCTGGTGCATTCGCGATCCTTTCGAGAAAACTCCAATATGTCAATGGGGATTACAACTCTCCCGAGACATTCAGCGATTTGCGCACAGCCTTGGGCGCCGCATCCCGCCCGCTTTACTACTTAGCTATTCCGCCAAACTTGTTTGACACTGTAGCCCAAGGCCTGGCCAAGGCGGGATGCGACAGGGGGGCGCGCGTGGTCGTCGAAAAACCGTTTGGCCGCGACCTTGCGTCTGCACAGGCACTCAATCAAACTCTGCATCGCTCCTTTCCAGAATCAGCCATTTTCCGAATCGACCATTACCTTGGCAAGGAACCAGTCCAAAATCTTCTCTACTTCCGCTTTGCCAACTCGTTCCTGGAGCCAATCTGGAATAGCAACTATGTACGGAGCGTACAGGTCACCATGGCCGAGACGCTTGGTGTCGAAGGCCGGGGAGTTTTCTATGAAGAGGTGGGGGCGATCCGCGATGTCGTGCAGAATCACATGCTAGAGGTGGTTGCATTGTTAACGATGGAGGCACCCATCGGCCACGACCCGGACGCCATACGGGACGCCAAGCAACGGGCCTTTCGAGCCATGCACCCGCTCGCTCCTACCGATGTTGTCCGCGGACAGTTCCGAGGCTACCGCAACGAGGACGGCGTCGCTTCGGATTCGAAGGTGGAGACATTCGCAGCGGTCAGGTTACACATCGACACATGGCGATGGGCAGGAGTTCCATTCTACATTCGAGCCGGTAAGCGAATGCCTGTCCGGGCGACCGAAGTATGGGCGGAACTTAAGCGTCCTCCCCAGGCTGTGTTCGACCGAATCCCCCAACGTCAGGCAGATTACTTTCGCTTTCGTCTCAGCCCCAATGTAACCATCTCGCTGGGCGCACGGGCGAAGATGCCAGGGGAAGCGATGGTCGGCGAGCGTGTGGAACTCGTCGTACGACAATCCTCTGCGGATGAAATGACGCCATACGAGCGCCTGCTCGGCGATGCCATCCGAGGCGATCCTACCTTGTTCGTTCGTGAAGGCGGCGTGGAAGCCGCTTGGTGCGTTGTCGATCCGATTTTGGGGAACACGACGCCAATCCATGAGTACGAATCCAATACTTGGGGGCCGGCGGAGGCTGATCAGTTTATTGCGGGCGATGGTGGCTGGCGCAACCCTCAGCCCATCGTAGATGAGAGTGAGAGACAACAAAGAAAAATCCAGGAGTGAAGTAATGACGCTTCAAACTTCAGAACAAGTTGCATTGGAAACACTGCAGGACAAGGCGACCCGCTTGCGTATTGACTCGGTCCGTTCAACGACCGAAGCTGGCAGCGGCCACCCTACAAGCTGCGCTTCTGCGGCGGAAATTATGGCTGTGCTCTTCTATTCCGTGATGCGTTACGATCCCTGTGACCCGCACAACCGAGACAGTGACATCTTCGTGCTCTCGAAGGGCCATGCCGCGCCTATCCTCTATGCCGCGTGGGCGGAAGCAGGCGCCTTTTCGCGCGACAAACTGCTGACGTTGCGCAAGATCGACTCTGATCTCGAAGGCCACCCTACTCCTCGATTGCCCTTTGTGGACGTAGCTACCGGCTCTTTAGGGCAGGGCTTGTCGGTAGCCACCGGCATGGCTCTCGATTCGAAACAATTCGAGAATTCCGATCAGCGCGTTTTTGTTTTGCTGGGCGATGGCGAATCGGCTGAAGGCTCGGTATGGGAGGCTGCGCAATGGGCCTCTCTGCACCGCCTCAATAATCTCTGCGCGATCATCGACATCAACCGGTTGGGTCAGAGCCAGCCGACAATGTTGCAATACCAACTGGAACTCTACAAGACTCGCTGGGAAGCATTCGGCTGGCAGGCGTTGATCGTTGATGGACACAATATTCCCGATCTCCTCGCGGCGTTTGCGACTGCCAAACGAGTTATTGATCGTCCGACGATCGTGCTCGCGCGGACACTGAAAGGCAAGGGTCTAATCGGCATCGAGGGTCTCGAGCATTGGCACGGCAAGGCTCTGGACAAAGACACTGCAGCGAAAGTCACGGCCGAACTCGAGAAGCAGCTGACCGGAGCCGATGCAGAATGGAAGCCTAGCCTGCCTCCCGCGCGAGTCGCAAATTCCAAGGCCATGATGAGCATCGCCGCCGTCTCGGCGAGCAAGCCATCATATGTAGTCGGAGGCAAGGAAGTCGCCACAAGAAGAGGCTTCGGCGACAGCCTGGCCGCGCTGGCAAAGGTCGATCTTCGGATTGTCGTGCTCGACGGGGACGTGAAGAATTCCACCTACACGGAAGAATTCGAGAATCTGGAACCGAACCGGTTCTTTCAGGGTTACATCGCGGAGCAGAATATTGTCGGAATGGCGATGGGACTTGCGGCACGAGGCAAGGTGCCGGTTGCTTCTTTATTTTCATGCTTCATGACCCGGGCGTACGATTTCATTCGCATGGCGGCCATCAGCAAGCTGAATATTAAACTCGTCGGCACCCACTGTGGAGTGTCCATTGGCGAGGACGGTCCGTCGCAGATGGGGCTTGAGGACCTTGCCATGATGTGTGCGGAACCGGACTTCACCGTGCTCTATCCGGCCGACGCCACCAGTGCATGGAAAGCCACGACCATGATCGTCGATCGAGCCGGCCCTTGCTATCTGCGTCTCGGGCGCCCGAAATCCCCGATTCTCTACGGCCCCGACGAGGAGTTTACGATCGGGAGATGCAAAATCCTCCGAAAGAGCCTCAAAGACCGGGCCCTCATTGTCGCGGGCGGTGTCACCGTCTTTGAAGCTCTAGCCGCGTACGACCAGCTTCAGAAAGAAGGTATTTCGGTTCGCGTCATCGATTTGTTCAGCGTTCAACCTATCGATCGCGAAGAGCTGATCGCGTCGGCTCGAGCAGTGGGTGGGATTGTCGTCACGGTGGAAGATCACTATGAACACGGAGGCCTTGGCGATGCCGTTCTTTCCGCCCTGGCTCAAGGGAGCTTCCAGACCTATAAGCTGGCCGTGCGGGAGATCGCGCACAGCGGTGAGGCCAAGGAGCTAATCGACAAGTTCGGTATTTCTTCCGGCTATATCGTGAACGCGGTTAAGTCTGCCTTACAGGTAGGTCTTCGCAACCCCCTCGCCATTTCGCGGTCAAACGACGTAGGGAATAGATTTCTTGGACATGTCATTAAGGAAAAGAATATGAAGCCGACACAACAACTCCACGATATTGGCCAGAGTCTCTGGCTTGACAACATTTCCCGCGGGCTCCTGACGAGCGGGACGCTCCGCCGGTACATCGACGAACTGTCGCTCACCGGGCTTACCTCGAATCCCTCGATCTTCGACCACGCGATTAAGAATTCGAAGTTCTACGATGACGCCATTCGTCAGAAGACCAGGGTAGGCAAGTCAGGCGAGGGGCTCTTCTTCGAGTTGGCGCTGGAGGACTTGACCCAGGCGGCCGACCTCTTCCGACCAGTTCACGACCGGACAAATGGCACTGATGGATGGGTGTCGATGGAAGTATCCCCCTTGTTGGCTCATGACACGGCCCGTTCGATCGCCGAGGCTAAGCAGCTCTATACCCGGGCCGGGCGCCCGAATCTCTTCATCAAGATCCCCGGCACCCGAGAAGGCATTCCGGCGATTGAGGAGGCCATCTTCGCCGGAGTGCCAGTGAACGTGACACTGCTGTTTTCGTGCGAGCAATATCTGGCGGCTGCCGATGCCTACTTCCGGGGCGTCGAGCGGCGCATCCAGGCCGGCCTCAATCCGGCCGTATGGTCCGTGGGGTCGGTCTTCATCAGCCGCTGGGACAAAGCGACAATGGGTAAAGTCCCCGTGAGATTGCAAGACAATCTCGGGATCGCCGTCGCCAAGCGGACGTACAAAGCCTACCGACAACTGCTCGATTCGGATCGCTGGCAGCGGCTGGCCAATGCCGGCGCGCGCCCACAACGCCTGCTCTGGGCGAGTACGGGTACCAAAGACCCGGCTGCCTCCGATGTTCTCTACATCCAGGCTCTCGCCGCACCATTCACCATCAATACGATCCCCGATGCGACGCTACTTGCTTTCGCTGACCACGGTGAACTGGGTGATCTATTGCCGGTCGACGGCGGCGATGCCGAAAAGGTGATCGCCCAGTTCGCCAAAGCCGGGATCGACCACGATCAGCTTGCCGCCGATCTCCAGCGCGAAGGCGCCGAGTCGTTTGTCAAATCGTGGAATGAACTTCTCGACTCGATCGGATCGAAAAACGTCGATCTCAGGGCTGCAGGGTGAATCTACATGAACAAAAGCGCCAGCAGTGGACCAGGCGTCAGGTTCAAGGAAAGCGTCTCATTCCGTCTCGAGTGCCTCGATTAACCATCCTCTTGTGGAGGAATAGAAAAATGATCACGATTCCGCAACCCCAAACTGCAATCACTCCACTCCTCGAGCGGCCAGCCTGGAAGGCGCTGCAGCAGCATCGTGCCAAGATACAAAATGCGCACCTCCGCCAATTTTTCGCTGAGGATTCGCAGCGCGGCGAGCGCTTCGCGTTCGAGGCTGTAGGTTTCTACTTTGACTACTCCAAGAACCGCGTCACCGACGAGACGATCCGGTTGCTCCTCGAACTCGCGGAGCAGTCCAGGCTGCGCGAGCATATCAACGCGATGTTCAGTGGTGAGAAGATCAATGTCACCGAAAAACGCCCAGTTCTACATGTGGCGTTGCGAGCCACGAAGGATGAGTCGATCATGGTGGACGGTGTGAACGTGGTGCCCCCGGTGCAAGCTGTGCTCGAGCGGATGACGGCGTTCGCCAATCGTCTGCGCAGCGGCGACTGGAAGGGGCATACGGGCAAGCGAATTCGCAACGTGATCAATGTCGGCATCGGCGGCTCCGACCTGGGACCGGTCATGGCTTACGAGGCTCTAAAGTACTACAGTGCCCGCGGTCTGAATTTTCGTTTTGTCTCCAACGTGGATGGCACGGACTTTGCTGAGGCGACGCAGGACCTCAATGCTGAGGAGACCCTATTCATCATCTCCTCGAAGACTTTCACCACGCTCGAGACGATGACCAACGCGCGCACGGCCCGCGAGTGGATGCGGCAGGCTGTGGGAGAAGACAAGAAAGCTATCGCGCGCCATTTCGTCGCAGTCTCGACCAACCGCCATGAAGTCGAGAAGTTCGGTATTGACACCGCCAACATGTTTGGCTTTTGGGACTGGGTGGGCGGGCGCTACTCGATGGACTCCGCGATCGGCCTGTCAACGATGATCGCGATTGGTCCGGAGCATTTCCGCGCCATGCTTGCCGGATTCCACGCGATGGATGAGCATTTCTGCACCGCACCCTTCAATCGTAACCTCCCGGCACTGATGGGACTGATTACTGTTTGGTACAACAACTTCTTCGGCTCCCAGACGATTGCGGTTTTGCCCTACGAGCAGTACCTCAAGCGCTTTCCGGCCTACCTGCAGCAGTTGACCATGGAGAGTAATGGGAAACACATGACGCTGGAAGGGGCGCCGGTGCAATACCAGACGGGCCCGATCTTCTGGGGTGAGCCCGGGACGAACGGCCAGCATTCCTTTTATCAGTTGATTCACCAGGGCACGAAGCTCATCCCATGCGATTTCATTGGCTTCTGCGAGACATTGAATCCGCTCGGCGATCATCACGACTTGCTGATGTCGAATGTGTTCGCGCAAGCGGAAGCGCTCGCGTTCGGCAAGACGCCGGAAGAGGTCCGAGCAGAAGGAACCGCTGACTGGCTCGTACCGCATCGCACCTTCGAAGGCAACCGTCCTTCAAACGTGATTCTGGCGGAACGATTGACGCCGGAGACTCTAGGCAAACTGATTGCGCTCTACGAGCACAGTGTTTTCACACAAGGCACGATATGGCAAATCGATTCCTTCGATCAGTGGGGCGTCGAACTAGGCAAGGTACTGGCCAAGCGGATCATCCCAGAGCTCCAGGCAGCTGAGGAGCCATCGCTGAAGCATGATAGTTCGACAAATTCCCTCATACGGCGATACCGCAACCGAGAGCGGGCAGCAGCATGAATGAGGAAAGATGATTGAGTGCGGTCTGCCCCTGCTGTGAGCGGAACTGCCACGTGCATCTCTCTTGTTTCTACAGCGCAAGAACATTCGCTTGATTAGGCGGGCGTTTCAGTCGCTCCGTGCTCGAAAAGAAAACCCGACAGAACCAGAGTTTTTGCGGAGCGGGCTCCATGGTGCTTTACCTGGGCCCGATGCATTCTTCCAGACTAAGGCCGTAGACCTGTGTTGCTGCTTGAAGTGAGTCAGTGGTTCG
The DNA here is from genome assembly GCA_035279505.1 of Candidatus Sulfotelmatobacter sp. GTDB lineage: Bacteria > Acidobacteriota > Terriglobia > Terriglobales > Acidobacteriaceae > Sulfotelmatobacter. The sequence goes on along the minus strand of DATEHP010000187.1, from coordinate 6,597 downwards.
ATGGGGGAACATCGACGGGACCAGCGAAGGCCCGGAACCTAATAAAACACTCCGTCAGAAACGAGCCACGATTCTCTCCAAATGGTGACTAAGACCGTCTGCAGGCCCGGTCACAGTTGCTCGCACTGCCCGTTGTGCGCACAACCATCATCAAAGAGTCGAGAAAGGGCTGCAAGGCTCGGTTAGAGATCGCTACTAATCCCGCCGACTCGGTTCCCTCTGGTATGGGACAAGTGTAATACCAATGAGGACGAATGTTGGATTGCAAGACGTTAGCGTTCGGCCGAGCATGGGTTCATCAGAAAGAAGTTTTCAATGACAGCGGCAACGCCAGGCACAAGAGTACGAGTTCATCAGTTGTGCGGCGCGGGTGTGCATAAATCGGCAGGGATACCGGATCTGTGGCTTATCGGTCATTTTCGATCACGCCTGTAGCACCTACCGGCCTGGCTCGCACGCTCGGGCAGCTTTTTGGCGTCCCGGAGAACAGAATTGATCGGCTGGGATGGCAGCAACGATTGGTATCTTTTGACGATCGACAGTCGAGTTATAGGACCCGAGTTGACCGTCAGGCAATCATAAAAAAAAACGCAAGCGTCATAGAGTACATGCATTTGACGAAAAGGAGAAAATGAAGTGAAGAGCACGCTGGCAACAAACCTACACCGCACTACTACTCCCCTTGCCATTCTCAGACTTACCGAAGGCGACACTTTTGCCGAGCGGATGGGGCAGATCTCCGATGCGATCGCGAATCGTGCCTACGAACTGTTCGAAGCTCGAAGGTCGGAGCATGGCCATGACTGGGACGACTGGTTTCGGGCCGAATCTGAGTTGTTGACTCCGGTCCCGGTAAAAGTGATCGCGAGCGATGGAGAGCTTCAGATCCGAGCCGAAGTGCCTGGTTTCACAGACAAAAATCTAGAAGTGGGGATCGAGCCAAAGCGACTCGTCATCTGCGGCAAGAAGCAACAATCTTCAGAACAACACAAGGGAAAGGCGGTCCGCAGGGTGGAAGGATTCGATGAGATTTTTCGAGTTCTCGATCTGCCACATGAGATCGATCCGGAAAAAGTAACGGCCACTCTAAAAAACGAGGTGCTGAACATCACTTTGCCAAACGTCGACCTGGGGAAGAAGATTCCAGTCGGTGTCAAGGCTGCCTAGTGGTTGGATATAACACAGAAGTGAGACTTGCTCGTGTCAGCTATGCTCCGTCTGCCTGGAAAGCGGCCAGCCACCATTGCAAGATTACAGCGTAGGCGAGCATTCAAGCTCCTCAAGACGGCTCTGGATAGAGAGGCGGCAGGTTCTTGATGGATCGGCCCTGCCGCAATCCCAGATGGAAACCGCCGTAATTCAAGGGCCGGATCGAGTCCGTAATCCTGTAATCCTGCCTGACTGTGTGCGGGCTTGGCGCATCGCAAAGATCCCCAGGTCCGCATGAAAAGGCGCTCGCAAGTGATCAATCTGAGCGTACGTACGATCCTGCTCGCAGCACTGATGGTATACCCGACTGCTGTTCGCCAGCTTGGCGGTTTGGTGATCGCGAAGGGTTGAGCGGAGGTGGAAAAGGCCTCTGTTGAGTTCGTACACGACTTTGAAATGTGAGGAGAGCAATCCATGGCTACAAAAGTGATTTCTCACGAAACAGGAACCTTCTTAACAGATATCAAGGAGATTCGACGGCGCGCGCGTCAGCAGATTATGGAAGGCGCGGTAACCCCGGATTACAGGGGGGACCGGGAAACGGTCGTCAGAATCCTCAACCAGGCGCTCGCGACGGAAATAGTGTGCGTCCTCCGCTACAAGCGTCATCACTACATGGCGAAGGGCATTCACTCTCAGGCCGTGGCAGAGGAATTTCTTGAACACGCCAATGAGGAGCAGGGACACGCCGATCAAATCGCGGAGAGAATCACCCAGCTTGATGGGGCGCCGAACTTCAGCCCGGAAGGCATGCTTACCCGGAGCCACTCCGAATACGTCGAAGGGGACACGCTACTCGACATGATTCGGGAAGACTTGGTGGCAGAGCGCATTGCCATCGAGTCCTATTCCGAGATCATTCGTTATCTGGCGGACAATGACCCGACAAGCAGGCGCATGATGGAAGCGATTCTCGCCAACGAGGAAGAGCACGCTGAGGACATGAAGAGTTTACTCGAAGCCGTCGGGCAAGAAGAGAAGCAGCGAGATCATCGATGAAGAGAAGAACGGCAGGTAGAACGACTCACAAACAATCTCAAAGTGGTGTGGGCAACGGTCTTGGAGGCTCAGAGTCCGGGCTGCTTCTGGAACGGCCATCTCTGCGACCGATAACGCCGTAAAAGGGGAATCAGATGAAAAACAAAGAAGAAGCCGGAGAAGATGTACGTCTGGTGGTGGCGGATGTTGATGGTGCCCTAGTGACTCCCGACAAAGTCGTGACGCCGCGGGCCCATGCCGCGGTTCAAAGAATCATGGAGACGGGGATCGCTTTTACGATCACCAGCGGCCGGCCTCCACGGGGTATGAAGATGTTGATCGACGATCTTCAACTTCAACATCCTGTTACGGCGTTTAACGGGGGTCTGTTCGTGCGGCCCGATCTTTCTGTCATTCGCGAAAACCTGCTCCCGCGCGAAGCGGTGCAACCCGTGATCGACATCCTGACAAGACATAAGCTCGACGTCTGGATTTATAACGAGAAGGACTGGTTTGTACCGTCGCGTCATGGTCCCCATGTGGACCGTGAAGAGTGGACGGTCAAGTTCCCCCCAATCGTCGTGTCCATGTTTGATGGTTTGCTGGATCGAGTCATGAAAATCGTCGGCGTCAGTGACGATCTTGGAGCGGTCGCGCGCTGCGAAAAGGACGTGCAGCAGGAGCGCGGCGAGCACGTCTCGGCCGCTCGCTCCCAGCCCTACTACCTGGACGTAACTCATCCGAAGGCCAACAAAGGAGAGGTGATCACTACCCTGTCAGAAATGCTACAGGTGCCTACCGCAAATATCGCGACCATAGGAGACATGCCGAACGATGTGCTCATGTTTAAGCGCAGTGGAATCAGTATCGCCATGGGGAATGCCAGCCCGGAGGTGCAGCATCAGGCCAGATTCGTGACCAGTTCCAACAAAGAAGAGGGCTTTGCGCTGGCCATGGAACGGTTCGTACTTCGAACGCAGCCGGCTTGAGAGTGGCCGTAAGAGAATCAGTTCTACGTAACGGGCAGAATTCCGCCATGATCATCGTAGTAATGGGAGTCTCGGGATCGGGGAAAACAACCATCGGCACAATGCTTGCCGACGCGATCCAATGCCCATTTCTTGAGGGAGATTCACTGCACTCCAGAGAGAACATCGAGAAAATGAGTCGTGGTATTCCCTTAACTGATTCCGATCGTGCTCCATGGCTCGCAGCCATTCGTGATCGCATTCGGAAGTTCTCGAAACGAGGTGAGAATCTTGTAGTCGGGTGCTCTGCTCTGAAGCAGGAATATAGAGAGTTGATCGCGCGCGACATTCCGATTACCTGGGTCTATCTGAAGGGTCCTGCGGAACTCATTCGTTCGCGCCTGAAGCATCGCTCGAGCCACTTTATGAAGGTGTCCATGCTTGCCAGCCAGTTTGAGGCACTGGAAGAGCCTTCCGACGCTATTGTCGTTGATGTTTCACCGCCGCCCAGTGTGATCGTGGAGGAGATCTTGGCGCGATTGCGGAAGCCAGGTCCAATTCCTGAGCCCGGTGCGGCCAAGCAAAATGCTCACAACAGACATGCGCAGAGGTGAGGAGATGCACGTTGAAGATATTTCGGATGGTTGGACGTTTTTCCTCGCAATGGCGCCGCAAAGGAGGTAACAAAATGAAAGCCATTTCGGTTGTACCTGGAACCAGGACGGTCCGGTTAGTTGATCGACCTGAACCATCGATCTCCCTGCCTGACCAGATAAAACTCCGGGTGTTGCGGGTTGGCATCTGTGGCACTGACCGCGAGGAGGCCGCCGGTGGCCGCGCGAAAGCGCCACCTTCTCGCGAAGATTTGGTGCTTGGCCATGAGATGTTCGGCCAAGTGATCGAGACTGGCCGTGGGGTGAAGCAGGTCAAGCCGGGCGATTATGCCGTATTCACCGTTCGCCGGGGCTGCGGAAAATGCCGGCCATGTGCGATGAACCGCTCTGACATGTGCCAAACCGGCCTCTACTCCGAGCGCGGGATCTCGGGCCTGGATGGATACCAGACGGAATACGTGGTGGATCGCGAACAATATATTGTACGAGTGCCGCCCGAACTAGAGGCGGTGGGTGTACTCGTCGAGCCTTTTTCAGTGGCCGAGAAGGCGATCGCGGAATCCATACAGCTGCAACTCATACGTATCCCGGATGCTGCGGCATCGCGAGATTGGATCACCGGAAAGCGCTGTCTGGTAGCAGGGTTGGGCCCGATTGGATTGTTGGCAGCGTTGGCATTGCGTCTGCGTGGTGCTCAGGTCTGGGGTCTGGACGTAGTGGATGCGAACACCGTCCGCCCTCGATGGTTAGATTCGATTGGTGGACATTACATGGATGGACGCCAAATTACGCCAGACCACCTCATCGGCCAGATCGAGTTGTTCGACCTGATCTTCGAGGCCACAGGGGTTCCCAGTCTTGAATTCGACCTCATCGATGCATTAGCCATCAACGGCGTGTACGTAGTGACCGGCATACCATCCGGCGACCGGCCGCTGAAAATCGATGGTGCGGAATTCATGCGGCGGCTCGTGCTGCGTAACCAAATAATGGTAGGGAGCGTCAATGCATCCCACGACCACTTCCAATTGGCGGTGAACGATCTCGTACAAGCGCAGTCGCGCTGGCCTGAGCACGCGGCAGGCCTCATCACGCAACGACACAACTATACGGAATTCGAAACCGCGTTTCAGCATCACGGTTCGGACGAAATCAAGGTCGTGCTCGAGTGGGGCGGCAATCAAGTGCTTCCCAAAGAAATGGTTGGACAAATGTCATATCACGATGAACAGGTTGTGTAAGTGCTTTGGAGTACCGTTCCTGTTCTAAGCCTACGAACCAGCGGTTGCGCCGGAGGGAGCATGAAACCAGATCTACGTGTACTTGTTGATGTGAACGAACTCAGCCTTCGAGCGGCCGAGGCCGCGGTCAGGATAATCCACGAGTCCGTGCAAACCAACGGTAGATTTTCCCTGGCCCTCGCCGGTGGAAACACCCCTCGTATCCTCTACCACCTGTTTTCCAACCAGTTTCGGGATCAGATTCCGTGGAACAAAGCCCACATTTTCTGGGGAGATGAGCGTTACGTGCGGCCTGGCGATCCACGGAGTAACTACCGCATGGCGAGGGAGACTTTACTGGACGACGTCCCCTGTCCGGCTGGCAATGTGCATCCTATGCCGACCGAGTTCCCTGATCCAGACGTAGCTGCACTTAATTATGAGAAAACGCTGAGAGGCTATTTCTCCAAAGAATGGCCGCGCTTCGACCTAGTTCTGCTCGGGCTCGGAGCAGAGGGGCATACTGCATCGCTATTCCCCGGATCACCCGCTCTCGAAGAAAAGATGCGTTGGGTGGTAGCAGTGAAAGCCCCGACCGAGCCACCTCTGCGCCTTACGCTGACGTTGCCAGTACTGACTCATGCTGCCAACGTCCACTTCCTTGTCACAGGATCGAACAAAGCACAAGCCTTACACCATGTTCTCACCGGCCCGCCTGACTCGAAGCACTACCCGGCAGCCGGGGTTCGGCTAGCTCAAGGGACCGTGATCTGGTGGGCGGATCGGGAAGCGGCAGCACTAGTCAGGAAGTCGGCAGCATGATGCAGAGCAGAGATGATCTTTAAAAGGATTTTGCGACTATCAATTCTGAAGAGTGGGTGCGATCCAGTCGGCAGCACCGATGCACCCGACTGCTGGTAAAAGCGATTGTGGGCGACCGGGAACGCGGGTGATTCCCGTGCAGCGCGGTGGTGCTAAGCGCGCCGCCACACATGCCAGCGCATAAAAGAAAGCGATGGCACCGGTTCAGCGCTGTGCCACATACATCCAGTTGACCGTCCACGGATACTCACCGCGTTTGGCTCGCCCCGGTACCAGAGCCCTAGCCTGCGTGATAGACGATGCAAATCCAGATGAAGAACAACTCCAAGAAAAAAACAAAGGGCAGCCAACCAAGAAAGGGACGTTCTCGTTGTACGCATTTGCACCATTCCGTGCAAACGGGTTGGAGAAGAAATGTTCCACCAGAAACGCACCGATCGGAAAGATTCCACGGAGCGACTGCAGGTGACGCAGCGAGGAACATCCCTTCCTAGCTTCGAGAGGGGCAACTCCAGCGATCACGGGCGAGAAATGGATGTGGCGTGTGCGCCGGCGGTGAACTTGTCTGAGCATACGAACGTCCCAGGCATCATCCCGTCCGTGAGGTGTCAGATCAAATTCCGGTGCATCGCGTGGGTGACAGCTTCCAGCCGGTTGCGTGTGCCCAGTTTCTCATTGGCATGGTGCAGGTGATTGCGGAGTGTCTGCAGGGTAATCCCGAGTTTTCTTGCGATCTCCGCCGAGTTCTTGCCTTCGGAGAAGAGGCGCAAGATGCGCTGTTCCTGT